>NZ_SOGE01000030.1:0-185523 GCF_004402575.1 Cryobacterium sp. TMT2-4 | reverse complement strand
CTCGACGCCCGACGCCGACGCCGATGCCGATGCTGTCGACGTCGCGGATGCTGTCGGCGTCGCGGCGTTCACCGCGAGGGTGCCCTGGCAGGCGCCGGTCGCCCGGGGCGTCACCGCCGGCACGCTCTCGGTTGACGCGGCCGAGGCTATCCGGGCCGGGCTCGGCCAGATCGACGCGGCAGTTACCGCGGAGAAGCTCGGGGTGGCCCTCGCGGCGCTCCTCACCGAGGCACCGTCACTGAATGCCGACGAGGTCTTCAAACGGGCCCGCCGGATGCGCGACCGGCTCGATCAGGCCGGCATCGCCGCCCGCGAGAAGCAGGCCCACGACGACCGCTCCCTGAAGGTCTACCGGCTGAGCAACGGCAACGTGCGCCTGAACGGGCTCTTCGCCCCCGAAGACGGCGAGTTCGTGCTCTCCACCTTCGACTCCATCACCAGCCCCCGCCGCGGCGGAGTGCGCTTCGTCGACCCGGAACGCGCCGCCTGGGCCCAAAAAAAGCAGGACGACCCGCGCAGCACCGAGCAGATCAACGCGGACGCCGCCCGGCGGTGCGCGTGATCGTGACCGAGAAAGCCCTCACAGCCGAACCCGCCGCGCCGGGTCCCGCCAAACCCGCCGCTCACGGGCAGATCGAAGGCAACCCGGTCCCCATCTCGCAGGAAACCATCGACCGGTTGCTCTGCGACACCGGCACCCGCGGCACCAAGTTCGACGACAACGGCCAAATCATCAACGTCGGCCGTGACGAACGACTCTCCACCGAGAAACAACGCGCCGAGATGGGAGTGCGCGACGGCGGATGCCGGTGGGTCGACTGCGACCGATCACCAGCCTGGACCGAAGCCCACCACATCAACGACTGGCTCACCGACACCGGAGACACCAACCTCGCCGACGGAGTACTGCTCTGCCACCCGCACCACCTACTGCTGCACAACCAGCACTGGAAGATCACCCGCACCGGAACGCAACACTGGCTGCGGCCACCGGTGGAGAACGACCCGGAACAGACACTGATCGCACTGCCGAGCAAGGCGGTGGGGCTGTAGGGCGCGGCTCTCGTCCCGGGTCTTGACAGGCTCGACCACCGGGCGGCGGCGGCGGGGCGCGGCGGGGCGGGGCGCGGCGTGCTATTCGGCGGGCGGCGCGGTGGGAAGGAGGGCGAGGGTGGCCTTGAGGCGGGCCTCGGCGTCGTCGTCACCCTGACCCGCGAGACTCGCCGCGATGTTCGCCTCGGTCACGGCGCGGAGCACCTCGTCCCGCTGGATGCGCACGCCCCGGGGAGCGTCGACGCCAATCCGGATGCTGTCACCGCGCACGTCGAGAACGGTGATGACGATGTCGTCACCGATGAGGATCTTCTCCCCCTGTTTGCGTGTTAGAACCAGCACTCGTCCAGCCTAGCTTGACCGGTCGGGCCGGCCCGCGAGCCGTCGCCGCATTCCGGCCACGGTGCTGGCCTCGGCGGGGGCGCCGTCGACCCAACCGATGGGGATCTGCAGCTCATCGACGGTCTCAGGCGAGACGGTGTCGCCATAGCCCGTCACCGCGATCGCGTCGACGTGCACGCTCTGGGCAACCTCAGCCGCCCACCGGGCGGTGTCTGCGGGCTTGCGGCCGGCATCGACGACCAGCCAGACCTGCTCGGCACCGAGCGCGGCCACCAATGCGGCGTAGATGTCCGCCGTGGCCGGGTCGGCACCCAGACCGAAGGCCAGAATTCCGGTCTGTCCGAGCTTGACTCCCCTGGCCCGTGCCTCCAGCGCCGTGCGCCGGTCGAGGATGCGCGCGAGCCCGGCCGCGGCAGGCGCTCCGTCGTCGATCGCGCCGGCCACGAGGACCTCAGCCGAACCATGCGCCACGGCCAGCTCCCGCGCAATCCGCACCGCGGCATCCTGCCACCCGACGACGAGAACGAGGTTTCCGACACCCGGGAGCGGCCGCGGCACCGCCGCTTCGGCGGCCGCCTGCTCACTCTCTCTCAGCCGGGCGTCCCTGCGCCTGCCGCCCCCCTGGGCGGCCGCCGGGGCGGGGGCGGGCGGCGCGGGAGTGGGCAGCACCGGCGGGATGGGTTCCTGGGTGGCGAAGGTGAGTTCGTCCATCAGGCGGGCGAAGCCGTCCGTCGCGGTCGACAGGGGCGGGGAGGAGACGGGTGCCGCGGCCCGGGGAAAACCCGCTTCCGCCGCGTCGGCATCGTCGAGAAGCGCGGCGATGCCGAGCCGGGCCTGCACGTCGAGTCGGGAGTGGGCCGCGCGCCTCCGCCGCTCCGGCACCTCGACCGTGACCTCGATGTGCCGGCGGGCGAAGAAGCCCTTGATGCCGCCGACGGTGACCCGTTCGGCGGCCACGATGCGCGCATCCGCACCGTGCTCGGCGAGGATGCGTGCCTTCAGCTCCTGGAGGGATGAACCCTCAAGCTGAAATCGACTCGGTTCCACGTACCACTCCCACCGTTTCGATGGCCACGTTCGCCGAGGTGACCTCCTGATAGGACAGCACGGAGATACCGCCGGACTGCGCCGACACTAGTCGACGGATGGCCGGGCGCAGCGCCGGCGCGCAGACCAGCACCGCGGAGAGTCCGGCCGCTTCCACGTTGCCCAGCGCCTCCTTCAGCGACCCGAGAATGGCGTCGACCCGGTTCGGCTCCAACATGATCTGGGTGCCCTGGTCGGAGGGACGCATCCCCTCGAGCATGGACTGCTCCAAGGCAGGCTCGATCATGATCACCCGGAGCAGCCCGTCGTCGAGATACTGCGCTGTGAGAGCCGGGCCCAGCGCCTGACGGGCCGTCTCGATCAGGCCCTCCGGGTCATTCGACACCTTGGCGCGCAGGGAGAGGGACTCGTAGATGCGGGGCAGGTCGTTGATCGGGATCTGCTCCGCGAGCAGACCCTGCAGCACGCGCTGCACCTCGGCGAGGGAGAGCAGTCCGGGGATCAGATCCTCCACGGCGGACGGATTGACCAGCCGCACCCCCTCGGTGAGCACCCGCACGTCCTCGCGGGTGAGGAGCCTCGCCGCGTTGCCGGTGATGATCGAGGACAGGTGGGTGATGAGCACCGACACCCGGTCGATGACCGTGGCCCCGGTCATCTCCGCGCTGTGCCGCATCTCGCTGGGCACCCACTTGCCGGTGAGGCCGAACACGGGCTCCACCGTGGCCTGGCCCGGCAACGAGTCGAGGGCGTCGCCGAGGGCGAGCACCTTGCCGGCCGGGGCGACCCCGCGGCCGGCCTCCACGCCGGCGATCCGGATCGAATAGGTGGAGGAGGGCAGGTCCATGCTGTCGCGGGTGCGCACGGGCGGCACCACCACGCCGAGGTCGATGGCAACCTTGCGGCGCAGGGCACGCACGCGAGCCAGGAGGTCGTCCTGGGCTCCGGAGACAAGGTCGACGAGGTCAGGGGCCAGCAGGATCTCCAGGGCGTGCACCCGCATGGTTTCGATCAGGTCTTCTGGTGTGTCGGAGCGGGGCGCCATCGCCTCGGCGGCGACACCGGCATCCCGGCCCGCCTGGTCGCGGCTCTCCCCTGCCTTGATCCGGCGGGCGAAGAGGATCAGACCCAGCCCGATCACCACGAACGGGATGATCGGCATGCCCGGGATCAGGGCCATCAGGAGTGCCGCGCAGCCCGCGATCATCAGTGCGTTGCGGGACTGGGTGAGCTGGCCGGAGGCTGCCTCGCCGATGTCGGACTCCGCGTTGGAGCGGGTCACGATCATGCCGGTCGAGACCGCCATCAGCAGGGCCGGGATCTGCGTCACGAGGCCGTCGCCGATGGTGAGCAGGGAGTAGGTGCTCATGGCCTCGGTGACGGACAGTCCGAGCGAAATCATGCCGATCGCGATGCCGCCGACCAGGTTGATGATGATGATGACGATGCCGGCGATCGCGTCACCCTTGACGAATTTCGACGCGCCGTCCATGGCACCGTAAAAGTCCGCCTCGGCGGAGACCTCGGCCCGGCGTTCCCTGGCCTGCACGTCGGTGATCAGGCCGGCATTCAGGTCGGCGTCGATGGCCATCTGTTTGCCGGGCATGGCGTCGAGGGTGAACCGCGCACCGACTTCGGCGACGCGTTCGGCACCCTTGGTGACCACCACGAATTGGATCACGACGAGGATCAGGAAGATCACAGCGCCGATGATGAGCGACCCGCCCACGGCGACGTCGCCGAACGCGGCAATCACCTGCCCGGCGTAGCCGTCGCTGAGCACGAGCCGGGTCGAGGCCACGTTCAGGCCCAGCCGGAACAGGGTGGCGACGAGCAACAGCGACGGGAAAACGGAGAAATCGAGGGGCTTTTTGACAAACATCGTGGTCAGCAGTGTGACCAGCGCCAGGAGGATGTTGACGATGATCAGCACGTCGAGCAGCACGGCGGGCACCGGCACGACGAGCAGCAGGATGATACCGACAACCCCGACCGGAACCGCGAGTTTGGCGAGATTGCTGTTCATCGGTGGCCTCCGGCCGTCAGGACACGATCGTTGAGGGTGTGCACGTGGGAACCGCGGCCGGTGCGTTCGCCGGCTCCAGAGCCGCGAGACTTCAGCGCGAGCACGAAGGCGAGCACCTGCGCGACGGCGTTGTAGAGCTCCACCGGGATCTCGTCACCCAGCTGGCAGGCGCTGTGCAGGGCACGGGTGAGCGGGATGTCCCGCACGATGGGGACCCGGTCGGTCTCCGCCTGTTCCCGGATGCGCGCCGCGATCACTCCCGCTCCCGTGGCCACGACCCGGGGGGCGGACTTGCCCGGCTCGTAGCGGAGGGCGACGGCGAAGTGGGTGGGGTTGACCAGCACGACGTCGGACGTGGCGACGGCGGCGATCATGCGGTTGCGACTCATGGCGAGCTGCCGGGCCCGGCGCTGCGACTTCACCATCGGGTCACCCTCGGAACTCTTGTTCTCATCAGTGACTTCCTTCTTCGTCATGCGGGTGCGCTTGCGGTTGCGCTTCATCACGACGAACACATCCGCGGCGGCGAGTACCAGACCGGCGATGACAGCCGACTGCACAAGAGCGGTCGCGCCGTCACTGGCCGCTCCGATCAGCACGGAGACGGGCAGTCCCCCGGCCGTCATCAGGATGGGAGCGAGCCCCTGCACCACGAGCACCAGCACGAGACCCACGGCGATTGTCTTGAGCAGCGCCGTGACGCCCTGCCAGACGGCCTGGCTGCCGAAGGTGCGACCGAGGCCGGTCACCAGGTTGAACTGCTCGTATTTTCCGGCGACCTTCTTGAAGTGCACGCCGCCCTGCGCCACAGCGCCCACGAGGACGACCACGAAGACCGTCGCGAGCATCGGGGTGAGGATGGTTCCCATCGAGGCCAGCGAGTCCACCAGCATCTGCACGGCGAGGTCCGGCTGCGGGTTGGCGACCAGGCTGCGAATACGGATCATCTGGTCGGTTCCGGCGTCCGCGGCCAGACCGATGGTGACGGGGGCCATGGCGGCGGCCGCGCCGATGCCGATCCACGCGGTCAGGTCCTGGGACTTGGAGAGCTGGCCCTTGGACCGCACCTCGCGCATCCGTTTGTCGGTGGCTTGTTCGGTCTTCTCACCGGAGTCGGACAGCTATCTCACCCCCAGCATGGTGGCGACGGCGTCGTCGGTCAGCGACGCGACGATGCGCGGCAGGGCCACGAACCCGGCGGCGCCCAGCGTGAACGTGATCAAAATCTTGAGCGGGAACCCGAGCGCGAACGCGTTGAGGGCCGGGGCCACCCGGGTGAGCAGGCCGAGGCCGACGTCGGCGAGGAACAGGACGACGATCAGCGGTCCGGCGATCTGCACGGCGGAGAGCAGCATTTGGCCGACCGCGACTGTGATGGTCTGCATCGGCACCGCGAGGTCGATGCCGCCCCCGATCGGCAGGGCCGCGAACGTACGCGTGATGCCGCCAAGGATCAGCTGATAGCCGCCCGAGGCGAATAGGAGCGCCAGCGCGGTCATCTGGTACAGCCGCGTGAACTGGGCACCGTTGACCATGGCCTGCGGGTCGAAGCCCTGAGCGAGCTGGAAGCCGCCGAACATGTCGATCAGGTTGCCGGCGGACTGGATGGCGGAGAAGACCACGAGCACGAGGAAGCCGAGCAGGCCGCCGACCACGATCTCGAGGAGCAGGGCGGCGAAGAAACCGCCGGTGTCGGGCGAGACCCAGCCCGGCGTGACCCGAGGCGAAACCGCCAGGGCCAGGCCGAGGGCGAGCATGCCCTTGATCCGCAGGGGGAACGCGTTGTAGGAGAACGGCGGCGCCACGATGAGGAACGCCACCATCCGCACGCCCGCGAGCATGGTGGCTTCGATCCAGGCGAAGTCAAGGGTGATGTTCATCAGCCGCCACCGATGAGGCCGGGGATCTTGGCGAAGAGCATCTCCGTGAAGGACACCATCTCGGAGATCATCCAGTGCCCGGAGATGATCAGCGCCACAGCCACGGCGATGGCCTTGGGCACGAACGACAGCGTCACCTCCTGGATCTGGGTGATCGACTGCAGCAGGGAAATGGCGAAACCGACGACCAGGGCGGTGATCAGGATCGGCGCGGACAGTTTGCCGGCGATCAGGATGCCCTGCAGTCCGATGTCGAGGACGGCGTTGGCGTCCATCAGCCACCTCGGTAACTGGAGACGAGGGTCGTGATGATCAGACCCCAGCCGTCGACGAGTACGAACAGGAGGATCTTGAACGGCAGCGAGATCATCACCGGCGGCAGCATCATCATGCCCATCGACATCAGCGCCGCGGACACGACGAGGTCGATCACCAGGAACGGCACGAAGATGACGAACCCGATGATGAACGCGGCACGCAGCTCGGAGATCATGAACGCCGGGATCAGCGTGAGCAGCGACACGGCCTCGCGCGTCTCCGGGTTCGGCTGATCGGCGGCCCGGGTCATCAGGGCGAGGTCCTCTTCCCGGGTGTGCGCGAGCATGAACGTGCGTAGCGGCTTCGAGCCGAGTGTGACGGCGTCGTCGAAGGACATGGTGCCGTTCAGGTACGGCTGCAGGGCGCCGTCGTTGATGTCGGTGAGGATGGGCGACATGATGAACAGCGACAGGAACAGGGCCAGGCCGGCCAGCACCTGGTTCGGCGGGATCGACGGCAGCGCGAGCGCGTTGCGGGTCATCGCGAGCACAACGAAGATCTTCGTGAAGCTGGTCATCATCAGCAGCAGGGCCGGCGCGACCGACAGCAGGGTGATCCCGATCAGGGTCACGATCGCCGAGGACGGTTCGCCGTTCGGGCCGTTGATCTGCACGTTGAGCCCGCCGCCGCCCGGTTCCGTGGGGGTGACCGGGTCGGTCGGTGTGACCGGATCGATCGGGGCGGCATGGCCCGCCGGCGCCACGAGCAGCACGAACGCCACGACGATCACGAGCACGAGGGCCACCATCATCAGGTACCGGGCGATGTCCCGGCTTCGATCCGGGCGCACGGCCGCGAGTGTCACCGGCCCTGCCGGAGGGCGGCAGCGGTCTGCTGCCAGGTGGCGGGAGACAGGATCGACCCGCCGATCCGGCCCGGAATGGCGCGGTCCCGGCGCGGCCGGAGGATGAGCGGCGGCGTGAGTTCCTGGCCGTCGTGAGTGGCGCCGGCGTGCGCGGCGTGCGTTGCCTGGTCGAGCTCGCGGGCGAAGTCGGCCGCGGCGTGGTGCGCGCGGCGTCCGGGAAGGGTAGGGGCGAGGACGGCGGCGAGGGGCGCCGGGAGGGGCGCCGCGGCATCCGTCGGCGCCTGACCGTCGTGCAGCACGCTGACCGACTGCTCGGTCACGCCGAGCACGAACCGGCGGCCCTCGATGTCGACGACGACGACGGATGCCTTCTGGCCGACGCCCTGCCGGCCCACCACGGTGACCAGGTTCGGGGTGCGGCCACCGAGGGAGCCCTTCGTCAGCTTGCGCTGGAGCACCCAGAGCAGCCCCAGCACGGCGGCCAGGGACAGCGCCACCCGGAGCGCGACCAGGGTGGTTTCCACCTAGGTCAGGCTCTCGGCCACATCGAGGATCTGGGTGATCCGCACCGCGTAGTCCTGGTCGACGACCACAATCTCGCCGTGCGCGATCAGCCGGCCGTTGAGCAGGATGTCCGCGGGAGCCCCGGCGGACCGGTCGAGTTCGATGACGGCACCCGGTTCGAGTGAGAGCACGTCGCGCACCGACATGCGGGTACGCCCGATTTCCACGGTCAACGACATCTGCACGCTGTTGATCCGGCCGAGCTTGCCGGACACGGACTGGCTGGACCTGGCCGCACCGTTGGAGACGCCGTTGTCACGCAGCCGCACGGCGAACCAGCCGGTGATCTGGCCGTCGCCGGACAGCTCGAAGACGCTGGTGGCGGGATCCGCGAACAGGGCCGTGGCGTCGTCGGACCGGGTGTCCCCCAGGACCCCGATCCCGAAGACGCCGGACGCGCTCTCCAACGCCGGGCGCAGCACGTCCTGACGGGAGATCAGCGAGGAATCGAGGCCGGACGCGGAGTCGAGGGCGGCCGGGTCCGCAAGCACGACGGCGAGATCCGCGGAGGTAACGCCGACGAAGGAGGCGACCGCGGCGGTGCCGAGCCGGCCGGCGAGGGCGGCACCGGAGCAGGACTCGGCCCGGAGCCGCGTCACTGTGGGGAGCACGTCCAGCAGGGCCTCGACGGCCGCCGTCTGCACGGCGATGGGGATGACGGTCATGGGGTGGACTCCTCGGTGTCGATGACGATGCAGGCCAGTCGGGAGCCGTTGGAACCGACGGCGGCGCGGGCGAGCGTGTGGCCGTCGACGACCACGTCGAGCGGGCGGTGCTGGGGGTGCGGAAGGGGCAGCACATCATTCACGGCAAGACCCAGCACGATGCTGGGCAGAACCAGCGCGGGCGTCAGCTGCAAGGAGACATCCACCGGAACCTGGGCCAGCTGGCCGCGCAGCAGCTCGGCCGGGTCGGCACTTCCGGTCTCCGGAGCCGACTCGACGAGTTGAGGCAACAGTGCCTCCGCCGGAAGGGCGACCGTGGCGGCGCAGGATGCGTCGCCGATGCGCATCGTGAAGCTGGCGACGATCATCAGGTCGGCGGTGGCCGCGGCCTGGGCGAACTGGGAGTTGTACTGGATGCCGCCGACGGTGATCGTGTGCACGAGCAGGGAACCCAGCGAGTAACGCAGGTCCTCGAGGGCGTCGTCCATGAGCCGGCGCACCAGGGCCAGCTCGATCTGGGTGAACGCCCGTTCCGGCGGCATGGTGACCGCGGTTCCGCCCAGCATGTGGCTCACCCAGGACAGGGCCGCGGAGGTCGGGAACTGCACGACGGCTTTCGCGGGGATGCCACTCACCGGGCAGAGCACCATGGCGGTCGTGGCAGGCAGCGACGACGCGTATTCGTCGTAGGTGCGCATGAGCACGTGGTCGCATTTCACCTGGGACATGACGCGCACCTTGGCGGTGAGCTGGGTGCCCCACTGGCGCGCGAAGGTTTCGAAGGCGAGTTCGAGCACCCGGGAGTGCTCGCGGGCGAGCGTTGTCGGGCGACGAAAGTCGTACACCTCGACCGTGCGCTTCGCCGAAGCGGGCACACCAATCACTGCTTGTTCCTGGACCGTCACGGTGAGGACTATCGGTCAGGGCAAACGGATGGTTAGCAGCTCAGTGTGCTTTTTCCGCGTCTTTGTCGACTTCGGTTCCCGCGGTCTTCGTGGTTTTCGTCTTTTCCGTGGTATCCACGGTTTCCGTGGTTCCCGTGTCTTCAGCAGGTTCCGTGCCGGCGGCGGTGAAACCCGAGACGATGTCGGGGATCAGCGTGCGCACCGCCTCCGGCTGGCTGGAGAGGAGCACCACGTCGACCCGTCGGTTCTGCGCCTGGGCCGCCAGATCGGCTCCCTCCGCGACCGGCCGGGCCGAGCCGTAGCCGACGGCGGAGACTCGTTCCTGACCCACGCCGCCGAACTCGACCAGGCGGCGGAGTACGGCGGTCGCCCGGCCGGCGGATAGCTCCCAGTCGGTGGGGTAGTTGGTGGTGACGCCGTGCCGGTCGGCGTGGCCCTCCACTTTCACCTCGCGGGTGTTGGCGGAGAGGATCGGCGCCACGGCGTCGAGGACCTGCACGGCCTGGCGGCTCAGGTTGGCGAGGTTGGGTTCGAAAAACGCCTCGGAGCCGATCAGCCCGATGATCAGGCCGCGGTCGTCAATGGTGAACTGCACCTCCTGGGCCACGCCCTGGGCATCCACTGCGGCCTGCAGGGCGTCCCTCACCGCGGTGAGGTCCGTGACCTCTGCCGCCGCGAGGTCGATGTCGGTGAATCCGGTCACCTCGGACTGGGCGACCTTGTCCTTGGTCACGACCACGCCCTTGGCCGTGTCGACCTTACCGACGTCGGTGGCCCCGAACCCGGTCGCGAGCGAGTTCTTCAGCTGCAGAAACTTCTCCTGGTCGACGGAAGACATCGCGAACAGCACGATGAACATGCACATCAGCACGGTGACCATATCCATGTACGACGCCATCCACCGCTCGTCGACGTGCTCGACGTGCTCCTCCTCGAGGCCCCGCCTGCGGCCGTGCCCGCGTCCGTGCCCGCTCATGCGGCCTTCGGCAGGGACGTGTCCGCCTTGTCCGCCTTGGGGCCCTTGCCGGGTTTGCCCGGTTTGCCTGGTTTGCCTGCCCTGGCGGAGGCCGGCGCGGGCACCATGGCGCGCAGTCTCTCGCCGAGGAGCCGAGGCTGGCTGCCTGCCTGCACGGCCAGCGCACCCTCCAGGAGCAGGGTCATCCGTTCGACTTCGATGTCGCTGAGGCGCTTGAGCCGGCTGCCGATCGGCAGCCAGAGGAAGTTGGCCGTGAGCAGGCCCCACAGGGTCGCGACGAACGCGGCCGCGATCATCGGGCCGAGGGTGGACGGGGTGTCGAGGTTCTCAAGCACGTGCGTGAGCGAGACGACGGTTCCGATGATGCCGACCGTGGGCGCGTAGCCGCCGAGGCTGGTGAAGAACTTGGCAGCGTTGCGGCTCTCCTTGGTAGCGGTCGCGAGCTCGTCTTCCAGCAGGATGCGCAGTTCATCGCCGTCGGTGCCGTCGGCGATGTTCTGCAGGGCGCCACGCAGGAACGGGTCGGCGACGTTGTCAGCCTCCTGCTCGAGGGCGAGCAGACCGGAACTGCGCGCCTTCTCGGCCAAGCCGACGACCTGGTCGATGACCTGCTGCGGCGGGGTGGTCTTGCCGATGAAGGCGGCGGGCACGGCTTTGAACGCGGAGATCGCGTCCCTGATCGTGCCGCCGGCGATGCCGACCGCGATGGTGGCGCCGAACACGAGAATCATCGGTGCCGGCAGAAGGATCGAGTGCAGGCTGCTGCCCTCGAGGGTGATCATGGCGAAAAGTGAGCCGAAGGCGATGGCGATTCCGACCAGGGTTGCCGGATCCATCAGAGCCTCCGCGGGCGGGCGGGAACAGTGCTGCCCGATTCGATGATTTCCTCGATCGCGTGCGGCCCCTCGACGATTTCGAGCGAACGGATGCCCGGCCGGTAGTCGGCATCCGGCGTCAGGTAGGCCAGCGAGATCACATGGGCCCGGAACCGGGCGATCTTCTCGATGACGTCGTCGAGGGTCTCCGTGACGATGAACTTGGCGCCGTCGACCATGACCAGGGTCGTGTCAGGGCTCGCGTGGATGCGCTCGATCAGGTCCGGGTTGATCGCGAACTGGCTGTTGTTCAGCCGCGTCACAACGATCATGATGTCCACCCCGGGTTCAGAACGGTTCCAGCAACCGTTACGCCTCACTGTCGGCCGCCCGGCCGGGCGCGTTAGCTGCCGGCCGCATCGAGCCCGTGACCTGACCTGGAAAGCCGCACGACCACATCCGTCGCCGATTGTGGCCAACTCAGGAGATCCGTCTGGCCGAGCCGGAAATCCGGTCTGCTTCCGCACAGGTCCGCGGCGGACGGTCAACCCGGCCGCCGGATGTCCTGAGTTGGCCGCACACACGGGCTCCGCCGGGGCGGCATACACGGAAGAGTGTGGGGAGCCAGAATCTCCGTCGAACTGATTCGACGGAGATTCTGCCCAAAACGCACTCAAAGACGAGAAAACCGCGCTCTGTCGCAAAAATCTCCGTCGAAATGGTTACGCCGCGCGCACCAGGATCTCGCCGGGCGCGGCCGCAGCGCTGCCGAAGATCAGGTGTCGGGTGGCGATCTTGTCGGTGAAGAACCGGTCGTGGCTGACCACCACCACGGCCCCCGGAAAGTGGATGAGGGCGCGCTCCATCACCTGGGTGCTGGCCAGGTCGAGGTGGTTCGTCGGTTCGTCGAGCAGGAGCACAGCGGCCCCCGACAGCAAGCACTTTGCCATGGCGACGCGGGCCCGCTGCCCACCGGAGAGGTTGCCGATCTTCTGCTTGAGGTCGGCCTCGGAGAATTGAAACATCGCGAGGAACCGGTTGACCGACTTGCGGGTCGCTGTGAAGGCGAGACTGCCCGGCATCGCGTTCACGGAGTGGCTGACGGTGTCATCGTCGTCAAGGCCGTCGAGCACCTGGTTGTAGGAGACCACGGCGGCGCCGGAGGCCCAGGCCACCTCGCCGAAATCGGCCTTCTCCTCCCCCGCCAGAACCCGTAGCAGGGTGGTCTTGCCGCTGCCGTTGGAGCCCAGGACCACGATGCGGTTGCCGCGCCGGATCTCGAAGGTGAGGTCGGTGAACAGCGCCTTCTCGCCGTAGGACTTGCTGAGCGACTCGATGCGGCAGAGCGAGTCCTTCACGTGCAGCCCGCCGTAGATCTCGGTGATGATCGTGTCGACGGGCCGCGGGCTGCGGGTCTTCTTGATGTGCGCGAGTTGGCTGTCGAGGGTGCGGCTGGCAGCCTTTGCGGCCTCGCGGCGGTCGCTGATCCCCTCCGCCTCGAAAGCGAGCAGTTCCGACTCGTGCAGGAACTGCAGCTCGAGGGTTCTCAGGCGAAACTGCTTCTGCACCACGTAGTCGCCGAAGTTGCCGGGGTACTCGTGCAGGTGGTAGTTCTCGACCTCAATGATGCGGGTGACGACCCCGTCAAGGAACCGGCGATCGTGCGAGACGATGATGGCCGCACCGCGGAATGAGCGGAACCAGGCCTCGAGCCACTCGACGCCGGCGACGTCCAGGTAGTTGGTTGGTTCGTCCAGGAGCAGCACGTCGGGCCGCTCGAGCAGGATCTTCGCCAGCGCCGCCCGGTTGCGCCAACCGCCGGAAAGCAAATCGATGGCGCAGACGCGGTGGGCCTCGTCGAACCCGAGGGTGGTCAGCGCGGCGTCGATACGCCGCGGGTAGTCCCAACCATCGAGGCGGTCCATGTCTTCGAACAGCTCGGCCTGGCGGTGGATCAGCCGGTCGAGTTCGGCGCTCTGCGCAGAATCCGCCGCGATCCGGGCGTCGATCGACGCGAGCTCGGCCTCGAGGGCCTTGATCGGGGCGAACAGGCCGTCGAGCACCTCGGTGATCGTGGATTCGCCGTTCAGTTCGGAGAACTGGGAGAAGTAGCCCACCCGGGTGCCGGCCTCGAGGGTGACGGTGCCGGCATCCGCGCTCACCTGGCCGAGGACCAGCTTGAGAATCGTCGACTTACCTGACCCGTTGCGGCCGATCAGTCCAACCCGGTCGCCTGGTTCCAGTCGGAAGAAGGCCTCACGCAGAATCCGGGTGTTCTCGAAACGGATGCTGACGTCGTTCAGCCTGATCAGGCTCACTGTGGCCGTCCTCTCGGGTTCGGTTCAGCCCCCGGGCGAGGCGGACGGCCAACTTTACCGTGTCAGGCAGGCGGTTCAGGGCGTGTGGTCGTCACCCATGGCGGATGCGCCCTTGTGGTCGTCCATGCGACCGAACGTGGTCTCGAGCACGCTGGCCAGCTTGTGCAGCGCACCGCTGACGGCCCCGGTCATCGTGGAGGAATGGTCGGTTGCCGCGAGGGGGTTGCCCCCGGCGGGACGCACCTCGAGCAGGCAACGGATGTCCTCGGTCGTCGCCCTGCCTGCGCTCTCGTCGCTGAGGTGGACCTCGACCCGCGTCAACCGGGAGCTGAACCGGGCCAGAACAGTTTCGACCGAGGACTCCACCTCCGCCACGACTGCGTCCGTACCCGCGATGTTGTTGTCGGTGTTGACCAGGATTTGCATCTTTGCTCCTCAGTTGAAACGTCGGTCATTCCAGTATGGCGCGCAAAAATGTGCGGCCTGACGACCCGCCGACGCCGGTTATCGGCGTAGGCGCTACCGCTTCAGGTTGGTGAGCTCCTGAAGCACCTCGTCGGAGGTGGTGATGATGCGCGCATTCGCCTGGAAGCCGCGCTGGGCGACGATCAGGTTGGTGAACTCCTGCGAGAGGTCGACGTTGGACATTTCGAGGGTGCCGCCGCTGAGCGAGCCGAGGCCGCCGTCACCGGGGGCGCCGAGAGCCGCCTGGCCCGAGTTGAAGGTGGCGCGGTAGGCCGAGGAACCGGACTTCTCGAGGCCGCTCGGGTTGGTGAAGGTGGCCAGGGCGATGCGGGCGATGGCTGTCTGGCTGCCGTTGCTGAACAGGCCCACCAGGGTTCCGTCCTTGCCGAGGGTGAAGGACTGGAGGGAACCCGCCGTGGAACCGTCCTGGCTGCTGATCGTGGCCGTGCTCAGGCCAGCCTGCCCGGTCAGGGCGGTCAGATTCACCTTGACGTCGTTCACGATGAACGGACCGGTTGCCGTGAGCACACCTTCTGCGTCGAGGGTCAAGGCCGTGGAGCCGGTACCCACTGCGTCGGTGCCGCTCGCGGTCCAGCCGGTGGTCGTACGCGCGAAGGTGACCGACAGGGTACGGGCGGCACCCAGCGCGTCGTAGACCTTGACGTCGCGCACGATGGCGGAGCCTGCCGCCGCATCCGCCGGCAGGTTTCCGACCATGGTGACGCCGCCGGTTGCCTTCGCCGGGATCATGGCCTGCAGCGGCAGGGTGATGTTGCCCACCGGGCCACCCTCGTTGATCTGCCCGTTGGCGCCGTTCCAGCCTTGCACGATCGCACCGTCCGGGGAGACCAGGCGACCCTCGGCGTCAAAGTCGAAGGCACCCGCACGGCTATAGAGCGTCTCGCCGGCCAGTTGGGTGACGAAGAACCCGTCGCCGGAGATCGCCATGTCGGTGGCCCGCCCGGTGGACTGCGCGGAGCCCTGGGAGAAGTTCGTGGCGATCCCGGCCACCTGCACGCCGAGCCCGACCTGGGCCGGGTTCGTGCCGCCCACCTGCTCCTGGGGGCCACCCGCACCCTGCTTCAGCTGCGAAAGGGTGTCCTGGAACTGTACGGCCGACGCCTTGAACGCGGTGGTGTTGACGTTGGCGATGTTGTTGCCGGTGACGTCGAGCATGGTCTGGTGCGAGCGAAGGCCGGAGATGCCGGAGTACAGGGAGCGAAGCATGGGGTGCTGCCTTTCGGTGGGAAACGAGAACGAGAACGGATGTGAGGTGTGGGTCAGGCGGAGAGGCCGGGAGTGGTGCCGGCGGCGGCGCTCGCGCCCGAGGTGACGCCGGTCACCAGGTCGAGGGCGACGAGGTTCCCGTCGACGGTGACCTGGGGAACGGCCCCGGCGTAGGAGACGCTCGAGGCGGTACCGGTGCCCACGGTGCCGTCGGCCCGCGTGAAGGTGACGTCCTGTCCGACCAGGGCCGCTGCGGCGACGCGCATCTGCAGGGAGAAGTTCTCGTCAGCGGTCGTTGAGAGCGCCGCGAGCTTCTCCATCATGGCCAGCTGCGTGGTCTGAGAGATCATCTGGTTGGTGTCCATGGGCGAACTGGGATCCTGGTTGCGCAGCTGAGTGACCAGCAACGACATGAACGCCTCGGAATCCAGGGTCTGTTTCGGGGCGCGCACGGGGGCGGTCGAGTACATCCCGGCCGGGGCGGCTGCTGCCACTGCGTCGATGGTCAAAGGGTCTCTTTTCTGGGATGGTGGGGTCTGTGTCGGTGGGGTCTGAGGTGGCAGCAGGTCAGGCGAGAACGTCGATGGTGGTGTGTGAGCCGGCGGCGCGCAGGGAAGACAGTCTGAGGTCGGCGGCACGGTCGGCGGCACGGTCGGCGGCACGGTCGGCGGCACGGTCGGCGGCAGGGCCGGCCGCACGGTCGCCTCGGGTCGCCCTGTCGTCTTCGGCCGGCCACTCCTGGCGGGCGTCGGGTCCGCCCTGTCGGGAGGCCGAGGGGTCCGAGGCGCGGGCGTCGGCCGACAGGGTGAGCTGCGCGTTCAGCCCGCCGCCCGACAGGTCCCGGCGCAGGTCGGGCAGGATGGCCCGAAGCGCCTCTCGGGCCAGGTCCGTGGGCGCGAACAGCTCGACCCGAATGTGCTCCCCGCGCACGTGAGCCCGCACGGTGACCGGGCCCAGATTGTCGGGACTCACGCTGATGGTCAGCACGTGGTCGCCGTTGGCGGCGCCCACCAGGGTGAACAGGGGTCGGGACACCTGGCCGGCCAGTGGCGCGGGCGGTGCTGCCGGGGCCGAGGCCGGGGCGCCGGACGGCACAAGGGGGGCGGTGGCCGGGGTGGCCGCCGTGGCCGGCGTGCCGAGCGGCACGAGCAGGGCGGCGGGCGCCGAGGCTTCGGCCTGCTTCAGGTTCACGGTGGCCGCGCGGTCACCGGCGACGGATGTCCCTGCGGCCGCGCCGAGGCCGGTGGGCGCCGTGAGGCCCGTGGGCGCCGTGCCCGCGACAGTCGCTCCGGCGGAAGATGCCGTCCCGGCTACGGGCCCTGCGGCGGCACCGGGCCCTGCGGCGGTGACGGGCGCGGCGGCGGTGACGGGCGCGGCGGAGGTGACGGGCGCGGCGGTGACGGGCGCTACGGCGGCGGGTGCTACGGCGGCGGGTGCCGGTGGCACCGGCATCGGGGCAGCGAGAGTCCCGGCCGGAAGCGCGGTACCGCCAGCGGCGTTCGCTGCGGTGAAAGTGTTGGAGTCTGCGGCGGACGTCTCCGTGGAGTCTGAGTCGGCTTCGGATTCGGTGGCGGCGATGGTGGAAGTCTCGGCGGTGCCGGCGGTGCCGGCGGCGGCGGTCGGGATGGTCACGGCCTCGGTCCCGACGGAGTCGGCGAGGGCAGCACTGTCGGCTCCGGTGGCTATCGCCCCGGTCGGCAGTGGCGAGAGGCTGAACCCGGCGGCGGTCGGGATGGCGCTCGGCTGCTGGTGCTCCGGGGCCGGCGCCGCGCCGGTCAGGGCGTTCCTCAGATCAGTGCTCGGTCCGGAGGCCGGTTCGGCGGTGCGCTCCGAGGTCGGCTCGGGAGCCCGGGATGAGGTTGACGCGGAACCCGGCGGAGACGCGATCGCGGAGGTGCGCGGGCCCGCGAGGGTGCCCTGCAGCACGGACGCGAATGAGCCGGCACCCGGGCGGGCACCCAGCGGGCCACGCGAAGCCGAGGGGGAGGCGGCGGCGGAGGAGGCGGATGAGGACGCGGCAGCGGATGAGGACGCGGATGCCAGCGCCTGCGCCGCGGTGTGGGGCGCCGGCGCCAGCCGGACGGACGTGGCGCTCATCGGGAGGCTCCGTTTATGAATGAGGCCAGTGCGGCGCTGAGCTGGCTGCCGGCGGCTGACGAAGCGGAGGCCGTGCTCGAGGACGCCGGGCTCGCGGTGGCGGCCGGGGCATCCGGAATCACACGGCGGATGGTGTCGATCTCGGAGTCGTCCATGTAGGCCTCGACCAGTGAGACCGTGCGGCCCTCGTAGGGCGCGTGGATGACCTTGTTGTCGCCGGCGTAGATCAGGATGTGCTCGCCGCCGCCGGTGACGATCAGGTCACCGGGCTTGGCCTCGGCGAGGGAGCCGACCTCGGTGCCGATCTTCATCTGACCCGACACGAGGCGCGGCACGTCTATGCCCATTTCGGCATACACGGTTTGCACCAACCCGGAACAGTCCATGCCGCTGGCGTCTTCACCGCCGAAGACGTAGGGCACGCCCAGGTACTTCTTCGCGGCGTCGACCACGTCGGCGCCGGTGGCCCCACCCGGGTTCGGTGCGGCCGGGCCGACCGCGGCGGCGCCCGACGCCGACGCGAGGGCGTCGGCGAAGGTGTTCGCCGAGGTGCTCGCGCCCGCACCGGCGGTGGCGCTGCCGGCTGCGGCAGTAGCCTGCGCCTTCTGGGCGTTCGCCCCGGCCGAGAGCTGTACGAGTGTCGCCTGGATCTCGCTGACCCGGCTCATCGCCGCGATCATGGTCATCGCGGGTCACCGCCCGCGCCCCGGTTGCGGTGCCAGCCGGTCGACGCAATCTCGTCGAGGATGGTCTGTTCGCGGTGCAGGTCGTCGGCCGCGACCAGGGCTCCGTGCCGGCCCTCGAGCTTCTCCAACCGCACCGTATCGGCACGGGTCGCTTCGAAGGCGACCTGCGCCTCGCCGACGGCAACCTGGTAGTTGCGGCCGAGGGCCTCCATGTCGGCCAACATGCTGTGCGCCGAGGCGCGGGCGGAGGCGATCGCCGACAGCGTGTCAGCCCCGCTGGCCAGACTCGGCGCGTGCCGCAGGGTGGCCCTGGTCGCGGCCCGGCGAGCCGCGTTCGCCTGAACGACGGCGTTGGCCTGGGCCAGGTCGCCGGCGGCCTGGTCCTGCTGCAGGTGCCGTAGCCGGAGGAGCCCGGCCAAAGCGAAAGTGCGTTTCATCAGAGCGCCCCCAGCGTTCGAGTAAGTGTCGTGAGTTGGTCCCAAGCGAGCGGGGCCGAGGTCTGGTCGTCCATGCGCTGCTGGAGGAACGCGTTGATGGCGCCCTCGTTGTCGACGGCGGCGTCGACCAGCGGGTTCGTGCCCCGCCGGTACGCGCCGACGTCGAGCAGGTCCTGCGCGGTGCGGCGTGCGGCGAGCACCCGGCGCAACAGGCCGGCGACCTGGTTCTGCTCGGAGCTGTTGACCCGGGAGGCGACACGGGAGATCGAGGAGAGCGCGTCGACAGCGGGGAAATGGCCGAGGACAGCCAGTTTGCGGTCGAGTACGACGTGTCCGTCGAGGATCGAGCGGGCGGCATCCGCAATCGGTTCATTGTGGTCGTCGCCGTCGACGAGCACCGTGTAGACGCCCGTGATCGACCCGGTTTCGTCGGTGCCGGCCCGCTCGAGTAGGCGGGCGAGCAGGGAGAAGGTCGAGGGCGGATAACCGCGGGTGGCGGGGGGTTCGCCGACCGAGAGGCCGATCTCGCGCTGGGCCATCGCCACCCGGGTGAGTGAATCCATCATCAGCATCACGTCGGCTCCCTCGTCACGGAACGACTCGGCGATCCGGGTGGCCAGGAAGGCGGCGCGCAGCCGCATCATGGCCGGTTCGTCGGAGGTGGACACGACCACGATCGAACGGGCGAGCCCCTCGGGTCCGAGGTCGTCTTCAAGGAATTCGCGCACCTCGCGGCCGCGCTCCCCCACCAGGGCGATGACCGAGACCTCCGCGTCGGTGCCGCGGGCGATCATCGAAAGCAGCGAGGACTTGCCGACGCCGGAGCCGGCGAACAGGCCCATCCGCTGTCCCTTCCCGACGGTGGTGAGGGTGTCGAGCACGCGCACACCCAACTGGAGCGGCGTCTGGATGCGGGAGCGGGCCATCGCGGAGGGGCTGTCGTGATCGAGGCCGACGAACCGGGCACCGGAGAGAGGGCCTTTGCCGTCGATGGGCCGGCCGAGGCCGTCGATGACGCGCCCGAACAGGCCGGCGCCGGTGGGCACGAGGTGCGGGGTTCCGTCCGAGCGCACGGGCGCGCCGATCCGAATACCGGTCATCCGGCCGAGCGGCATGCACCGGATGCCGCCCTGCGTCGTGGCGACCACCTCAGCGTCGATCTCCCCGCCGTCGCCGACCGTGACCAGATCGCCGATCGCGGAATTGAGCCCGCGCACCTCCAGACCGAGACCGACGATCGAAGAGACGACGCCCACCCGCTGGGGCCGCGCGGCGTCGAGGGCGGAGCGGATCTTTCCCGCGCGCGGACGCCAGGCGGGGGCCTGCGCCAGGGTCACGACCGGGCTCCGGTGAGGGCGGCCTTCGCGCGGGTAAGCGCGGTGCCGATCCGGGCGTCAAGGAATCCATCGGGGAACTCGGCGATCGCGTCGCCACGGGCGAGGTCGGCGTCCGCCGTGAAGTCCACGCCGGCATCCGCGCGGGTGATCAGGTCGATCAGAGCAAGGTCGGCGGGGTTCATCCGCACGGAGTGCGGGCGAATGGTACCGAGTGCGCCGGTGGTGACGGTCGCACCGGTCACTCCGGTCGCTCCGGTCGCGAGGGCGCGGCCCAGTGCGGCCCGCGCCGAGGCGTCGGCGTCGCCGAGTGAGTAGCCGAGGATCGCTTCGGCCAGTTCCAGCGCGGTCGCGACAAGGGTGTCCTCCGCCTCCTGGATCACCGGAACGGTGCGCTCGTGCAGCGCGGCGGCGGCGGCACCCAGCAGCGCGACCGCCCGGTCGATCCGCGCCTGGCCGATGGCACCGGCGGCGGCCTGCTCGGCGTCGAGCCGCGCGATCCGGGCATCCACCTCGGCGGCGGCCGCCCGGAGTCCCGCGGTGTAGCCGGCGGCGTGCCCCCGGGCCCGGGAGGCGTCGCCGCCTGCGTCCCGCTCGCCCTGCAGGCTGGGGAAGGTCACGGCGGAGAAGTTCGACCGGGCGGTCGCTGCGTCAAACAACATAGTCGTCCTCCTCGGCACGTTGCACGGTGATGCTCCCCTGCGCCTCGAGGTCGCGGATGGCCCGCACGATCGTGGCGCGCGCTTCCTCGACCTGCGACACCCGCACGGGCGCCATGGCTTTGACCTCGTCGTCGAGGATCTCCCGGTTGCGCTCGGACAGGTTGGTGCGAATGATCGAGACCACAGCGTCCGCGGAGCCCTTCATGGCGATGGCGAGGATGCCCGCGTCGATGCCGCGGAGCACCTGCTGTACGTCTCGGTTTTCGAGCTTGACGATGTCGGCGAAGGTCAGCATCCGTGACCGGACCTCTTCGGCCAGGGCCGGATCGCGCGCATCGAGGGCTTCGAGAAGGGCGCGTTCGGTGGCCACATCGGCCCGGTTGATGATCTCGACGAGCGGCTGGATGCCGCCGACGATCTCCACCGAGTCGCGGGAGGAGGCGACGGCGCCGACCCGGGCCTTGAGGGTCTCGGTGACCACGCGCACGGCCTCGGGGGTGGCCGTACCCATGCCGGCGATGCACTGCGCCACCTCCGCGCGCAGGTCGGCGTCGAGGCCGCCGAGCACGGCGGAGGCGTGCCCGGGGCGCAGGTGCGCGAGCACGAGCGCGATGGTCTGGGGCAATTCGCCGTCAAGCAGGGTGAGGATCTGCAACGGCTCGGCGGCGTCGAGAAACTCGAAGGCCTTGCCGGCCATCGACGAGGCCACCTTGACCATGACGCCGGCCGCTCGTTCCGCGCCGAAGGATGCCTCAAGCAGGCCGATCGCGTAGGCGTGACCGCCGCGCCGGGTATGGGCACCCTTGACCGTGAGTTCGTGGAACTCCAGAACGGTGGTTTCGGTCACCTCCGGGTCGACCCGGCGCAACTGCACCATCTCCGCGGCGATATCGGCCGCCTCGGCCTCGGTGAACTGCTTCATCACTTCGGTGGCGCGCTGGTGCTCCATGCTCATCAGCACCACGGCGACCTTCTGCGTGCCGGTCAGGGCCGGCTGGGCGTCGATCATGCGGGCTGCCGGTCATCCATCAGGCCGCGGAGGTATTCCGCGGTCTTCGCAGGGTCACGCTGAGCGAGTGCGTCGATCTCCACCCGCATCCGGTCGGAGGCCGGCGGCAGATAGGCCACGGTCGGGGTGGGGTCGATCATGATCGGCGCGATCGGGGCGCTCAGCGGGAACGGCACCTCCGGCACGGACAGCGCGGGCCGGACCTCCATCATTTCGTCAAGCTCGATGGACTCGCGGCTCTGGCGGCGCGAACGACGCGCGTAGAGGATGAGCCCCAGCACGAAAGTGATGACAATCCCCGCGGTGATGATGGCGATGCGCATGATCTCTGCGAACCGGTCGGCGGCGGCCGCCGCTTCGGTCGCCGCGAGGGCCGCGGCGGCATCCTCTGCCGCGCCGCCGTTGAAGCTGACTACCTCCACGGTGACCGCGTCGCCGCGCTGCACGTCGATGCCGGCGGCCGAGGCCACCAGCGAGGTGACGTCGGCGACGTTGAGCTGACCCACGACGTCGGCGTTCACGGCCACCGAGACCGTCTGCCGGTTGATCTCCCCGGCCGGGATGGTGCGGGTCTCGGTGACCTTGTTGACCGCGTTGTTCTTGGTGGTGTCCTCGGAGGTGAAGGTTCCATCGCCCTCGGTGCCCGCCGGGACGGCGATGTTGTCCGGGCCGAGGACGCCGGCCGCGGAGCCGCCGGAGCCCGTGTACGACTCGGTTTTGACGGCCTCGTTGAGGGCCGGGGCATCCGTCGGGGTGGTGAACGATTCCTCGACCCGCTGGGCCGACTGGTAGCTCATGTCGGCGGCCACGACGACGGTGGCGTTGCCGGGCCCGACGACCTTGTCCAGCATGGCCTGCACGGCCCCCCGCACGCGGTCCTCGTAGGCGCCGGCCTGCTGGTCGGCGGATCCGGTCGCTCCCACGCCGACCGCCGAGAGCACGACACCCGTGGAGTCGATGACGGCCACGTCGGTGGGTGCCATCCCGGCGATGGAGGCCGAGGTGAGGTGCACGATGGACTGCACTTGGTCGGCGTTCAGGGTGCTGCCGGTGGCCGTCTCCACGAAGACGGATGCCGTGGGGTCGCTCTGCTCCGACGCGAACACGGTCTCTTCGGGGATCGCCAGGCGCACCGAGGCGTTCTTGACGCCCTTCATGGCCTTGACGGTGTTGGCGAGTTCGCCCTCGAGCGCCCGCTTGTAGGTGACCGACTGCTGGAACTCGCTGGAAGTGACACCCATGGTGTCGAGCAGCCCGTAGCCGCCCGTGCTGGAGGACGGCAGGCCGGCTGCGGCGGCCTTGAGGCGCTCGTCGTAGACGTTCTGCTGCGGCACCAGGATCGTCGCGCCACCGTCGCTGAGCTCGTAGGCGACGCCGTCGGTGCGAAGCTGCTCGACGATGGTATTCGCGTCGGAACCGCTCAGCCCGGAGAACAGGGGCGTGAAGGCCGGCTTGGTGGCCCACATGCTCAGGGCGGCGATGCCCAGGGCAAGCACGGCGACGCCGATGATGGCGACCGTGCGCTGGGCGACGGAGAAGGACCGGATGCTCTGGCCGAGGCGTGCGAAGGCCGACGTGATCGGGCGCGGCATCAGGCCTGCATCCTCATGATCTCGTTGAACGCGTCGACACCCTTATTGCGCACGGCGGCCACGAGTTCGAGGGTGACCTGGGCGCGAGTCGAGGCCAGGGTGGCCGAGTGGATGTCGGTCAGGTTTCCGGTTATGGCCTGCACCGTGAGGGTGTTGGAGGTGGCCTGCAGCTGCTGCAGATTGTCGACGGCGCCGACCAGGGCGCTGCCGAAGGCCGAACCGTCGGCGCCCTGGCTCCCCGGGGTTCCCTGCACACCCTGCAGGCCCTGCACGCCGGAGAGGTATCCCGTGCCGGTCACGGACTGGATCGGGTTGATCGAACCGATGGTCATCAGGAGCGTCCAATCTGGAGTGCGGCTTCGTAGGTCGTCTTGGCACGGTCGACGACGGCGGCGTTGGCCTGGTAGCCGCGCTGCGCCATGATCAGCGCGCCCATCTGCTCGGCCATGTCGACGTCCGGGCGGCGCACGTAGCCGGCCTCGTCGGCGAGTGGGTTGCTCGGGTCGAAGGTCAGAATTCCCTCGGCGTCGCCGAGTGCCGTCCCGGCCGCATAGGCTCCGGTGGTGCCTTGGCCGGCCTGGGCGACGATGTAGCGCGCCTGGAAGGCGTCACCGTCGGTGGCGGTGACCGTGTTGGCGTTGGCGATGTTGTCCGCGACGGCGTCGAGCCATTTGCGGTGCAGGGTGAGGCCGCTGCCGGCAATCCCGATGGCGTCGAGGGTCATCAGCTGGTTCGCATCGCGGAGCGCATGGCCGTGAACGGTCCGTTGACGGCCTGCGCCGCGAACTGGTACCGCAGCACGGTGTCGATGTTGGAGAGGGTCTCGGTGTCGAGGTTGACGTTGTTGCCGTCGAGGCGGGTGGGCTCGAGGGAACTGGCGGTGGTGGCGACAGTGCTGCCGCTGCCGGCCTGCACAGACTGCGCCAGGGCATCCTCGAACGCCACACGCTTGGCGTGGTAGTTCGGCGTGTTCACGTTCGCGATGTTGTTCGCGATGGTGCGCTGGCGCAGGGCCAGCCCGTCCAGCGCGCTGGAGAGCGCCGTCATGGTCACGGATTCAAACACGGATACCCGATTCGTCGGCAAAACGAGGGCGGCCGATCCGTGGCCTGTGGTCGAGCAATCCCTGCTCGCTCCTAGCTATCGGCCGGTGGCCGAGGCGCGTAAGGAGTTGTCGCGGAACTTCTTTCCTCACGTTTTCGAGCGGAACCCCGCAACTGTCGTCGAAACGGACAACTGTTGCCCGCGCACGGGCAACAAATGTCCGAGCGGGCAACAGTTGGCCCGCAGCGGCGGTAGCCGGCAACGGGCGCGAGGTGGGCGGGCAGTCAGCCGGCTATGTCGAGGTAGACGGCCTGGTCGGTGTGCTGGGCCGAGATGATGGTGCGCACGGCGGCGAGGTGCACGCCGGCGGAGCGCCGGGCATCCTCGATCTCGCTGATCAGTTCGAGCTGGCCGGAGAGCAGGCGCCGGGCGCGCGTCTCGAGGTCGGCGGGCAGCTGGCCCAGGTGTGCGGGCGCACGCCACTGCACGCCGGTAGAGAAGCGCTCCCCCGGGCCGGCCAGCACGGCGTCGCGCGCGCCCGAGCCGAGGCTCGACTCGAGCTGGTCGAGCACATCCAGCCACTCCTGGCGGTCGTTCGCAGATTCGTGGGTGTCGAGCAGAACCCTAGGCAAGACCGTACTCCCCGCCCGCACGCGCCGCGCTCTGGGCCGGCAGCAGCTCGGCCGCTTCGTGCCAGGTCTGCCGCAGCGGCTCGAGCAGGGCGATGGCCTCCCGGGTACGGGCGACATCCCGATGGATGTTGGCGCTCATCAACGCGTTGGACACGTAGGTGTACAGGGCGAACAGACCCTCGCCGCCCTCCCAGGCCTCCACGTTGAGCGAGGTCGACAGTTCGGAGACGATCGCCTGGGCGTGCAGGAGGTGCTCCGAGGCGACGGCCCAGTCCTCGATATTCTGGGCGATCTCGGCGCGGCCGAGATCGAGCAGCAACCGGTCGTAGAGCATCGTGAGCAGGCGCACCGGCGTGGCCGAGAGCACCGCTTCGCGGTTCAACTGTGCGCGCCGGGCCTGTGCCCCACCCATCATGCTCATAACAGCCATCATCATCCTGTGCTCGAGGTCGGGAGCCCGGCAACCTGGGCACTCAGCCACGAGGACTGTGCTTTCAGGGCGCTGAGCTGGGTTTCCAGTGCGGTGTAAGTGCTCTGCAGGGTCGCCCGGCGGGTGGCCAGGCTGCGGTCCCAGTCGGCGATGCGGTCGCCTAAGTTCTTGACCGTGGACTGCTGACCGGTGATCTTCGCGGTGATCTGACCGTCGTATTTGTCCGAGGCCGATGACGCCGCTGCTGCGACGCGGGTCGCGATCTCCTGCACTGCTGCTTTGACGGTTACCGGGTCCTTGGCGAGGGCCGCGGCGAACTTGGCCGGGTCGAACTCCATGGTGCCGGATCGGGTGATGCTGATGCCGTACTCCGACGGCGAGTGCCCGTTGATCGGTGCCGAGGCGGCCGTGAGAATGCGCTGCTTAACGTCGCGCACGGTGCTGTCGCTGGTGAAGATGCCAGCCGACAACACGGCGGCCCCCGACGCGTTGGTGCTGTTGACGACCGCGGACTTGGTGGAGATCAGCGCGAAGACGCCGTTCAGGGAGCTGACCAGACCCGAGGCCAGGGAGCCGATCTGCGCGTCGTCACGAGCGACCTTGATGGTGACGGGGTCAACGGAGACGGCGGATACCGTGATCGCGACGCCGGGCAGCAGGTTCGCGAACGTGTTGGTGGCCGAGGTGATCGTCTGGGCGGCGGTGCTACCGGCCCACAGGGTGACGCTGGCGTCCTGGGCGGTGCGGATGACGGCGGCACCCGCGGCGGCCAGCAAATCGGGCGCGCTGTTCGCCGTGACCTCGGCGGCGGTGCCCTGATAGACACTGAAGGCCTTGGCCGCACCGGAGTCATTCCCGGTGAACTGGAGCCGGTACTGAGCGACGCCGCCGGCATCCACTCCGGACGCGACCTTCGTGGCGGTAACTCCGGTGTTGGCGGCGTTGATGGCCGTGGCGACGGCGTCGAGAGAGGTCGAGCTGACGGAGATCTCGGTCGTGACACCGCCGGAGACGATAGTCAGCACGGCCGGGTCGGCGGGCCAGGCGGTCATGGCCGCGGAGACGCCGACCTGGCTGCGAGCGAGGTTGGTGACGACGACGTCGAGTTGCCCGGCACTGGCGTTGGCCGAGACCGCCGTCGTGACGGTGGGAGAGGTACTGGTGGCCGAATAGAGGTCGAGTGCGGCCGGCTTCGCGGCCTTGCCGGCCAGATCGGCCAGGCCGGCGATCTGGGTGTTGAGGCCCTGCAGCGCCGAGATCAGGTTCTGCGACGAGGAGACCTTGGCCTTCAGCAGCGTCTGCGGAACGGCTTCGACCTGCATCAGGGAGTTGATCAGGGAGGTGGTGTCGAGCCCGGAGACGAGTCCGTCGATGGCGTTCGTCATGTCTTCCCCTCCTTACGTTTCTGCGATCAAGCTGGATGGTGCGGGTGTAAACGTGAATGGCTGGCGGCGACCGAGGGATGAGGTCCAGTTCATCTCTTAGGTCACCACCAGCCATAGTTCACCGTGCGGTTTCCCGAAAGGTTCAGCTACTCAGGGTTAGCGGAGCAGCGACAGCACGCCCTGAGCGGACTGGTTGGCCTGCGCGAGCATGGCGGTACCGGCCTGCGAGAGGATGCTGGAACGGGTGTACTTGACCATTTCCTCGGCCATGTCGGTGTCGCGGATGCGCGAGCCGGCAGCGGTGAGGTTCTCCTTGGAGACGGCCAGGTTCTTGATGACGCTCTCGAACCGGTTCTGGTTCGCGCCAAGCTCGGCGCGTGACGTGGACACGGCCTTGATGTTCAGGTCCAGTGCGGCGATGGTGGACAGGGCCGTTGCTGCGTCCTTGAAACCGTCAGTCGCTGCAGTTCCCAGCACCTCAATGGCGGCACCGATAGTAGACACGTTCGTGAGATTCACGACAATCTGGTCGGTTGCAGCGACGCTGCCAGCGCCGACCTGGAAGGTCAGCGACGCCTTGACGCCGTCGAGCAGGGCCGTACCGTTGAAGTTGGTCGAGGCACCGATACGGGTAAGTTCCTTGCCCAGGGCAAGAACCTCGGTCGTGATCGCGGTACGCGAATCGGTGTTGTTCGAGTCGTTGCCGGCCTGGACTGCGAGGTCACGAACGCGCTGCAGGATCGAGGTGACCTCGTTCAAGGAGCCCTCAGCGGTCTGGATGACCGAGATGCCGTCCTGGGCGTTGCGGCTGGCGACCGTGAGGCCACCGACCTGCGACTTGAGGCCCTCGGAGATGGCCAGGCCGGCCGCGTCATCCGCTGCGCGGTTGATGCGGAGGCCGCTGGAGAGCTTCTCCAGGGACTTGGACATGTCGTTCTGCGTGGCGGCCAGGTTGCGGTACGTGTTGTTGGCCGCGAGGTTGGTGTTGATCTGCATACCCATGATGAAATCCTCCGTGATTGGGTGGTGAACGCCAGGCCATCCATGGCCTGACACTGTGAGCTATCGGCCTCTGCTGAGACCGCGTTAGCCGTTGATCGAAAAAACTTCCCGGGTGTCTGAACCGGCAGGATCGGCAGCATCCGTCGACCCGGCGGCGTACGCCACCCCGCTCGCGGTGGCGAGGCCGAGCATGGCCTGGTCGGCGAGGCGGGCGAGGTAGGCGCTGCGGCGGGCCGGCGCAATGCGGGACTCGGGAACGTATTCCACCTCGGCGTCGTCGGAGTAGTGCGTGCCCAGGCCGTCGCGGAGCAGACGGATGGCCTCCGCCCGCTGCTGAGACACCGCCGAGTGGGTGATTCCGAGCTCGACCGCGATCTCCTTGACCGAGCGGTCGTCGAAGTAGACCTGCTGCACGATCACGCGCATCTTATCCGGCAGTGCCGCGATGGCGGCGTGCAGGTAGGCCAGGCGCTCGGCGGAGAGCAGCGAGTCGCCGGGGAGTTCGGTTCCGGAAACCAGGAACTCGGCGGTGGCGTCATCGAGGGTCGAGACGGTGCGCTCGGAGTCGGACAGGCCGGCGATCGCGGTCTCCCGGTCGACGCCGAGAGCGGCGGCAACCTCGTCGACGGATGCCGCGCGGCCGAGGGCGCCGGCCAGCGTCTGCTGAACGGCACGGGTCTCCTTGATGCGGCGGCGGGCCATCCGAGTGGCCCAGTCATTGGAGCGCATCTCGTCGGCGAAGGCGCCGATGATGCGGCGCCGTGCGAACGCTCCGAACGGAACGCCGAGGTCGGCGTTGAAGGCATCCGCCGAGGTGATCAGGGCGAGAGCTCCGGCCGAGGCCAGGTCGTCGCGGGAGAGGTGCCGGGCCTTGGCCCAGGTTTCGGAAACGAGGTAGCCGACGAGCGGGAGGTTGTCGATCACCAACTGGTTGCGTTCTGCACGATTCACACGGAACTCCCTGAGTGCTTGACACCTGAATTGTCCCGATCGATCAGGCAAGGGCCTGGTCGAACGAGTGGCCGGGTAGGCACGGGGACGTTGCGAGAAAGCGGGGATGTGACGCAGGGGTTCGGGGCCCAGGCCACAGAACTTCGCGGCCATGATTAAAACGTAAAGGCGCGGTCGGTGGCCGAATGCGCAACGGTGCCCCCACAACGGGGCCAGGCACCCCCACATCGGGGCGGATCACCCCGCAACGGGGGCCAGGCATCCGGTGTCTGCCGGAATCGTGTCCTCCCTTTAGTGGACACCTTCAGTCTCGGCTGGCAGTCTGAATCCACACCGTGGCTAACCGGGGGCCGTCACCTGCCGATAGTCGTAGTAACAAGCCGTTGACCTGCGCGATTTTGCGCGGACCGGCCGCACCAGACGACAGGCAGTTGGAGGAGACGTGGGCGCCAATGAACTATCAGCGTTGCTGTGGCGCGAGCGGGAGCTCCTCGAACTGCTCGTCTTCAAACTCGACGAGGAACAGCTGCTGCTGACCAACGGCAAGACCCGCTGGCTGCAGCAGGGCACCCGTGAGGTGGAGCAGGTGCTCGGCCACGTTCGGGATGCCGGCCTCGCCCGCTCGGTCGAGGTTGCCGCCGTCGCCCTCGATTGGGGAACGGCCGAAGACGCCACCCTGCGCGAGCTCGTGGCTCACGCCCCCGCCGGCCCGTGGTCCGAGATCATGGCCGCGCACCTCAAGGCGATGGGTGAACTGACCACCCAGATCAAGGAACTGCGCGACGCCAACGAGCAGCTGCTGCGCTCCGCCGTCCGCTCCAGCCAGGAGACCCTGGCCGACGTGCGCGCGAACACTCAGACGTATGACGCCACCGGGGCCGCCGGTGCGCGCCCCACCGGCTCCCGACTTTTCGACCAGATTCTGTGAGGGTGCCGCGATGAGCACCTTCGGTGGACTCAACACCGCCTACACCGGCCTGGTCGCCGCCCGGCAGGGTCTCGACGTCGTGGGCCAGAACATCGCCAACGCGAACACGGAGGGGTACACCCGGCAGCGGGTGACGACCTCCGCGGTAGACGCGTCGACCCGTGCGGGCCTGATGAATTCCGGGGTGCGCCCCGGCCAGGGTGTCAGCGTCGACGGAATCGCCCGCCTCGGCAGCGCGTCGCTGGACGCCCAGGTGCGCGGCACCGCCGCGGTCGCCGGCTACTCCGCGGTGCGGGCGAACGCGCTGAGCGCCGTCGAGGCCTCACTGAAGGAGCCCGGCGAGAACGGGCTCTCCGCCCAGCTGCAGGAGTTCTGGGCGGGCTGGCACGACGTGGCCAACGCCGCCGGTGAGACCGCGCCCGCCGGGGTGCTGCTGGGCCAGGCCGGCGCCGTCACCACCCAGATCAGGCAGGGGTACCAGGCGGTCGCCGCGAAGTGGTCGTCGGAACGCGGAAGCGTGGACACCATGGTCGCCGAGATCAACGGCGCGGCCGCCCAGGTGGCCGAGCTGAACGCGCGCATCCGTCAGTCGATTGCTGGCGGCGGAAACGCCAACGAGCTGATCGACCAGCGCAGCGGTCTCACCACGACCCTGGCCGCCCTCACCGGCGGCACCGTCGTCAACCGCCCCGACGGCACCGTCGACGTGCTCGTGGGCGGCAATGCGCTGGTCACCGGCGACACCGCCCGCCCACTCGTTGCGCTCGGTGCCCGCACCCTCGACGGTCCGAACGGCCTCACCGACCCGGTCGGCACCGCCGGGCCCGTGCGCGTGGAGTGGGCCGACCGCACCGGCGCGATCCCCGTCGACGGCGGCGAGCTCGCCGGCGCGCTCTCCCTGCTCACGAAAACGGATGCCGCCGGCACCGGCGGCGCCCTCGCCGAAGCCGCCGCGGCGTACAACTCCTTCGCCACGGGCCTGGCCGCGAAGGTCAACGCGATCTATTCCACCGGCGACAACTCGACCCGCCCCGGCCCCTTCTTCGGCTCGGCGGGCACGGGACCGGCCGCGCTCGGCCTGTCCGTCCTGCCGACGAACGCCGCCGAGCTCTCAACCGGGCTCACCGCGAACGGCGCCCTCGACGGCTCCATCGCCGACAGGATCGCCCAGCTCGGCGCCGGCACGGTCGTGGACGCCGCGGGAAACCCGGTGCGGTCCCCCAGCACCGACTGGTCGAACATTGTCACCTCGCTGGCCGTGACCACGAAGAACGCGCTGCGCCAGGCATCCCTCGCCGACCTCACCTCGACCGCCGCGGTGGGCGCTCAGCTGTCGAACTCCTCCGTCGATCTCGACGAGGAAAACGTCAACCTGCTTATGTTCCAGCACGCGTACCAGGGCGCCGCCCGGGTGCTGACCGCCGTGGACGAAATGCTCGACACCCTGATCAATCGCACCGGATTGGTGGGAAGGTAACCCATGATCGCCCGCGTCACCTCCCAGACCCAGATGCGCTCCGCGCAGACCAATCTGCAGGCCAACCTCGCCCGGATGGCGCAGTTGCAGGAGCAGGCCACCACGCTCAAGGCCATCGCCCGCCCCTCCGACGACCCCGCTCGGGCAGCCGATTCCCTCACCGTGCGCACCGAGCAGCGCGCGGTCACGCAGTACGCCCGCAACGCCGACAACGGCGACGGCTGGCTCACCACCGCCAGCATGGCACTGGCCGAGGCCACGAACCTGCTGAACCAGGTGCGCGACCTGACCGTGCAGGGTGCCAACGACGGCGCTCTCTCCCCCGCCGCGAAGGAGGCCATCGCGGCCCGCCTCGACGGCCTCACCCAGAACCTGCTCGCGCAGGCGAACGCCGACTACCTGGGCCGCAGCGTCTTCGCCGGAAATTCGGATGCCGGGCTCGCCTTCCGGGACGACCCCGACTTCACCTTCACGGGCACCGCGACCGCGAGCGTCGACCGCCGCATCGGCGCGGACACCACCGTGAGGGTCGACGCCGACGGCGCCGCCATCTTCGGCACGGCTTCGAATTCGATTTTTGCTCTGATCGGCACCATCGCCGACGACTTGCGCACCGGCACGAACGTGGGTGCCCACCTCACAGCCATAGACTTGGCAATGAAGACCGTGCTCACGGCGCAGACCGATGTCGGTGTGCGTCAGGCCCAGATCCAGAAAGCCGGGGAAGCACTCGTGCAGCACAAGGGAAATCTCGAGGCCCAGCGGGCCGGAATCGAGGATGTCGACCTCGGCCAGGCCATCCTCGACCTGAAACTGCAGGAGGTCACCTACCAGGCGGCCCTGTCGGTCACCGCCCGGGTGCTCCAGCCGACGCTGATGGACTTCCTCCGATGAGCGCCGTTTCGACCGCCGGCACCGTGACCGCCGCCCTGAGCTTCGTGTCCCCGCCGCCCGGGCTGGACCCGCTGACCGAGTTCAGCCTGACCGAGATTCCCGGCGCCGACGGCCTGTTCTCGCTGCAGTCCGCAGAGGACCAGCGAACCCGTCTGTTCGTGCTCGACGCATCCGTCTACTTGCCCGACTACTCCCCCGTGATCAGCGACGAGCACGCGGCATCGCTCGACCTGACCGGGCCGGATGACGCGCTGCTGCTCGTGGTGACGAACCCCGGCGAGGACGGAACGACCGTGAACCTGATGGCGCCGATCGTCGTCAATGCCGCCACCGGTCGCTCGGCGCAGATCATCCTCGATGGCCAGGACTGGCCGCTCCGCGCCGAGCTGGGCGCCCACTCGGCCTGAGCGGACGGCTCACCCTGCCGGCTTGACGACCGAGTGGCTGCACCGCTGGGTGTCGCCCGGCGGATAGCCTTCGGATATGACCCAGGGCATCGATCTGCATTCCGGCGCAGACCACCTCCCCGCAGCACTCGACGTTGAGACGCTCCTGGCCGGCTGGATGCCGGTCGACCCGGCCCAGGCCCGGTTGCGAAGCGAATATATCGACTTCGTGCGGGCGGGCCGCGGTTCTGCGCTCGACCGCGACAGCGGCGCCGAGCATCTGACCGCGAGTTGCTTCGTCTTCACTCCGGACCTGAGTCGCGTGCTCCTCTGCTTCCACAAAAAGGGCCGGTTCTGGGTGCAACTCGGCGGGCACATCGAGGCATCCGACCTCTCCGTGGCCGCGGCCGCCCTGCGCGAGGCCCGCGAAGAGGGCGGCATCGCCGAACTCAGTCCTCTCGACGGCCGACTCGTCGCCGGGACCGGCGACCCGTTGCCGGTCGACGTGCACCGGCACGCGCTCAGTTCGCGGTTCGGGCGCTGCACCACGCACTGGGACATCGGTTTCGCGGCTGTCGCACGGGCCGATGCGATGCCCGTGACGAGCCACGAGAGCGAAGACGTCGCCTGGTGGCCGACGGATGCCCTGCCGCAGCAGGTCCCGCAGGGTTTCGGCGACCGCCTGGCCGTGGTTCTTCGCGAGTTGGCACACCGGCTGGGCGCGCACTAAGCACGCGCCGAGCACGCACCGGGCACGCGCCGGGCACGCACCGGGCACGCGCCGAGCACGCACCGGGCACGCGCCGAGCATGCGCCGGGCACGCACTGAGCACGCGCCGAGCACGCGCCGAGCATGACGGCCAAGCGAGGGACCGGGCGGCGCCTCCGCGCCGCCCGGGATCGGTGAGTGGGGTGACTGGGGTGGCTAGATCGTCTGCGAGATGCAGATGAAGTTGCCTTCGGTGTCGCGGAACCAGGCCGATTTTATGTCTTCGGCCGTGACGACCCCGTTCACCGTCTTCATGCCGGGGATGTCGAATTCCTCGAAGACGACTCCGCGTTCGCGGAGCGTGCTCATCTCGGTGTCGAGGTCATCCGTGATCCAGCCCATCTGGGCGTTCTGGGCCGTGCCGGCGTTACTGGTCTCGTAGATCTCGAAGACCGATCCCGACCCGACGTGATACACGAGGACTCCCTCGTTGGTTTCGTCGGGGTCGAGGACAAGCGCGTCGTGGTAGAACGACTGGGCTCGTTTGAGTTCCGCCGCCGGTAACACGGTGTGCAGTTCTTTCATCATTGTGAAACGCCTCCTTGGTGGTGCAGGTGATTCGTGGCGCGTGTGGAGGGGTAGACGTTGAAGCCGCCGCGTATCGGGCATCCCGCGCCGCACTGGATGTCGATCAGGGCGTGCTTCCGAGGCGGAGAGCCGACTGTCGGTGAAGCGGTGAGCGCGAATCGTGGCCGGAACTCCTCGCCCAGCAGGGGTAGGTTGACCACCCCGGCGGGCGTTGACTTTTCGCTTTTTCCACCTCAAACATACGCCGAAGGCCCGCCCGAGTGAAGAGCCGTTTTCGGTGGCCAGCCCCGGTGGTCGGCCCGGTGGTCGGCCCGGTGGTCGGCCCGGTGGTCGGCCCGGTGGTCGGCCCGGTGGTCGAGCTTGTCGAGACCCGGTGCGTCGACCTCCAGAGGTTCGCCGGGGCATCCGTCGCGGTCGAATTCGCTGACCTCGGAGATTCTCGCGACACGCCGGGCAACCGGCGACCACAACCGGTGTTTTGCCAGAAATCTCCGCGTTTACGTGACAACGGATGCGTGCCGCCGGCCCAGTAGCGGATGCCCGCAGCGGGCCCTGGGCGCATTGCTCTACTCCTCCACAATACGGGTGCGATCAGGTTATCCACAGGGTACTGACGGGTGCCGATCTGGCCCCACGAATGTCAGTGGCCGCCCGTAACGTGTGACTCATGAAGCCCTCCTACCGTGAGCAGCTAGAACGCCTGGGTCGTCACTTCGATGCGATCCGGGAGACGCAGGCGGAGTCCGCCCGGGTCGACGCCCGCCTGGCCGAGCAGGTCGATCAGGCCCGCCGGTTCGCCGAGGTACTGGCCCTGGACGCGGTCCAGGCAGCCAAAGACAAGGCTCGGGAAGGTCCTCCGGCCATATCCGGGGTCACGGCCGGGGTGCCTCGTGCCCGGTGGGATGCCGCCATGGTCGCCAAACGGGAGTTCGTCACCGAGCTGGCGTGCACCCTGCGGCTGCCGGTGCGCTCGACCGAGACCCTGATCGCCGAAAGCCAGACCCTGATGAATGAGCTGCCCGCCACCCGGGCCGCGCTGCAGGACGGGTCGATCACGTACCGGCACGCGCAGGCGATCATGAACCAGGCCTGGTCACTCCCCGCCGAGGCACTGGCCGGGTTCGAAGAGGCGCTGTTGAAATCCGCTCCGCACCTGACCGTGGCCAACCTGAAGTACAAGGCACGCGTCATGCGGGAACGGCAGCACCCGGAGTCGATCACAGCCCGGCACCAGAAATCGGTGGCCGACCGCAAGGTGGTCTTCGAGCCGGAGCCTGACGGGATGGCGTCGCTGTACTGGTTCGACTCGGCGGAGAAGGTGAAGGCCGGGTACGACCGCCTCACCGTGATGGGGATGAGCCTGCAGGGCCCGAACGAGACCCGCGCGTTGACGCAGCTGCGGGCGGACGTCTTCGAAGATTTCATCCTCGACGGGGTCACCGCCTCCGGGGTGGGCAAGGGAATCCGGGGCTCGGTGCACGTGACCGTTCCGGTGATGACGCTCCTCGGCCACTCCGAGGAACCCGGGCACCTCGAGGGATACGGACCGATCGACCCCGACACCGCACGCGAGATCGCGGCTCGGGCACCCGGCTTCATCCGAGTCCTGATCCACCCGGAGACGGGAGTGATGCTCTCGGTCGGGCGCACCCGCTACAAGGTGCCGAAGGAACTGCGACGGTACCTCCGGGTGCGAGACGAAACCTGCCGGTGGCCGGGCTGCCGCCGGGCGGCGACACAGTGCGACATCGACCACACCCTCGACTGGCAGTTCGACGGGCTGACGGAGCACGACAACCTGGCGCATCTGTGTCCGGCCGACCATGCGCTGAAGTCAGAGACCCGGTGGACCTACATGCACCTGTCGGACGGCACGCTGAAGTGGACATCGCCGACCGGGCGCACGTTCATCAGTGAGCCGGCCACGATCATCCGTGCGCCGGAGCGTCGACCGAAGCCGGGGCCGCATCCGGGGCCGCCGCCGAGGCCTTCATCTGACGCGAGGTCTCGGCCACCCGAAGCGGACGAGCCGCCACCGTTCTGATGTTCCACCGTTTTGATGCCCTGATGCTCGCAGCGTCGGACGCGCTCAGCGACCGACTCAGTGCGCGGCGTCGACGAATTTCAACCCGACGACGCACCCCACCAGGCCGAGGATGAGCACAATCTTCAGCAGGGAGGCCGGCTCGGCGCCGAAGACCATGGCGTAGAGCACGGTGAGCGCCGCGCCGATCCCGACCCAGACGGCATACGCGGTCCCGGTCGAGATGTCCCGCATGGCAAAGGCCAGCCCGCCCATGCTGAGCACGAGTGCCACCGCGAACACGACGGATGGCCACAGTCGGGTGAACCCGTCCGACTTACCGAGCGCCGTGGCCCAAACGGCTTCCAGAACCCCGGACACAATAAGGATGATCCACGACATGACAACAGCTCCCGTGGCCAGTCTTGTCGCGTGCCGGGTACTGAACCGTCGTCCGGAGCCGCGTCGCGCGGCCTCCGACCACCCTAGCCTCCGAGCCTGCGCGATCCCTGCGCAGACCTACACAAGCCCTACACAAGCCCTACACGAGCCCTACCCCGCGAGCAGAGCCGCCTCGAACGCCACCCACGGCAGCATCGCGCACTTGACGCGGGCCGGGTAGCGGGAGACGCCGGCGAAGGCGGCAGCGTCACCGAGCACCTCCTCGTCGGGCTCGATCGTGCCGCGCGAGCGCAGCATCTCGCGGAAGGTATTCAGCACGGCCCGCGCGGTGGCGACGTTCTCGCCCCGCACGATGTCGTGCAGCACGGATGCCGAGGCCATCGAAATCGAGCATCCGTCGCCGGCCCAGGCGAACTCCTCGATCACGACATCGTCGGCAGGCTCGCCGGCCGACGCGGGCGAGCCGCCGGATTCACCGGCACGCAGGCCGATGCGCACGGTTACCTCGTCCCCGCAGGTCGTGTTCACCTGGTGCGACTCCGTCACGCGCGACCCGGAACCCGCACCGGCAGGAGAAGCAGCGCCAAGAGAAGCACCGGCAGCAGTCCCGGCTGCCTCGAGCGGTGGCAGCCCCTCCGCCGAGGCACCGTTCCGGGACTTGGCGTGGTCGAGGATGATCTGCTGGTAGAGCTGCTGCATGGCACTTTGGGTCATGACTTCACTCCGAAGAACGGGGCAACCTCGGCCAGGGTCGCCAGGAACCGGTCCACCTCGTCGGTGGTCGTGTACAGGTAGGTGCTCGCCCGCGTCGACGCGGTCACGCCGAGCCGGCGGTGCAGCGGCTGGGCGCAATGGTGCCCGACGCGCACCGCGATACCGGCCTCGTCGAGGTACTGACCGACATCGTGGGCGTGCACCCCGGCCAGGTCGAAACTGGCCAGACCAATGCGGTCGACTCCGGCCGGCGGCCCGAGCAGACGCACCCCGGGGATGCCGACGAGCCCAGCCACGAGGCGCTGCCCCAGTTCGGCCTCGCGCGCGGCGATGCGTTCCATCCCGGTCTCGGTCAGGTACTCCACCGCGGCGGCCAGGGCGATCGCCTGGGAGATGCGCTGGGTACCGGCCTCGAACCGCTGCGGCGGGGCGAGGAACTCGGCGGTGTGCATGTCCACGGTGGTGATCATGGATCCGCCGGTGAGGAACGGCGGCATGCCCGCGAGCAGCTCGGCCTTGCCGTAGAGCACACCGATGCCGGTCGGGCCGAGCATCTTGTGCCCGGAGAAGACGGCGAAGTCCACGTCGAGGGCGGCGACATCCACAGGAAGATGCGGCACCGACTGGCAGGCGTCCAGCAGCACCAGCGCGCCCACCGAGCGGGACAGAGCTACGAGCTCGGCGACCGGGTTGATCGTGCCCACCACGTTGGAGGCGTGCGTGAGCGCGAGCAGGCGGGTGCGGGCTCCGATGACTCCCGCCGCCGCGGCCAGGTCGAGCGTGCCGTCATCTAGAACCGGGATGAACCGCAGGGTCGCGCCAGTACGCAACGCGAGCTGCTGCCACGGAATCAGGTTGGCGTGGTGCTCCATCTCGGTGACGACGATCTCGTCGCCGGCGCCGAGTGAGAATCGTGTCGCCGCGGGGCCGCCGAGGCCGAGCGACGCGTTGGAAAAGGCGTAGGCGACGAGGTTGATGCCCTCGGTCGCGTTCGACGTCCAGACGATCTCGTCGGCCTTCGCCCCGATGAACGCGGCCACGGTCGCCCGGGCTGCCTCGAACGTCTCGGTGGCTCCGAACGCGAGCGTGTGGGCCCCGCGGTGCACGGCTGCATTGCGCTGCTCGTAGAACTCCTGCTCGGCCTCCATGACGCTGAGCGGGTTCTGCGAGGTAGCGCCCGAGTCGAGGTAATTGAGCGGATGCCCATTGACCAGTTGATCGAGGATCGGGAAGTCGTTGCGGATGCGGTCGACTTCCTCGTCCGTCAGCGGGCGAGCCATCGCACGGGTGGACGGTGAAGCGGAAGACGTCATATCATCCAGCGTATTCCCTCCCCCGGGCAATGCACACCGAACTCTGACAGGGGTGTCACGGCGAGGCAGACAGGTCGAGCCCGAACGTCAGGGCCCGGGTGAACTCGGCCTGCGGGTGCGCGAACACCGAACGGGTCGGCCCCTCCTCGATGATGCGCCCGCCCTGCAGCACAATCACCCGGTCGGCCAGCGCGAGGGCGTCGAGCGGGTCGTGGGTGACCAGGATGACGGACCGATCGAGCAGTACCCGGTGCAGCAACTGGCGCTGGGCGGGCACCGCCGCCACATCCAGCGCGGTCATGGGCTCGTCGAGCAGCAGCAGCCGCGGACTGGCCGCGAGAGCCCGGGCCACCGCGACCCGCTGGGCCTGGCCGCCGGACAGCATCCCGGGCCGCCGGTCGGCGAAGTCGGACACCTCGGCGGCGGCGAGCCACTCGTCGGCGAGAAGTCGTGACGCAGCCCGGGATTCCCCCGCGCTGCGCGGCCCGAACGCCACATTGTCGCGCACGTTCAGGTGCGGGAAGAGCAGCGGCTCCTGGGCGAGCAGCACCGTGCGTCGGGCGTGCGGCGGTGTGAAGATGCCCGGCCGCCTACCATCGGCACGGTCTGCACCGCCGGCACGGTCTGCACCGCCGGCCGCCAGATCGAAGAAGACCTGCCCGTCGAGGGTGGCCCGACCCGAATCGGGCCGCAGCAGACCCGCGCAGAGCTCGACGATGGTGGACTTGCCGGCCCCGTTGGAGCCGAGCAGCGCCACCGTCTCGCCCGGCGACACGGTGAAGGCGACCTCCAGTCCGCGCCGGCGCATCACGGCGGCCAGTTCGAAGGTCACGAGAGTCCGCGCGGCCGGTGGGTGGCGACCATCACGATCAGGGCGACGGCCACGAGGAGGAGAGCCAGGGCGACGGCCGCATCCGCATCCGTTTCCCGCTGTAGGTAGATCTCGAGCGGCAGCGTGCGGGTGACCCCCTGCAGGCTGCCGGCGAACGTGAGGGTCGCCCCGAACTCACCGAGCGCGCGCGCGAACGCGAGCACCGCGCCGGAGAGCAGACCGGGCAGCACCAGCGGTAGCGTCACCCGCCGGAAGACCGTGCCGGGGGTGGCGCCGAGCGTGGCGGCGACCGCCTCGAAGCGCGCGCCGGAGGCCCGCAGGGTCGCCTCCACGCTCAGCACCAGGAACGGCAGCGCCACGAAGGTCTGCGCGAGCACGACGGCGGTGGTCGAGAACGCGATCTGGATGCCGAGCACCTCGAAAGTCTCGCCGAGCAGGCCGCGGCGCCCGAAGGTCGACAGCAGGGCGATACCGCCCACAACGGGCGGCAGCACGAGCGGCAGCAGAACGACGGCGCGCACGAGGCGTTGTCCGGGAAACCGGCTGCGGGCCAGGCCGAGAGCCATCGGCACGCCGAACAGCAGGCAGAGCACGGTGCTCATCATGGCGGTGCGCAGGCTGAGCAGCAGCGCCGCGACCGCCGCTTCGGAGGTCACGAGCGCACCGAACCGGGACCAGTCAACGCGCAGGGTCATGCCCACGATCGGCAGCACGATGAACAGGACGCCGAGGGCAGCCACGAGGAGGGTCCAGCGGGGCACGCCGAGGGTGACCCGGCCGTCGTGGGGGCCGGTGTGGGAGTCGGAGCGACTCACCACCACCTCACGGCGCGCCAAAACCGGCCGCCCCAAGCACGGTCTGACCGGTCGCTCCGGTCACGAACCGGGTGAAGGCTGCCCCGAGCAGCGCCTGCTCACTGCCCGCCACGACGGCGATCGGGTATTCATTCACGGCCTGATCTGCCTCCGGCACCGGGATGCCGAGAACCGCGTCGCCGGCGGAGGTGACGTCGGTCACATAGACGAGCCCGGCATCCGCGTCGCCCGATGTGACCTTGCCGAGCACGCCGGTGACGGCGTTCTCTTCGCTCACCGGCGCGAGCCGGACGCCGGCCGCCGCCTCGAGGGCCGGCAGCGCGGTGCCGCACGGCACCTGCGGCGCGCAGACCACTACGTCCACATTCGGCGCGGCGAGGTCGGCGAAGGAATCGATGCCGGCCGGGTTGTCGGCGGGCACGGCGATCATGAGGGTGTTGGTGGCGAAGACCACCGGGACGCCGTCGAGGAGGCCGTCGCCGCTGAGCTTGGCCATGGTCCTGGCGTCCGCCGCCGCGAACACATCGGCAGGGGCGCCCTCCCGGATCTGGGTAACGAGGTCGGCCGATCCCCCGAAGTTGAGCGCGACCGTTACACCGGGATGGACGGCCTCGAACCGGTCGGCCAGCTCGGTGAAGGTCTCGGTGAGGGATGCCGCGGCGAACACGGTGAGCGTCTTGCCCTGCTCCGTAGACGCCCCGGTTGCCCCCGACGAGGCCCCGGCCGTTCCTGCGCAGCCGGCCAGCACGACGGATGCCGCCGCCAGCCCGACCGCGACGCGCACGCTCCACAATCGGGTCACGACTGGCCCTTCGGGGTTTCGACGATCACGGTGGTGGCCTTGACCACGGCCACGGCCACCGACCCCGGCACCAGGCCGAGGTCACGCACGGCCTCGGTGCTCATCAGGGACACCACCCGGTGGGGGCCGCACTGCAGCTCGACCTGGCTCATCACCGGATCGCTCACCACGCGGGTGACCAGCCCGACGAAACGGTTGCGGGCCGAGCTCGCCGTCGTGGACGGATCCGCGGGCGACAGCGCGTCCTCTCGGGCCAGCGCGGTCTCCCGGGCCAGATGGGCCAGGTCGGATCCGTCGACGACCATGCGTCCGGCGTCGTCGGTGCTCGCGGCGAGCGCCCCATTGTCGATCCAGCGCCGCAGGGTGTCGTCGCTGACCCCGAGGTATCCGGCGGCTTCCTTAATCCGTATCTGAGACATATTGAGCATCTTATTACCGCATCTGCGGAATAGACACCGGGAGGGGCGTGAACGCGGCTGCCGCAGTGGGGCAGGATGGAGCGCGTGACCGCCACAGCGAACCTTCCGTCGACTCCGTCCGAACCCACCGAACCCACCGAACCACGCGCACCGCGCGCACCGCGCCGCGCGCAGGTCATCGTCGCCTCCACCCGCGCCGCGGCCGGGGTCTACCCGGACCGCACCGGCCCCGTCCTCGATGCCTGGCTGCGAGAGCGCGGCTTCACGCTCGGCGAGCGCCGCGTCGTGCCCGACGGCGCCCCGGTCGGCGCTGCCCTGATCGAGGCCCTCGACGCTGGCATCGACCTTGTGATCACCACGGGCGGCACGGGCGTCAGCCCCCACGACCTCACCCCCGAGCAGACCCTCCCGCACCTCGACCGGCTGCTCCCCGGGCTGATGGAGGAATTCCGCCGCCGCGGCGCCGCATCCACCCCTCTGGCCGTCATCTCGCGCGGTCACGCCGGGATCGCCCGCGGGCGCACCCTGGTGATCAACCTCCCCGGCTCCCCCAACGGCGTGAAGGATGGACTGGGTCTCCTCGCCGACGTGCTCGACCACATCCTCGACCAGCTCCACGGTGTGGACCACTAGCTGGACTGGCCCCACTGGCCCCACTGGCCCCTCTGGCTCCACTAACCCTGTGGCTCCACTAGCCCCACTAACCCCTCTGGTAGCCCCACTAACCCCTCTGGCTCCACTAGCCCCACTGGCTCCGGCCCGAACGTATTCGACGGAGATTCTGGTCAAATCGGCGCAAAACGCGCCTAAAATCCGCTTTTGGCTCAAAATCTCCGTCGAATTGGTTCGCCCCCGCCCTTCCGCGCACCCGTGCCCTGCGCGAAAACAGGGTGGCTCGCCGTGAGGATGCCGCGAGCGAGCGCGTCGACTCGCGAGGCGACACGGGCGAGTGGATAATTCAGGGTGTCGACCTGCACCAGAGCGGTCGAGTGAGGGAAACGATGGACCTCAACACCGTGTTCACGATCACCCCCGCCCGTCACCGGGGCGATCTCGCGCTCCTCGACGCCCAGGTGGCCCCGCTCGCGGGCGGCTCCGACCTGTTCGCCGACCCGCAGACGCACCTCACCGGGCTGGTCGACCTGCAGACCCTGGGCTGGCCCGCTCTGACCCTGACGACGGATGCCGGCACCCCGGACACCGGCCCAGGTGCCGTCACCGGCACGGATGCCCACACCGGCGAGCGCGCCACCGGCACCACCCCCGGCCTCGTCATCGCCGCCACCTGCACCATCGCCGAACTCTCCCGGCTGGCGGCCGCCCCCGGCTGGACCGCGCATCCGCTGATCTACCAGTGCTGCACCGCCCTCTACGGCTCATTCAAGATCTGGAACGTCGCCACCGTCGGCGGCAACCTCTGCGCCTCCCTGCCGGCCGGCCCGATGACCAGCCTGGCTGCCGCCCTCGACGCGGAGGTGCTGATCTGGCGTCGTGACGGCAGCGACGAACGGATGCCCGCAGCGTCCTTCGTCACCGGCAACACCACCAACGCGCTCCGCACCGGCGATGTGCTGCGGTCCATCCACGTGCCGACCTCTTCGCTGGCGGCCCGCACCGCATACCGCAAGATCGCCCTCTCCCCACTCGGCCGCTCCGGCGCCGTGCTGATCGGCCGGCTCGACCGCGCCGACCTCTCCGACAGCGACGACACGACCGCCCGCGACGCCAGCGACGGCACCGGCCGCTTCGTGCTCACCGTCACCGCCGGCACTGTGCGTCCGGTGCAACTGCGCTACGATTCCCTGCCCGACGCGGGCACACTCGCCCAGGACATCGCCGCCATCGACTGCTGGTTCACGGATGCCCACGGCGCCGCCGACTGGCGCCGCGCCGTGAGCGGCGTGCTCGGCGAGGAGATCCGAGCAGAGCTGGAACAGCAGCCCGAACCGAGACAAGAACCCGAACCGGCCGCGCGAGACCAGGCGGCACCCCGGGACGGAGACCGCTCATGAGATTCCAGATCAACGGCGAACCCGTCGACGCCTCCCCTGCCCCCGGGCAGTGCCTACGCTCCTTCATCCGCGACCAGGAGCACTTCGAAGTCAAGAAGGGCTGCGACACCGGCGACTGCGGCGCCTGCTCCGTGCTGGTCGACGGCACTCCGGTGCACTCCTGCATCTACCCGGCGTTCCGGGCCGAGGGCACAGAGGTCACGACCGTGGCCGGGCTCGGCCTGCCCGGTGATCTGGCCCCGATCCAGCAGCGCTTCGTCGACGCCGCCGGGTTCCAATGCGGGTTCTGCACCGCCGGCATGATCGTGACCGCGTCCGCCCTGACCGAGACCGACCTTGACGACCTCCCCCGCCTGCTCAAGGGCAACCTGTGCCGCTGTACCGGCTACCGCGCCATCGAGGACGCCATCCGCGGCAGCCACACCCCCGTCAACGGCTCAGCCAGGTCAGACGGCTCCTGTCGCACCGACGCACCGGCACGCACCGGCCTGGGCCCGGTCGTCCAGACCGGACCGCGCCCCGGCACGGTCGGCACCTCCCTGGCGGCCCCGGCCAGCGAACGCGTGGTCAGCGGGCAGGAGCCGTACACCCTCGACGTCACGGTGCCCGGCCTCCTGCACCTCAGCGTGCTGCAGAGCACGCAGGCGCACGCGCGCATCCGTTCAATCCAAACCGAGGCAGCCGCGGCCCTGCCCGGGGTGCACGCCGTGCTCACCCACGCCGACTCCCCGGCCACCCTGTTCTCCACCGCCCGGCACGAGGACCGCCTCGACGACCCCGACGACACCCTCGTGCTCGATTCGGTCGTGCGGTTCCGCGGCCAGCGCGTCGCGGCCGTCGTCGCCGACACCCTCGCCATCGCCGAGGCCGCCTGCCGCCTGATCGAGATCGACTACGAGACGCTCCCGGCCGTCTTCGACCCGCACGCCGCTCTCCTGCCCGGCGCTCCCCTGGTGCACGGCGACAAGGATGCCACCGCGAGCCGGCTGGCCGACCCGACCCGCAACCTGGTGGCCGAGCTGCACGGCGAATACGGCGACATCGCGGCCGGCCTGGCCGGCGCCGCCCACAGCGTGAGCGGAACCTGGCAGACCCAACGGGTGGCGCATACCCATTTGGAGACGCACGCCACCATCGGCTGGCTGGAGCCCGGCACGGCAGACGCATCGGCAGGCGGCGACCGGCTCATCCTGCGCACCAGTTCCCAGGTGCCGTTCCTGGTGCACCGCGAGATCTGCCGCCTGTTCGCCCTCGACCCAGGGCGGCTGCGCGTGTTCACAGCCCGGGTCGGCGGCGGCTTCGGCGGCAAGCAGGAAATTTTGACCGAGGACATCGTCGCGCTCGCGGTGCTGAAGACCGGGCGCCCCGTGCAATACGAGTTCAGCCGTTCCGACGAGTTCACCCTCTCCCCGGCCCGTCACCCCATGCGCATCGACGTCACCCTCGGCGCCGACGACGCCGGCCGCCTCACCGCACTGAAGCTGGGTGTGCTCGCCGACACCGGCGCCTATGGCAACCACGGCCCCGGGGTGATGTTCCACGGCAGCTCCGAGTCGGTCAGCCTCTATCGGGTGCCCAACAAGCGGGTGGATGCCCGAAGCGTCTACACGAACAATCTCCCCTCGGGCGCCTTCCGCGGCTACGGCCTCGGCCAGGTGATCTTCGGCGTCGAGTCCGCACTCGACGAGCTCGCCCGCACCGTCGGCATCAACCCGTTCGACCTGCGCCGGCGAAACTCGGTCGGCCCGAACGACCCGCTCGTGGTCACCCACGTGGAGGGCGAGGACCTCATCTTCGGCAGCTACGGACTCGACCAGTGCTTCGACCTGGCCCAGACGGCCCTGGCCCGCGGCAACGGCGCCACCGTGCCGCTCGGCGAGCACTGGAAGACCGGCGAGGGCATGGCCACCGCCATGATTGCGACCACCCCGCCGCGCGGGCACTACGCGCAGGCCTCGGTCACCCTCGAAAACGCGGTCCTCGAATCCCCCACCCGCTACACCGTCCGCGTCGGCACGGCCGAGTTCGGCAACGGCACCACCACGGTGCACGCGCAGCTCACCGCCACGGCCCTGCACACGACTCCCGACCGGATCGAGATCCTGCAGTCCGACACGGATGCCATCGGCTACGACACCGGCGCGTTCGGCTCCGCGGGCGTCGTCATCGCCGGCAAGGCCGTGCTCGCGGCGGCGAACGACCTGGCCGACACGCTGCGGTCCGCCGCCACGGAGAGGCACCCGGAGATCCCCGCCGCCGCCTGGACCCTGGAACCCGACGGGCTGCGCAGCGGAGCGGTGTTCGTGACGCTGGCCGAACTGGCCGGGCAGGCATCCGTAACCGGGGCATCCGCGCCCGGGGCCTCCGCTCTCCGCGGTGTCGGCGCCGAAGACGGCGCCCGCCGCTCGGTGGCGTTCAACGTGCACGCGTTCCGGGTGGCCGTGAACACGCAGACCGGCGAGGTGCGCATTCTGCAGTCGATCCAGGCGGCGGATGCCGGGGTCGTGATGAACCCGGAGCAGTGCCGCGGCCAGATCGAGGGTGGGGTCGCGCAGGCGATCGGCACCGCGCTCTACGAGGAGGTCATCCTCGACGGGGCGGGCACCGTGACCACGAGCGTGCTGCGGAATTACCACATCCCGCAGCTCGCCGACCTGCCCGTGACCGAGGTGTACTTCGCGGACACGAGCGACGTGCTCGGCCCGTTCGGGGCGAAGTCGATGAGCGAGTCGCCCTACAACCCGGTGGCACCCGCCCTGGCGAACGCGGTGCGCGACGCCATCGGCATCCGTCCCACCGAACTGCCGATGTCGCGCGACCGGATCTGGCGGCTGCTGCACCCCGTTCGCTCCTGAACGGGGTGCGATCCGCGGGTTACCGCTTCTTCGCCGTCCGCTCCTGCGCGTCGACGAGCACCGCGACCGTGCGGGCGGGAACCGTTACCGTGCCGGTCGCCGCGTCCCAGGTCGTCGACTTGACGAGCGCATCCATCCCGGCGGCCTGGATGCCGCTGAGGGCGTAGCCGCGCCGGGCCAACTCGCTGAGCAGAACCGTCTGAGGTTCGGGGCTGGCGTTGAAGAGCACCAGCAGGCCGTCCAGTTTCTTGTCGACGTCGCCTCCCACCGTGTCGTCGACGCTCATCGCGATGACGCCGGGGGTGGCGTCCGGTCCGCTGGCCGGGAAGGTCAGCTTCTGGTTGATCAGCTTCGCATCGCCGAGCCGGAACAGTTCGGTCGACTGCTTGAGGCGCAGCAGGTCCTGGGCCTGGGCCGACGCGAAGCTGATGTCGTCCGGCGTCGGCTTGAGGGCCGGGTCCTCGAGCAGCGGGCGCATGATGGCCCACTTGTCCTCGTTGGCGGCCGCTGACGGCAGACCGACGCCGAAGTTGCTGGTCTGGCCGGTCCAGTCGATGCGGTTGAACCAGTCGCCCGAGTTGTAGCTGTCGCGGTCGAGCGACTTCGAGCGCAGCAGGTCGGTTCCGGCGTGCCAGAGCGATGGCGCCTGCGACAGGGTCGCGGTGGCAAGAGACAGGGTGTTCATGCGCACCCGGTCACTCATCCCGGTGTCGGCCGGCAGCTTGAGGGCGAGCAGGTCGTAGAGCGTCTCGTTGTCGTGCGCGTCGACGTAGTTGATCACCTCGTCCGGCTGGTCCGCATACCCGGCCGGCGACCCGTTGTAGTCGAGTTCGTCGCCGCGCTTCACCGTGCCGTCGCTGGTGACGAAGCTGAAGTCGCGCAGGTTCGCGGCCAGGCCGAGCCGCACCAGGTCGCTGGCCTGCCCGAGCCGGGCGAGCGCCTGCTCGGGGGTGCCGTTGATCGCCACGCCGTTGGGATCGGTGCCGAGCCCGGTGCCGAAGCCCTGCTGCTGCACGGTGCTGCCGTCGACGGGGCTGCCGCCATGCACCGCGTCGCGCAGCCGGTCGTTGAACGTGCCGATGCCGGTTCCGCCCAGCTGGCCCTGCGTCGCCTGCTCGAACAGGGCGTTGTTCGCGACCTCGCCGAAGTTCCAGCCCTCACCGTAGAGGTAGATCGCCTGGCCGTTCACGCCGTCCTTTTTCAGGGTGAGCGCGTCAAGGGCATCCCGCACGGCCAGCAGGTTGGCCTTCGAGTGGTGGCCCATCAGGTCGAACCGGAACCCGTCCACGCGGTACTCCTTCGCCCAGAGCACGACGGAGTCGACCATGAGCTTCTGGGCCAGTTCGTGCTCGGTGGCGATGTTCTGGCAGCAGGTGGAGGTCTCGACGGAGCCTTGCGGGTTGAGACGGTGGTAGTAACCGGGCACGACCTGGTCGAGCACCGATTTCTCCCCCTGGCCGCTCTGCGCGGTGTGGTTGAACACCTCGTCGAGTACGACCTGCAGGCCGTCCTCGTGCAGGGCCCCCACCATGCCGCGGAACTCGGCCACCCGGGCGCCGCCGTGGGCGTTCACCGCGTAGGACCCCTCCGGCGCCGAGAAGTGGAACGGGTCGTAGCCCCAGTTGAAGCCATCCTGGTCCCTGATCGCCTGGATGCACGCCTGCTGGCCCGGCGAGGCCGGTCCGAAGGAGGCCAGGTCGCAGGCCGGAACGGCCTGGAGGGCGCGGTCTTCCTGGATCGTGGCGATGTCGAAGGTCGGCAGCAGGTGCACGGTGTTGAGCCCGGCAGCCGCCAGCTCGGACAGATGCCGGGTTCCCGCGCTGTCGACCCCGAACGCGCCGTAGGTGCCGCGGAGCTCTTCCGGCACGGTGTCGTCGGAGATCGAGAAGTCGCGCACGTGCAGTTCGTAGATCGACCGGTCCACGGCCTTCTCGATGACCGGCGCCTTCGCTTTCTCCCACGCCTTGGGGCGGTAAGCCTTATCGGCCAGGTCGATGAGCACCGACCGGGTGGAGTTCTGCGTCAGGGCGACCGAGTACGGGTCGGTGACCTGGTTCACCTCGATCTTCCCCGTCGTCGGCGCGAACACCGTGACCTCGAAGACGAAGGATGCACCGGTCCAGTTCTTGGCGCCGGTCGCGGTCCACGTGCCGTCATCCTGGCGCGTCAACGCGATGCGCTCCGGGTCGGCCGTGTCGCCCGCCGTCCAGACGAGCGCGTCGACGTTCTGCGCCGTGGGAGCCCAGACCGCGATCGTGGGCCGCTTCTTGGACCAGGTGACGCCGAGCGTCCGGTCCGCTGCGGCATCCGCGTAGAGGTCGTCGAGCACGCCGGGCAGTTGCACGCCCGTGAACGCGGTGAGGATGCCTGTGGTGTCGTCGGTGTCGGTGCCGGTGTCGGTGCCGGACTGGGCCACCGCCAGCTGGGTGGTCAGCAGCCGTTCCAGCTCCACCCGGTCCACACCGACCGGGCGCAGGGCCACGGACCCGGCGAGGGCCGGGAAACGCGCTTTCTCCGCGTCGGAGAGACCGGCCGGGTCGTACTCGAGGGCGACCGTGTCACCGCCGGTCACCGCTCCGTCGACGACCGCCAGGTCGGCGGACGACGAGGAGTGCAGCGTGTAACCGAGCGCGGCCGGGTCGGCATTCGCGGGCAACAGGTCACGCGGCCAGGCGAGGGTCTTCTCGCTCACCCAGCGCGCGCGCTGCGCTCCGGTGCCGGCCAGCGGCGGGTCGGTCACCGTGATCGTGAGCACGTGGGCGGCGAGGTCGTAGCTGAACAGGGTTTCCTTGCCCTCGGTGGCCGTGAACGACAGGTTCGCTCCGTTCGGCACGCCGTCGGCGCCATAGTTCTCGTCCCAGCCGAGGTTGTGCGCGACCTTCGCCTCGTACGAGCCGGTCGGCAGGGTGTTCGAACTCAGGGTGAGGATGCCGTCGCCGTCCACGTCCTGCAGCCAGGTTGCGAGGCAGTCCGGTTTCCAATCTCCGGGGCAACCGGCCTCCTCCTGGAAGGAACCGGCCGCGACGACGATATCGCCCTCGGCCGTGCCCTGAAAGAAGTTGTTGCGCGGGTCGAAGTAGAACGTGACCGGGCCGCCGTCGGTCGTGTAGCTCACGTTGTCGCCGCCGGGAACCCCGCCGGAACCGTAGTTGAGGTCCCAGGAGCCGTTGACGGCGATCTTGTACTCGTAGTCGCCGGCCGGAAGGTCGAAGGTGCCGGCGTAGATGCCGTCGGCCCGGAGGGTCAGTTTCGCGGCCTCACAGCCGGGCTGCCAGTCCCCGGCACAACCCATCTCGGAGTTGTGACTACCGGCCACCGTGACCAGGTCGATCGCGGCGTCGGGCGTGCCGGTATCGGCGAGCGAAACCGTGTTGCCCACGGAGGCGAAGCTGGACGCGGCGGCCCGCTGTCCGGCGGCATCCGTGGAGACGGCGCGGTATTCGACCAGGGTGCCCGTGGCGAGGCCGGCGGTGTCGTGGAAGACCCGCGGAGTGGTGTCTTCGGCGGTGCCGAGGCTGGTCCACGCAGTGTCACCCACGACCCGCCAGGCGAAGCCGGTCTCCTGCCAGGTCCCGTCGTCGACGGTGGCCCCGACGGGTGAGACGCCGGTGACGCCGGCTCCGGCTGCCGGGGCGGCGACCGTGATCGCGGCGGCCGCGGCCGGAGCGCTGACGGGTCGGTCGGCCACGAGCACGACCGAGCCGCGGGCCGGCACGGTGACGGCCAGATCCCCGGTGTCGCCGGATACCGCGGAAGCGGTGTCGCCGAACAGCACCGAGTAGGACGCACCCGTGGTGAGGGTGGGGATCGTCACGGTTTTCGCCGCGGCCGAGTTGTTGACGGCGACGAGGTGTTCGATCTTCTCCGTGCGGTCGACCCGGCTGAACGCGTAGACGCCGGCCCCGGTGTCGGCGTAGCGCTCGATCTGGGCGCCCGTCGCGAGGGCCGGGTGGTCGCTCCGCAGCGCGGAGAGCTCAGCGATCCGACTGTAGAGCGGCGCATCCGTCCCGAACCGGTCGATCGAACCGGCGGTCTCGCCGGTGATCAGCGGCTGGTTCGCGTACTCGGGCACCTGGCTGGCGAACAGCGACTGGCGGGCGTCCTTGTCGCCGCCCGCGCCCATGAAACCCTGCTCGTCGCCGTAGTAGACCACCGGCTGGCCGCGGGTCAGGAACATGAGCTCGTGGGCGAGCACGTCGCGGGCAACCGGGTCATCGGTGTTCTTTAGGAAGTAGCCGATCCGGCCCATGTCGTGGTTGCCGAGGAAGGTCGGCAGCGCGGAGGCGTTGGAGTCGGGAGTCGTGTAGAGGTCGTCGGAGGCGAACAGCTGGCTGAGCCCCTTCGCGGAGTTGCCGGCGGCGAAGCTGGTCGCCTGCGACTGGAATCCGAAGTCGAGCACCGAGTTGAGGTCGGTCTTGCGCACGTACGGGGACGTCTTCGCGGCATCCGCGTCGTAGACCTCACCGAACATGAAGAAGTCGGGCTTGCCCGCGGCGTGCGCGTAGTCGAGCACCTGCGTGGACCACGTGTCCCAGAACTCCAGGTTGACGTGCTTGACCGTGTCGATGCGGAAGCCGTCGATACCGAGGTCGACCCAGTCCGTGTATACGTCGACGAAGCCGTTCACGACGGCCGGGTTCTCGGTCATCAGGTCGTCGAGGCCGGAGAAGTCGCCGTCGAGGTTGCTCTCACCCTCGAAGGTCGAATCTCCCCGGTTGTGGTAAAGCGTCGGGTCGTTCAGCCAGGCCGGCACCTTGGCCGTGGCGTCGGCGGCCGCGACGAACGGCGTGTAGGGGAAGGATGTCCCGTCGAGGGTCGGGAATTCGTCGGTCCCCGCGTAGTCGGCCGGGTCGAAGGGCTCGCCGGCCGCGGTCGTGTAGGGCGACGTCGCCTTGTCGATGTAGGAGTACTGCTTCTCCTCGTTGTCGATGACGTCGGCGGTGTGGTTGGTGATGATGTCGAAGTACACCTTGATGCCGCGGGCGTGCGCGTCGTCGATGAGCGCCTTGAGCTCGGCGTTGGTGCCGAGGTGCGGGTCGATCTGGGTGAAGTCGGTGATCCAGTAGCCGTGGTAGCCCGCGGACGCGTTCGCGCCCTCGCCCTGCACGGCCCGGTTCTTGAAGGACGGCGTGAGCCAGAGGGCGCTCGTGCCGAGACCCTCGATGTAGTCGAGCTGGGAACGGAGCCCGGCGAGGTCGCCGCCGTTGTAGAAGCCCTTGTTCGCGGGGTCGTAGCCGGATACCAGTGGGTCGTCGCCGAGGCCGGCGGTGTTGTTGGCCGGGTCGGCGTCCTTGAACCGGTCGGTCATCACGAAGTAGAACTGCTCGTCGCTGCCGGGCTGGCGGATGGGCGCGGCCGCCACGGCCTCGTCCTCCGCGGAGTAGGCACCGGCCAGGGAGAGTACCTCGAGGCCGACGCGCTTCCGGCCGAGGTCGAAGGTGAAGCTCATTCGGCTTTCACCGGCGATGGTCAGCGGGATGTTGTCGGCGCCACCGACCAGCCCGTAGGTCTCGTCCCACGCGTCGTTGAGGGCGACCTTGTAGTCGTAGCTGCCGGCCGGCACCGTGAACTCGGCGGACCAGACCCCGTCGACGCCCGTCGGGGCCAGCTCGGTGGACTCGCAGGCCGGCTGCCAGTCCTCCGTGCAGCCCAACTCGCTCTGCAGGCTGCCGACCAGGGCGACCGTCGGGGTGGCGGCGGCCGCGGACACCTCGGAGAAGGCGAGACCGGAGAGAACGATCGCGCCGGCTCCGATCGTGGCCACAATGCGGCGGATGGCCGGGCGGCGTGTAGCGGTGCGTTTCGTCAACAGTGACTCCCCCTGTCTCGCGCCCGGTGGCGCTGAGAACAACAGATGTGACGCTACTCCGTCGCGTACCGCTCATGCAAGCGTTTGCTGCAAGCGTTTACTTGATCGCGCGGCGGTCGAGCCTGACGACCCCCAATACACTGAACGAGTCCGGTGGAAACGAGTCCAGTGGAAGAGAACGACGAACAGAGAACGGGCTCTCACGTGACACCGTCCAGCCGGGTCTACCGCGGCCACATCTTCCACATTGCCGGCTCCCCCACCGTGGCCGCCGCGCACCGGCACCTCGTGTCCCTGCCCGACGGCGTCCTGGTGACCACCGACACGGGCCGGATCGCCTGGGTGGGCTCATTCGTCGACCTCCCTGCCGTCTACGAAACCCTGGCGGTCACCGACAACCGGGGCGGTTTCATCCTGCCCGGCTTCGTCGACACCCACGTGCACTTCCCGCAGACCTATTCCACGGATTCCTATGGCGGCGGCCAGCTGCTCGAGTGGCTGGACAACTGCGTCTTCCCGGCCGAGGCTCGCCTGGCCGACCCCGGGTTCGGCGAGCAGATCGCCCGGGACTTCACCCGTCGCCGCGTCGCCGCGGGCACGACCAGCGCCCTGGTCTTCGGCTCCGCGTTCCCTCCCGCGCAGGACGCCCTGTTCGAGGAGTCGCACCGGGCCGGACTGCGCCTGGTCAGCGGACGCGGAATCCAGACGGTCGGTTCGAAGCCCTCGCAGGCGCTGCTCACGAGCGAGGCCAGGGCCCTGGAGCTTGTGACGGATGAGATCGCCCGCTGGCACGCGGTCGACACCGGCGACGCCGCCACCGCGCTGCTTCAGGTGGCGGTGGTGCCGCGATTCAGCCTCTCCGTCACCCCCACGACCCTGGCGGGGCTCGGCGAGCTCTACGACGCGGTGCGCGGCCAGGGGGTCTACTTCCACAGCCACCTGAACGAGAACAACCGGCCCGGCACGGGCGAGATCGAGGCCGTGAAGTCGGTCTACCAGGTCGACACCTACCTCGACACCTACGACGGCCGCTTCCTGCCGGGTTCGGCGCGAGGCGGGTCGAGCCTGCTGGGGCGGCGCAGCATCCTCGCCCACGCCGTGCACTGCGAGAACAGCGAGCTGGCTCGCCTGGCCGAGACGGGAACGAGCGTGGCGCACTGCCCCACGTCGCAGCAGTTCCTGGGATCGGGCACCATGCCGTGGCTGCGCACGACGTCGTTCGGCGTGAATGTGGCGATCGGGTCGGATGTCGGCGCGGGCGACGAATGGCTTATCTCCCGGGTGCTCAACGACTGTTTCAAGGTGCACCTCTCCGAGCCCGGAGAGGCGGGCCTGTCGCTGGATCCGGCCGCCCTGCTCTTCACCGGCACCCTGGCCGGCGCGCGCGCACTCGACATGGAGGCCCGGTTCGGCAACTTCGACGTGGGCAAGGACGCCGACTTCCTCCTGATCGAGCCGGACCGCTGGGAGCCCCTTGCCACGGTGCTCGAGCGCGGCATCCGGGCCGACGACGAGGAGATGGCCACCGACCAGACCCTCTTCGCGCTTCTGCTGGCCCTCCGCCAGCCCGCGATCGCCGGCGTCTTCGTGCGCGGCCGCCGGGTGCTCGCCCCGACCGGTGGTTGAGCCGCCCGGCGATTGAGCCGCCCTCCCGCCTTCCAGTCCCGCCCTCAATCCCGCCCTGGCCGAACGAATTCGACGGAGATTTTGCTTAGAACCGGCCCCGAGCATCCATTTGGGCGCGAAATCGGTAAAATCTCCGTCGAATTCGTCAGGGGTTGATGGACTAAAAGGTGAGAATCGTGCGGGCCGTGCCCGACCGACCTTCACACCCGTGCCCACACCCGCACCGCCCTACGATGGCAGGCATGGCCACTTCCTCCGCACCAATCGCCGGCCTCGTGCTCGCAGCCGGCGCCGGCTCCCGTTACGGCATGCCGAAGGCACTTGCGCGAGGCGACGACGGCATCCCCTGGCTGGTGCGCACGATCCGCACGCTCACGGATGCCGGCTGCTCACCGGTGATCGTCGTGCTCGGCGCCGAAACCGCAGAAGTCCGGGCACTGCTCCACCAATTCGGCATGACCCCGTCGGTCGTCCTCACGCAGGCTGAAGACTGGGCAGAGGGACTCTCCGCGTCCCTGCGGGCGGGCCTGCGACAAGCCACCGAGCTGCAGGCCACCGAGCTCCTGCCTGCTCCGGTCGCCGTGGCGATCGTCCCGGTCGATATCCCGGGTCTGCTGCCCGGCACGGTCGCACGACTGATCGGCACCCTGCCCATCGACACCCTGCCCGGTGACACCGTGCCCGGTGCCACGGATGCCGACGCGAACCCCGTCGGCCCGCTCACGCTCCGGCAGGCAGGCTTCGACGCCCGTCCGGGACACCCGGTGGTGATCGGGCGAGCACACTGGGGCGCGCTCATCGACTCCGCCACCGGCGACACCGGCGCACGTCCCTACCTGCAGTCTCACAACACCCGGCTGGTCGATTGCGCCGACCTCGAGACCGGGCTCGACGTCGACACGCGCGATTGAGCACCGAAACCGCACCGCACCACGCCCCCGGACACCGGCCACACCGGGTTGGAATTGCCCCCCCCTCCGTGTGAGGCTTAACCCGTGCCGAAGACTGACGAACGACTCGATCTGCGAGACGCCGTGTCCCTCGATCGCCCCTGGATCACCATCGTCTGGGACGACCCGGTGAACCTGATGTCCTACGTCTCCTACGTGTTCCGCAGCTACTTCGGCATCTCCGCCTTGGAGTCCGAGCGCCTCATGCTGCAGGTGCACAACGACGGGAAGGCCGTCGTCGCTTCCGGCAACCGGGAAGCAATGGAACGCCACGTCGAAGCCATGCACGGCTACGGGCTGTGGGCCACCCTCGCCAAGGCCGACGCGTGATGCAGTTCATGACGGGCAGCGAGAACGCCGGCAGCGTGACCGCCCGGTTCGAACCCGTCGAGATCGGCCTGTTGCGCCTGGCCGCGAGCCAGCTGATTGACCTGCTGGAGGGCGCCGAAACCCACGCACTCGGCACATCCGGTGACCCGGCCCTGCGTCGGCTGCTGCCGGATGCCTACGCCGATGACCCCGAGGCCGCCGCGGAATTCCGCCGGTTCACCGCCGATGACCTGCTCGAGCGCAAGGTGCGGAACGCCCGGTGCATGCTTGCGACGCTCGGCGAGGAACCGCTCGCCGACATCGCCGACGAACCGAACGACGCCGAGCCACCTGCGACCGCCGACGCGGCCGCATCCGCCGAGGCGCCCGTGATTATCGACCTCGACGCCGACGACGTGCAGTCCTGGCTGCGCACGCTCACCGACCTGCGCCTCACCCTTGCCGAACGCCTTGAGATCGGGCCCGACGGGGTGCCGGCGCGGAGCGCCGACGCGGCACCGTTCCTGAACGACATCTACGACTGGTTCGGTATGGTGCAGGAATCCCTGGTCTACGCGATCGACGTCTGACCCCCCGGATACTCGCAACCTACAGCTCGACCGGCACCGCCAGCAGCGCCGCGTACGCGCGCTTGGGCCCGGCCCCGCCCTGCAGCGAGGAACTCAACCGATCCAGGCTTCGCCGGGCGTCCCCGTCGAGCGCGAGCAGTTCGGCTATTCCGGCCCGAAGCTCCTCAACCGTAGCCGTGTTGGGCGCGAGGGACAGCCCGAATCCGGCCGCTTCGACCGCGGCGGCCCCGGCGAACTGGTCGGTGGAGAAGGGCAGCAGCAGCAGTGGCACCCCCGAGGTCATCGCCTCGGTGACGCTGTTGTTGCCGCCGTGCGACACCGCCAGAGCCGAGCGCGCCAGCACGGTGACCTGCGGCAGGAACGCGCGCACGAGCCAGGAGTCGGGGATCGGCCCGAGTTCCGCGGGGTCGGTGGCACCGGTGGCGACGGCCACCCGCACGTCGAGTGCGGCAAGCGCCTCGGCCACCCGGGCGAGAACATCCCCGCGCACCGACAGGAAGCTGCCGAAACTGACATAGACGATGGGCCGGTCACTGTCGGCGGCGAGCCAGGCGTTCACCTCGTCGTCGGCGGCCTCGTTGCGCACGGCGGAGCCGAGGAACGCGTGCGCCGGCAGCAACTCGCCACGTGCGGCGTCGTGCAGCTCGGCCGGATAATTGAGCAGCAGGATGTCTCCGGACTCCATGAACGCATCCGGGCTCGGCGGCGCGGCCGGGTCGAGAACCCGCAGGGCGTCGTTCCACTGGGTGGTGAACGCATCCCGCACGCTCTCGCAGATCGTCAGGAGTGCGCCGAGGTCGTCGCTGTCGGGCGCGAAGGCGAGCGGCCACTCCGGCGGGAAACCGTAGACCTCCGCGCCCACGGGCAGCGCCGACGGGTGACCGAGCACCACATCGGCGTGACGGATGCCCGCACTCACCAAAGCGAGGCGCGCACTGAACGCCAGGTGATCGACGATCACGTGGTCGGGTTGCACCTCGGCCACGATGAGCTGTACCGCGCGGGCCACCTCCACCGGGTTCCAGAGCAGGTCGCTGCTGCGTGCCTTGGCCTGGAAACAGAGCGTTTCCACCATTCCGAGCCGGGTGGCGTCGAAGAACCCGCGGAGCGCGTCGTCCTCGCCCGTCGGCTGTTCCTCGGCGCGGATCGTGCCGGGGTTCGAGCCGCGGCCCAGTTGCAGGGGTATGCGCTCGAATCCGAACGCGGCCACGATGTCGGCAGTGGCCGAACCGCTGGCCACCACGACGCGTTCGCCGGCCTCCAGCCACGCGGAGCCCAGAGTGGCCAGCGGGAACAGGTGGGAGGCGTAGTCCGGGCTGATGATCAGCAGCGTCATGAAACGCTCACCAGGTACGCGCCCGACTCGTTCGTGTCGGCGACGTCGCGGTAGACCCGGGTCAGCGTCTCAGCCATGGCCTGGATCGTGAAGGAACGCGACACCATTTCCCCGGCCCGGTCCGCGTACTCAGGTCCGAGAGGGCCGGCAGCCAACTCGAGTGCAGCGATGATCCCGCCCGCCAGGGCCGTTTGGTTGCCGGTGTCGACGAGGAAACCCGTCACTGCGTGCTCCACATAGGTGGCCGGGCCGCCGGAATTCGGGGCGACGACGGTGAGCCCGGTCGCCATGGCCTCAAGCAGGGCGATGCCGAATTCTTCCTTCATGCTCGCGCAGACATACGCCCCATTGGGGGCCGCCAGTCCGGGCCGGCCGTACCGGGCCGCGGCCAGCCAGTGCGCCACGGTGTCGTTGGTGCGGTGCCCGGCGAGCAGTAGGCCCTGGTCGGCCGCATTGGCGAGGTCGACGACCGCGGCCATCTGGTCCAGCTGGCTTTTCTCGTCGAGGGAGGGAGAATTCAGGTCCCCGCCGAGGATGAGCAGGTTGCAGCGGGCGCGCAGGTCGGCATCCGCAGCCCACGCCTGAACCAGGGCAGCCATGCCCTTGACGCGGTGCAGGCGTCCGACGGTGACGGCGAGCGGAAGCCCGCGCCGGCTCGGCGGGAGGGTGGTGAGCAGGTCGTCCAGTTCGGCTAGCGCCGCTGCGCCCGCCGCGCCCGCCGCGCTGGTCACGCCGGTCGCGCCGGTCGCGTGCGCGGCGGGCGGGTCGGCCGCGAGTCGGGCATCCGCCAGGGCACGCTCGATCACGGCGAGGTCGATGCCCTCCGCGATCACGGAGTGGCGTTCCGGATGCTGCCGGATATCGATTCCCACAAGGTCGCGCATGTCACGCCGCAGCTCGGGCCTCGGGAAGAGAACGGTGTGCGCGGCATCCGCGGCCAGCCGCTGAACGAGCCGGGCCCGGAACCAGAAGTGCTCGGTCTCGTCGACCGTGCCGAAGTTCGCCCGGGTGAGCACCCCGGAACTGTCGAGGGAGTGGATGACGCTGTGCGGGTCGGGGGCCACCGTGAACACGATCGGAATGTCGAGCTCGCGGGCGACGGTGGAGGCGGCCAGCGTGCCGATGTCGGCCATTCGCAGGTGGATCGCGTCGACGGTGCCGGCGGCGCGCAGAATGCGACGGATGCCGCGCTGCGTCGCAATCCGCCGCGGCCAGGCATCGACCGAGGCGACGGGTTCGCCCAGGAAGGGCACGGTCGCGAAGGCGTGCTCCGCGAGGGAAGACCCGACCTCGGAGAGAGAGGTGAGCGCGCCGGCGAAGCTGCCGCGGGAGAGGGTGAGCACCCGTTCCACGGAGCCGCCGCGCTCACTGCCGCCGCTGCCGCTGCCGCCGGAGACGAGCGCGTCGCCCAGGCGCACGAGCAGCGTGGCGATGCCGCCGTTATCGCCGGCTCCCACCTGGCTGAGTTCGCGGTCGATGTCGGCGTGCAGGAAGAGTTGGGCCACCGTCAGCCCCCGGCTCCACGGCGGGCGCGGGTAGGCCGGCACGGTCAAGTCGATCAGGGCGAGCCGGGCCACGTCGGCAAGCACGCCGCTGCCCTGCGACAGGTCGCTCACGATACGGATGTTGGCCTCGTTCGGACCGAGGTCGCCGATGGCCGCGATCGCCGCCGCACGCACCGCGTTCGGCTCGGAGCCGTCGACTGCGACCCGGCGCAGCAGACGTTCGGGGATGCGCCCGGCGATGAGACCCATCGTTTCGACCAGGCGGGCGCGGGCGCCGCACTCATGCACGCCGATCAGGGTGCCCTCGAGGGCGAGCGCCACATGCACCGGCACCGACGAGCTCCACTGCTCCAGCGTGCGCTGGGCGATCATGCCGGAGAAGCCGCCGTCGACCACCATGCTCAGCAGTCCGGAGATCGCCTCGAACCGGGGCAGCCGGGCGCCGAACGCCCAGGCCGTGTGTTCGCGGATGAAGAGGGAGTCGTGGGTGAGCAGCGACACGAGCACGTCATCCGCGGACTCGTCGAACACCTGGCCGAGCGAGTGAATGGCCGCGATCGCGGTCAGCTGGTCGCCAGGGTCGGTCGCCGCCTGCGCGAGCAGGCGCACGGCGCGGATGCCGCCGTCCCGGCTCGCTGCGATGGTCAGGTCGTCGGCGCAGCGAATGCCGTCCAGGATTGACCGGGTCTGCCGCATCGTGTCCAGCGTCGTGTGAGTTCCCACGGTGCCCCCCTGTCTCCTGCTTCAAGCAGTCCGATCCGAACATACACGTAGCCGATGTCGGAACGCCCTGTGAAATGGAGCAAAATGGTCACATGACACGACGCGCTCCGATCGAAGACATCAACGAAGACAATCTGGTCGTCACGAAGCCGAAGAAGTCCGCGGCCGGAGTGGAAGCGGTTCTGGTGGCGCTCGATCGCGGGTTCGCGCAGGCCGGCGTTCCCCGCACGGCGAAGGCGCTGCTGCGCCTCAACCAGCGCGACGGCACCGACTGCCCGGGCTGCGCGTGGCCGGAGTCGCAGGGCCACCGCAAGACCGCGGAGTTCTGTGAGAACGGCGCCAAGGCCGTCGCCGAGGAGAGCACCCTGCGCACCGTGACGCCGGCGTTCTGGGCCGAGCACTCGATCGAGGAGCTCGCCACGAAGACCGAGTACTGGCTCGGCAACCAGGGCCGCATCACGCATCCGGTGGTCATCCGTCCCGGCGACACGCACTACTCCCAGATCTCCTGGAACGAAGCCTTCGAGCTCATCGGCGAGCGGATCCGAGCCACCGTTCCCGACCGTACGGTCTTCTACACCTCGGGACGCACCGCCAACGAGGCGGCGTTCCTCTACCAGCTGTTCGCCCGCTCGATCGGCACGAACAACCTGCCCGACTGCTCGAACATGTGCCACGAGTCCTCCGGAAGCGCCATGAACGCCACCATCGGCATCGGCAAGGGCACCGTTTCGCTCGAAGACATCCACCATGCCGAGCTGATCCTCGTCGTCGGCCAGAACCCGGGCACCAACCACCCGCGGATGCTGTCGGCCCTCAAGGAGTGCAAGGACAACGGTGGCCGGGTCGTCGCCGTCAACCCGCTGCCCGAGGCCGGGTTGTTCAATTTCAAGGATCCCCAGTCGGTCTCCGGCCTGATCGGCGATGGCACAGCACTCGCCGACGAGTACCTGCAGATCAAGGTCGGCGGCGACCTGGCCCTGTTCCAGGCCCTCGGCCACCTGCTGCTCGAAGCGGAGGAGCGCGTTCCCGGCTCCGTCGTCGACGCGGAGTTCGTCGCGGCGAACACCCAGGGCCTCGACGAGTACCGCGCCGCCCGCACGACCATCGACTGGGCCGAGACGGAGAAGGCCACCGGGCTCACCGCGGTGGAGATCTCCACCGTCGCGCAGATGATGATCGACTCCACGGCCACGATCATCTGCTGGGCGCTCGGACTCACTCAGCAGCCGCACTCGGTCAACACACTCAAGGAGATCATCAACCTGCTCCTGCTGCAGGGCAACTTCGGCAAGCCGGGCGCCGGCGCCTGCCCGGTTCGCGGCCACTCCAACGTGCAGGGCGACCGCACCATGGGCGTCTGGGAGAAGCCCAAGGAATCGATGCTCGCCGCGCTGGACAAGGAATTCGGCATCGAGTCCCCTCGCAAGCACGGCCTCGACTCGGTGGACACCGTCGCGGCCTTCGAGAACGACGACGTCGACGTGTTCGTGTCGATGGGCGGCAACTTCGCCCTCGCCTGCTCCGACACAGTGGCCCTCGAGGCGGCAATGCAGCGCGTGGGCCTGACCGTGCACGTGTCGACCAAGCCCAACCGGTCGCACATCATGCACGGCACGACCTCGCTGATCCTGCCGACGCTGGGGCGCACCGACACGGACGACAAGCACCCGGGTGGTCGCCAGGTGCTCTCGGTCGAGGACTCCATGTCGGTCGTGCGCACCACGCAGGGGCGTCTGGACCCGGTCTCCGAGCACTTGCTCGCCGAGCCCGTCATCGTCGCCCGGATGGCCAGCGCCACCCTCGGCGACGACCACGTGATCGACTGGAAGGCGATGGCCGACGACTACGACGTCATCCGTGACCGCATCTCGCGGGTTCTCCCGGGCTTCACCGATTTCAACGCGCGCCTCAAGACGAAGAACGGTTTCGTACTGCCCAACCCACCCCGCGACACCCGCAGCTTCGCCACCGACATCGGCCGGGCCCGGTTCACGGTCAGCCCGCTCGAGTACCTCACCCCGCCGGCCGGCCACCTGATCCTGCAGACCATGCGCAGCCACGACCAGTACAACACCACGTTCTACGGCCTGGATGACCGCTACCGCGGAATCTCCGGCGGCCGCCGGGTCATCCTGATCCACCAGGACGACGTCACCGAGCTGGGCTTTGCGGACCGCGACATGGTCGACGTGATCAGCACTTTCCGGGGCGAGGAGCGGCGCGCCAACGAGTTCCGCCTGGTGGTCTACCCCACCCCGCGGGGCTGCGCGGCCGCGTATTTCCCCGAGGCGAACGCCCTGATGCACCGCGAGCTCGTGGCCCGGGAGTCGAACACCCCCGGTTACAAGGCCATGTCCGTGCGATTCATCGCCCACGAGGCAGCGAATTCAGCACCGCTGACGTGAGCCGAGGCGTGAACACGGGCGCTGGGGCACAGCGCGTCACCCACTGGTGGCCGCTGCTCTCCGGGCTGGTCACCGTCGCGCTGGCGGTGGGTCTGGGCCTGGTCATCTCCCGGAACGGCAAGCCGTTCGCCCTGGACACGGAGTGGATGATCGCGGTGTCCGGCAATCGGGCACCGGTGTGGGATTCCCTCGCCCTCGTGATGAACAGCCTGGGCGGCGGTCTCACCGCCTCCGTCGTCGTGCCCGGTCTGCTCATCGGCCTGCTCCTGTTCTTCAAGCGCCCGTGGGCCGCGGGCTTCGCCCTCGCGGTAACCGTGGTCTCCGGTGCCGCCGTGCACCTCCTCAAGTGGCTGTTCGGCCGGGCCCGCCCGGTCGAGCTCGACGATCTGTTGGTCAGCGTCGATTTCGGGTCGTTCCCCTCCGGCCATGTCGCCAATGCGGCGACGCTGGCGATAATCCTGGCGCTGCTCTTCCGGTTCTGGTGGGTGTGGCTGGCCGGGGCGCTGTACACGGCGCTGATGATGCTCAGCCGCACCTACCTGGGCGCTCACTGGCTGACCGACACCGTCGGGGCGGCACTGCTCGGCATCGGGATCGCGGTGGCGGTCTGGGCTCCCCTGGCCGTGACACTCGATCGCGAACGCCGACGCAGCCGCGCGTCGCATCCGTGGCGCACGTTCCACGACCGGTACGTCGTCGAGACGTGGGAACGCAATGCCCGGTCCCGCCGCATGCTCCAAGTCACCGCGATCGCCTGCCTGGGTTTCGGCGCCGTCGTCTTCACGCTCACGCTGCTGAGTGTGCTGAGCGGCGGCGGCGTCACCGCCATCGACCTCCCCGTGCAGGAGTGGCTGCTGGAAGCCCGGTCCCCCGTTCTGACGACCGTGATGGTGGTGCTGGCGGTCGTATTCGGGCCGGTCGCGCTGCCCCTGATCGTGCTGGTCGTGTGCGTCGGCTGGGGTCTTCTCACCCGGCACGCCTGGCGCCCCCTGCTGCTCGCCGGTGCCATGGCAACCGGCGTGGTGCTGGCCCAGGTCATCGGACGCACGGTCGGCCGCGAGCGGCCGCCGATCGACCTGATGCTGTACGGCACGGATCTCACGTTCTCGTTCCCCTCCGGCCACGTGCTGGGTGCATCCGACTTCCTGCTGGTGACCGCCTACCTTCTGCTCTCGCGCCGTTGCAGCATGCGGGCCACCACCCTCGGTCTCAGCATCGCCGTGGTCGGCACCGTGCTGGCGGCCCTCAGCCGCCTGTACCTCGGCTACCACTGGACCACGGATGCCCTGGCCTCCGTTTCGATCTCCCTGATAGTGGTGGGCTGCGTGATCACGGTCGACACCTGGCGCACCGGGCGGGTGGTCGAACCCGCGGAGCGCGGCTAGCCGGGGACGCTCTGCGGCGTCCGCTCGCCGCTCGTGATGCGTTCCGCCCCGGCGTAGATCACCATGGAGTCGCCGCGCAGGAACCCGACCACCGTCATGCCTACCTCGTCCGCGAACTCGGCGGCCAGCGACGACGGCGCCGACACGGCGGCGAGCACCGGAATCCCGGCCATCAGCGCCTTCTGCGCCAGTTCGAAGCTCGCCCGGCTCGACACCATCAGCACCGTGCCGGTGAGCGGAAGCAGGTCTTCCTTCAGCGCCCAGCCGATGACCTTGTCGACCGCGTTGTGGCGGCCGACGTCTTCGCGCAGCACCAGCATCCGCCCGGTGGTCCCGTCGAAGAGGGCGGCCGCATGGATGCCGCCGGTCTTCTCGAAAACGTCCTGGGCGGCACGCAAGACCTCGGGGAAGCTCGTCAGGAGCTCTGCGTCGACCTGAAGCGGGTCAGCCGTCACCGGGAACGCCGACTTCGTTCGCACGGCGTCGATGCTGGCCTTGCCGCAGAGCCCGCAGGAACTGGTCGTCAGGAACGATCGCTCCAGGCTCGGGTCGGGCGGTGTGACCCCGGGCGCGAGCGACACGTCGAGCACGTTGTAGGTGTTAACGCCCTCGACGGTGGCGCCGGCGCAGTACCGGGCCGTGGAAAAGTGCTCGTTCCGGGTGATGACGCCCTCCGACACCAGGAACCCGGCGGCGAGGTCGAAATCGTTGCCGGGGGTTCGCATCGTGACGGCGAGGGAGCGGCCGTTCACGCGGATCTCGAGTGGCTCTTCGACCGCCAGCACGTCTTCCCGGCTGGTGGGATTCTCGCCCGCCGTCAGTCGCACGACCTTGCGCCTGGCCGTGATCCTGCTCATCTGGATTCACCCACCGATGTACGACATTTCGATTCTCTTCTTGCCGGATGCGCGCAGCCGGCCGGTCTCGGCGCTGCGCAGCTCCGAATAGCGGTCCGTGCGCTCGCGCCAGATCTGCTTCAGCACCTCGGTCAGCTGCTCATCGGTGCAACCGCCGCGCATCAGGGCACGCAGGTCGTGCCCCTCGGTCGCGAACAGGCAGGTGAACAGCTTGCCGTCGGTGGAGACCCGCGCCCGCGAGCAGGAATGGCAGAACGACTGGGTGACACTGGAGATCACGCCGATCTCCCCCTCGCCGTCGCGGTAGCGCCACCGGCGGCTGGTCTCACCGGTCTTGTTGGGGGCCACCTCCTCGAGAGGCAGTTCAGCGTTGATGCGGGCCACGACCTCGGCCGAGGGCACCACGTCACCCATCTCCCAGCCGTTGCTCGAGCCCACGTCCATGAACTCGATGAACCGGAGGATGTACGGGGTGCCTTTGAAGTGGCGCGCCATGGCAACGATGTCCTGATCGTTCTGCCCGCGCTTGAGCACCATGTTGATCTTGATCGGGCCGAGCCCGACCGAGTGGGCCACGTCCAGGCTGTTCAACACCTTGGCGACCGGGAACTTCACGTCGTTCATGGCCCGGAACGTGGCGTCGTCGAGCGAATCCAACGACACCGTGACGCGCTTCAGCCCGGCGTCCTTCAGAGCCCGGGCCTTCAGCGCCAGCACCGAACCGTTGGTGGTCATCGCGATGTCGATCGGGCGGCCGTCCGGGGTGCGGAGCGCCGCCAGCATCGCCACCAGTTCCTCGATCCCTTTGCGCAGCAGCGGCTCACCGCCGGTGAGGCGGATCTTCTCGACCCCGTGCGCCACGCTGATCCGCGCCAGCCGGGTCATCTCTTCGAAGGAGAGCAGTTCGTCGCGTTCCATGAAAGCAAAGTCCTTGCCGAAGACCTCTTTGGGCATGCAGTACACGCAGCGGAAGTTGCAACGGTCGGTGACCGAGATGCGCAGATCGTGCAGCGGGCGTTGGAACTGATCAATCATGTCTCCACACTAACCGCCGCCCTCCGCGGCAACAGTCCTTCGGGACGGTGACAAATGCCCGGCCTCAGCAGAACAGGGCATCCGGCCCGGGCGAACCGCGGGCCGGATGTCCTGTTACCGGTCGAACGCGCTTACTTGATGTACTGGTTCGGGTTCAGCACGTATTTGATCGACTTGCCGGCGTCGAACTCGGCGTAGCCGCGCGGGGCATCGTCCAGGCTGATCGCCTGAGCGTTGACGGCCTTCGCGATCTGCACCTTGTCGTGCAGGATCGCCATCATCAGCGACCGGTTGTACTTCATCACCGGGGTCTGACCGGTAGCGAAGGACAGGGACTTGGCCCAGCCGAGGCCCAGCCGGATGGACAGCGAGCCGACCTTCGCCGCCTCGTCGACCCCGCCCGGGTCACCCGTGACGTAGAGGCCCGGGATGCCCAGGCCACCACCGGCGGCCGTGACCGTCATCAGCGAGTTCAGCACCGTGGCCGGACGCTCCGTTCCGGCATCCTTGCCGTGGCCGCGGGCCTCGAAGCCGACCGCGTCCACGCCGCAGTCGACCTCGGGCACACCCAGGATCTGCTCGATCTGATCCTGCGGTTCGCCCTTCCGCAGGTCGATGGTCTCGCAGCCGAAGCTGCGGGCCTGCGCCAGCCGCTCCTCATTGAGGTCGGCGACGATGACGACGGCGGCCCCGAGCAGCTGAGCGGATGCCGCCGCGGCCAGACCCACCGGGCCCGCTCCGGCGATGTATACGGTCGATCCGACCCCGACGCCCGCGCTGAACGCTCCGTGGAAGCCGGTCGGGAAGATGTCCGAGAGCATGGTGAGGTCCATGATCTTCTCCAGCGCCTGGTCCCGGTCCGGGAACTTCAGGAGGTTCCAGTCCGCGTACGGCACCAGCACGTACTCGGCCTGGCCGCCGACCCAACCGCCCATGTCGACGTAGCCGTAGGCGCTGCCCGGGCGGTCGGGGTTGACGTTGAGACAGATTCCGGTTTTGCGCTCCTTACAGTTGCGGCACCGGCCGCAAGAGATGTTGAACGGCACCGAGACGATGTCGCCGACCTTGATGAACTCGACGTCGGGTCCGCATTCGACCACCTCGCCGGTGATCTCGTGGCCGAGGACGAGGTCCGACGGCGCGGTCGTGCGCCCGCGAACCATGTGCTGGTCCGAGCCGCAGATGTTGGTGGTGACCGTGCGGAGGATGACCCCGTGCGGCACCTTGCGGCCCACGTTCGCCGGGTTGACACCCGGTCCGTCTTTCAGCTCGAAGGTCGGGTAGTCGATGTCGATGACCTCGACGACGCCCGGGCTCTTGTAGGCAACTGCTCTGTTCCCAGTCATGAAGTACCTTCCTAGTTCCTGTTTGCTTCCCTCACAGCGAGACCCGTCGGGCCGCGCGAGACTGCATCGAAATTTCTAGTTGGTGCCTGTTTCACATCTAGAGGACTACATTGCGGCCTGAAATTCAAGGGGTGTGCTCAGATGACTGTTTTGGGTACACATCGGGCGCTGCCAACGCCTACCGTGGAAGCATGGCCATTCCCCCCCTTGTCGAGCCGATCGCCCGCCTGAGCGGCGCCGAATCCGTTCGCACCGCCCGCCAACGCCGTCTGCCCCAGCTCAACGAGCTCGGCCAGCGCCGCCTCGCCAACGCCCGGGTGCTCGTGCTCGGCGCCGGCGGGCTGGGGTCCCCCGCGCTCATCTACCTGGCTGCGGCCGGCGTGGGAACGATCGGCATCGTCGACGGCGACGACGTCGAACCCAGCAACCTGCAACGCCAGATCGTGCACGGCCAGGCGGATGTCGGACGCCCCAAGGTGGCCAGCGCCGCCGAATCGATCGCCCAGATCGCGCCGGAGGCCGTGGTCGTGCAGCACGCCGAACGGCTCGACGCCGGCAACGCCGCCGCGATCATCGGCGGTTACGACGTGGTCATCGACGGCACCGACAACTTCCCCACCCGTTTCCTGGTCAACGACACCTGCGCGGCCCTGGGCCTGCCACTGGTCTGGGCATCCGTGCTCCGTTTCGACGCCCAGCTGTCGGTGTTCTGGGCCACCCCACCGGCCGAGAGCGGCCTCACCGGGGTGCATCTGCGCGACCTGTTCCCGACCCCGCCCACAGAGGGTGAGGTGCCCAACTGCGCCGAAGCCGGCGTGCTCGGCGCGCTCTGCGGCCAGGTGGGCTCGCTGATGGCCACCGAGGCGATCAAGCTGATCGCCGGTATCGGCGCTCCGCTGATCGGGCGCGTGCTCGTGATCGACGCGCTCTCGGGCCGTTTCACCGAAGTGCCCCTGATCGGCACCGGCATCGCCGCCGCCGACCCGAACCCGGCAGCGACCCTCGCCGCCGCCCGCGGCTCCGCTCGGGCCGCCACCGCTGGGGCCTGGTCGACGCTCACCCCGGTGGAGCTCGTGGCCCGGCTCACTGCCCGCGCCGAGGGAACCGACCCGTTCGTGCTGGTCGACGTGCGCGAGCCCGACGAGCACGCCGAGAGCGCCATCCCGGATGCCGTCCTGCTGCCTCTCGGCGACCTGCTCACCGAGGCCGGAATGGCCACCCTGCCGCGGGACGTGCCGCTGGTGCTGCACTGCCATCTGGGGCCGCGGGCCGAACGCGCCGCGATGGCCCTGGACGCGGCCGGCTTCACCGGCCTCACCCTGCTCGCCGGCGGGATCGTCGCCTGGGACGTTGCCGTCGCCGCACGCACGGCTCCCGGCCGGGGCAGCAAGTGGGCCGGCGACGCCGTGTCCAACGAATCGACGACCACAGCGGGGAACTGACCATGACGGGGAACACGCACGAGCACACCCACGAGCACGACGCCGATGCTTGCGCCGTACCGGTCTCGGCCCGCAGCGTCGCCGACCAGCTCTCCTTCGTGCTCGCCGCGGTCGCCCCGCTGCCGCCCGTGCTGGTCTCGCTTGACGAGGCGCTGGGCCTGATGCTGGCCGAGGATGTTCGGAGCGCCACGGACACACCTCCCTTCGACAACTCGGCCATGGACGGCTATGCCGTCCGGCGCGCCGACCTGCTGCAGGCCTCCGCCGAGCACCCGGTGACGCTGCCGGTGGTCGCCGACCTCGCGGCCGGAACCAGCCAGAACCCGCACCTGGAGACCGGGCAGGTGGCCCGGATCATGACGGGGGCGCCGCTCCCGGACGGGGCGGATGCCGTGGTTCCGATCGAAGACACCGATCAGGGCATCGACACGGTCACCGTCGTGCGGGCGCCGCAGCCGGCAGCGCACATCCGTCGCGCCGGCGAAGACGCCCACGCCGGCGACACCGTGCTCACCCGCGGCTCGGTGCTCTGGCCGACCCGGGTTGCCGCGGCCGCCAGCGCCGGAACCTCGTCGCTCCGGGCGCACCCGGCTCCGCGCGTGGCCGTGATCTCCACCGGGAGCGAGCTCGTCACCCCCGGCGAACCCGCCCGGCGCGGCCAGATCCCCGACTCCAACTCCTACCTCCTCGCGTCGGCCGTCACCGCCGCCGGTGGGGTGCCGATCCGGCTCGGCGCGGTTCCCGACGACGAGAACACGCTCCGCAGCCTGCTGGCCAGCCTCGCCGGCACGGTCGACGCCATCGTGCTCTCCGGCGGGGTGAGCGTCGGCGCCTACGACATCGTCAAGGCCGTGCTCGCGCCGCTCGGCACCGTACGGTTCGGGCCGGTCAAGATGCAGCCGGGCAAGCCTCAGGGTTTCGGCCGCTGGCCGGCCGACGACAATGCAGTCGAGGGACCGCTCATCTTCGCCCTCCCCGGCAACCCGGTCAGCGCCTTCGTGTCGTTCGAGGTGTTCGTGCGGCCGGCCCTGCGCCGCCTCGGCGGGCACATCGACCTCTTTCGCCCCACGATCTCGGCGACCGCCGGGGAGAGCTGGGACTCCCCGCCCGGCCGTGCCCAGTACATGCCGGTGACCCTCGAGGGCGTGGGAATCCGCAGAGTGGTCCGCCGGTCCGCCGCGGGTGGGTCGGGATCCCACCTCGTCGCCGGGCTTGCTCAGGCCGTCGGGCTGGCCATCGTGCCGGAAAACGTGACGCGGATTGCCGAGGGCGACCGCGTCACTGTCATGCTGTTGACATGAGCATCCGCGACCTGTCCGCACACCCCTTCACGCATCTCGACTCTTCCGGCCAGGCCCGCATGGTCGACGTCACCGAGAAGCAGCCCACCGTGCGCAGCGCCACCGCCGCCGGCTTCGTGGCCTGCGGACCGACGGTCATCGCGGCCCTTCGCGACGGCAGCACCCCCAAGGGCGATGTGCTCGCCGTGGCCCGCATCGCCGGCATCCAGGGTGCCAAGAAGTGCGCCGACCTGCTCCCCCTCGCGCATGTGATCGGGGTGCACGGCGCCGCCGTCGACCTCGTCATCGAAAACACCGGGGTGCGCGTCACGGCCACCGTGCGCACGGCCGACCGCACCGGCGTCGAGATGGAGGCGCTGACCGCCGTGTCGGTCGCCGCCCTCGCCGTGGTCGATATGGTCAAAGGCCTCGACAAGTCCGTTTGGATCGAGAACGTGCGCCTCATCACGAAGACCGGAGGGAAGTCCGGCGACTGGCACCGCCCGAACGAGTAGCGATGACCCGAGCAGCCATGAGCGTCGACCTGATTGTGCTGGCGGGCGGGCGCGCCCGGCGCCTCGACGGCGCGGTCAAGCCCGCGGTCGAGGTGGCCGGGCGCACGCTGCTCTCCCGGGTGCTGGACGCCCGCGGTCTCGCCCGGAACGTTGTCGTGGTCGGGCCGGAGGAGGCCCGTGCGGCCGTCCCGGACGACGACACGTCCGAGCTGACCTGGACGCTCGAAGATCCCCCGTTCGGCGGCCCGGTCGCCGGCATCGTGGCGGGACTCGCGGCGCTCGAGCACGCGACCGCGTCCGGGCCTGCGGACTGGGTGCTCCTGCTGGCCTGCGACCTGCCGTGGGCAGCGGATGCCGCCCGCCTACTGGTGCCGGCGGCGTCCGACCCGGGGCTGCCGGCATCCGTTCACGGCCTGCACCTGGTCGACGCGGGCGGCCGCGCGCAGTGGCTCGCGGGGATCTACCGCCTGGCGCCGCTGCGGGCGGCCGCGCACCGGCTCGGCGCCGACGCCCACGGCGCCAGCATGCGCGGACTGCTGGCCCCGCTCGAGCTGCGGGGCGTCCGCGACCAGAACGGCAAGGGGAGCGACGTGGACACATGGCAGGATGTGGAGAGGAGTTCCGCACTGCTGACCAGCACCCCACCGCGGAGCAATCCGACCGCGGAGCAATCCGACCGCGGAGCAATCCGATGAGGAGTGATACCCAATGAGCGCCTCGACCCCGCTTCCCCCTGAGGCTCTCGACGAGTGGCTGGTGGCCCTCGCCGCCGCACTCGGCCTGGATCCGGCCGACATCCCCGTGGGCACGCTGCTCGACGTGGCCCGCGACGTGGCCCACAACGTGGCCCGGCCCGCCGCCCCGCTGAGCACGTTCCTGGTCGGTCTGGCCGCCGCCCGGAACGGCGGCACACCCGCCGCCATCGAGGCCGCCAGTGCGCTGGCCACCCGGCTCGCCCTCACCTGGCCGCCGGACCAGCCGGAGGCGACACGCTGATGGCGACCATCCGTTTCTTCGCCGCGGCAGCCGAAGCCGCCGCCGCCGACGCGGCCGCGATCGATGCCGCCACCATCGGCGACTTGCGCGCCCAGCTCACCAGCCTCTACGGCGACGAGTTCGAGCGCATCCTCGGCCGGTGCTCCCTGCTCGTGAACGGCACGCGGGCGACGGATGACACGGTGCCGCTCTCCGGGAGCGACACCGTCGACGTGCTGCCGCCCTTCGCCGGCGGCTGACGCCCGCCGATTTCGGTTCTGTTCGACCGAATCATTTTTCACGGCGTTCACGCGTTGTCGCATTTCCGCTGTACCGCGAGGGTGGAAGCTACGCGGGCCTGGTGCCCGGCAGCAACCAGCCGAGGAAGTCCATGTCAGTCGCAACGTCCCCGCAGTTCGCCTCGAAACTCAAACCGGATCTGTCCAACTGGGACCCGGAGAATGACGAGACCTGGGATCCGGGGCTCGCCTGGCGCACCCTGTGGATCACCACCTTCAGCCTGACTCTGAGCTTCGCGGCCTGGTACCTCGTCAGCGCGATCGCCCCGCGTCTGAACGACATCGGCTACTCCCTCGCACCCAGCCAGCTGTACTGGCTCGTCGCCCTCCCCGGGCTCGCCGGCGGCCTGCTGCGCCTGGTCTTCATGTTCCTGCCGCCGATGATGGGCACCCGCAACCTCGTCGCCATGTCGTCGGCCCTGCTCATGATCCCGATGCTCGGCTGGACCCTCGCCGCCCGGGACACGTCTACGCCGTACTGGGTGCTGCTCTCCCTGGCGTTCGCGGCCGGCATCGGCGGCGGAACCTTCTCCGGTTTCATGGCATCGACCAGCTACTTCTTCCCCAAACGCCTCGCCGGTACGGCTCTGGGCCTGCAGGCAGGCCTCGGCAACTTCGGCATCGGCCTGATGCAGCTGATCCTGCCCTGGGTCGTCGGATTCGGTCTGCTCGGCACCGCCGCCCTCACCCCCCAGAGCAGTGCCGACGGTGACCTCGTCTGGCTGCACAACGGTGGGCTGGTGCTCATCCCGTGGGCTCTGCTTGCCATCGTCCTGTCGGTGATGTACCTGCGCCGGGTGCCGATCACGGCGAACTTCCGCCAGCAGATGGACATCTTCCAGGTCAAGCACACCTGGATCATGACCGCCATCTACCTGATGAGCTTCGGCGCCTACAGTGGCCTCGCCGCCCAGATGGGCCTGATCATCCTCAACGTCTACGGCGACTTCCCGGATGCCCCGAACCCGCTGGCCTTCGCATTCATCGGCCCCGTCCTCGGCGCCCTGGTGCGGGCGGCGAGCGGCCCGTTCTGCGACAGGTGGGGCGGCGCGATCTTCACGTTCATCGGTGGCCTCGGCATGGTGGCGGGAACTGCCCTCACCGCCTTCTTCCTCACGCCGACCAGCGTGGACGAGTTCTGGGGCTTCCTCACCGGCATGTTGATCATCTTCTTCTTCGCCGGGCTGGCCAACGCCGGCACGTTCAAGCAGATGCCGATGATCTTCCCGAAGCGTCAGGCCGGCGGAGCCATCGCCTGGACCTCCGCCATCGCGGCCTTCGGACCGTTCGTCGTGGGCATCTCGCTCACCATGATCAGCCCGACCGCGTTCTTCGCCGGCTGCGCCGTGTTCTGCGTGTTCTGCACCTGGCTCGCCTGGTTCTACTACGCCCGCAAGGGTGCGCCCTTCCCCAGCTGATCGATCTGCCGGAGCGGAGTACGATCCCCGCATGGAACAGCTGCACTTCACGATTCGGATCGACGCTCCGGTACACGCCGTCTGGAGCACGATGCTGGACGCGTCGACCTACCGGGACTGGACCCGGGCGTTCCATGAGGGTTCCCACTACGTCGGAAGCTGGGCGGAGGGCAGCACGATCCGCTTCCTCGCCCCCGGCGAGGATGCTTCCCACAGCGGGCTGGTGGCCACGGTCGTCGAAAACCGGCCGGACGAGTTCATCTCATTGGAAATCCACGGTGCTGTCTCCCGGGGCATCGACGACACCACGAGCGCTCACGCGCGGCGGTTCGCGGGCGCGCACGAGGACTACTCCTTCAGCGAGTCCGACGGGGTGACCACACTCGTGGTGACCGTCGACACTGACGAGGAATTCACGGCCATGTTCGCTGCGGATTGGCCCCGCGCCCTCGCGGAGCTCGCCGAGGAACGGGCCGCCACCGCCGACTAGCTGCCCGGGTCCTGCCAGCCGTGGGCGATGAAGGGGTCGGACTGGGAGTTCCGAGCCCCGAACGGAGCGGAGCGGGTGGTCGATGCCCGATCCGCACCAGCGCTGCTGCCCATCCGGCGGGGGCTGTGGCCAACTCAGGAGATCCGTCCGGCCGGGCCGAACATCCACACTGGTTCCGCACTGATCCGTGGCGGCCGGTGCATGCCGGCAACGGATGTCCTGAGTTGGCCACACACACACACACACACACACACACACACACACACACACACACTCGCGCGCGACCGGGCCTAACCCGCGGAAGAGTCAAGGGAGCCAGAATCTCCGCCGAGTGGACCCGCGAGGTTGCCGCCGGCGTGGGCGCCGACAGCTCCGTGACCGACTGAGTTCAGGCCGGCTCAGTCGTCGTCTTCGCCCCCGGCGGGCGCCGGTGCTCCCCCGGCCTCGGACCAGACGGCCGCCGCCCCGCTGTGACCGATGCACACGGCCTGCACGATGGTTCCCGTGGCGGCGACCAGCGCGGCCACGGCCAGCACGATGGCCACCCACTTCGGGGTGCGGGCGACGGATGTCCGGCCGCCGACCTCCCGGTAGTTCCACCAGAGCAGAACGGCAGCGACCACGACCAGGGCGGCAACCCAGGGCAGCAGCCCGCCGGCCAGCTCGGAATGGGTCTCGACCAGCGCGGTCTCGGTGACCCGCTCTCTCAGCGCCTCCCCGGATTCGCGCGCCAGCGGCACGAGAACGAGTGCGGCCAATGCGAGGATCAGCGGCAGGAACTCCGCCCACCGGCGAAACCGGGGCCAGAGGGCCGCGACGACGACGACGAGGGCGCCGTGGGAACGACGACCGCGGTCGCGTGCACCACGAGGGGGTGCACAGGCAAACCGAAGATGGTGTCGAGCAGCGCATCGAACATGTGTCTCCTTCTGGGGCATCCTCAGGCACGAAATTGGACCCACACCGGCAATGCTAGGCACCGGAGCGGAACCCCGCCATACAGCGCAGGCTTCGCTTACCAGCCCGAGTGCGGCGGGATCAAGACGCCCTCGATCGCCTGCAGGCGGCCTGGCGTGCGCGCTGGCTAGCCCTTCGGGCAGCCCAGGTGCCGGCGGCCTGCATCATCCGTTGCCTGCGCGACCCGCTCCCCCGGCTGCATATGGCGGCTGCGGGTCGCGCACCGGCGTCGACGTCCCTGGGATCTTCGGCTAGCGGCGGCCGCCCACCTTTTCGCGGGTGTCCCTCGGTAGTTCGCTCTTCTCCCAGCCACGGCGGGCCTTCTGGGAGCCCGCACCGCGGTGGCCGTCCCGCGAGCGGTAGACGATGTAGGGACGCACGAAGTAGCCGAGCGGCGCCGAGAATACATGCACCAGTCGGGTGAAGGGCCACAGCAGGAAGAGCATCGTGGCGGAGAGCACGTGCAGTTGGAAGAAGAACGGCACGTCGCTCATCAGCGCCGGGTCCGGCTGAAAGGCGTACAGGCTGCGGATCCACGGCGAGATCGACCCACGGTAGTCGTAGCCGGCGCCGAGCACCTGGTAGAGCACGGTCGCCGTCGTGCCGAAGGCGATGGTGCCGGCGAGGAACAGGTACATGACCTTGTCCATCACGGTCGTGACCAGCTTGACCCGGGCGACCAGGCGGCGACGGATCAGCAGGATGGCGAGGCCGGCGATGGTCAGCACCGCGGCGACGCTGCCCAGCCAGGTGGCCCCGAGGTGGTAGATGTGCTCGGTGACGCCAAAGAACTCGAGCCACGGTTTGGGGATGAAGAGTCCGACAATGTGACCGCCGAAGACCATCAGGATGCCGTAGTGGAACATGGGCGAGCCCCAGCGGAGCCACTTGTTCTCGTAGGTCTGGCTCGACCGTGAGGTCCAGCCGAACTGGTCGAACCGGTAGCGCAGAAGGTGGCCGACGATGAAGACCCCGGCGGCGGCGTAGGGGAACGCCACCCAAAGCAGAATGTCGAGCGGATTCATACCCGTACTTCCTCGCTGTTCGCGCCGGACGGCGAGAACGGTTTGAGATTGCCCAGGAAGGTCATGCCGACCGTCTCGGTCGGCGGACCCTCGTTCACCAGGTTGAGGTAACGCTGACGCGTCTCCTCGTCGATCTTCGGGAGAGACAGGGAGACCGCCTCCACAATGTGCGCGTAGGGGCTCGGCACGGCCTCGAGTGCCATGCGGAGCACCTCAATCCCGTCGCGGTGCGCGGCGAGCAGTTCCTGTGCGATCGGCGAGTCGCTCCGCGCGGAGAATTCGAGCACCATCGGCAGGTAGTCGGGCAGTTCGTCGGCGGCGACCTCCCAGCCCGCGGCACGGTAGGCCTCGACGAAGCGCACGAGCGCCATGCCGCGGCGACGGGTGTCCCCGGCCGCAAAGTAGCTCAGGTACGGGCAGCACTTGCGCTTGAGGTCGAAAGTGGCCGTGAAGTGGATTTCCAACTCCTGCTGCGTCATCGCATCCGCTTTCGTCAGGAACGCCTCGAAGGCGTGGCGGAGCGGATCCGGCAGCAACGCCACCGACGCGGCGACAGCACCGAAACGGGCCCGTCGCTCCTGGCTGGGGTAATCCAGCAGAATTGATGCCGCCATGTGCGCCATCCGGCCGTCCTCCGCGGACAGAGGCAGCGCCGTGACCTTGCGGGTCGGGAGCTTCGGCAGCCTCATGCGGGACTCCCGGAGGCCTTCGGCGGGAACATGCCCTCCGGCACGCCGCCGCCGGTCCAGTTGAGCAGGTTGACCCGGCCGGGCGTGGTGGGCTTCGTGCGTTCGGAGCCCTTGCCGACCATCTCGTTGTAGTTGTCGACGGTCGCGTTCAGCGGCATCCCGGGGGTCTTGCCATAGGGGCCTGCCGCCGTGGCGACGCTGGGGCCACCCATACCGGGGCCGCCGTCGGTGTCGAGCGAGCAGGCGAGTTCCTCAAGCTCACGCGCCGTCTCGACGTGCGCCTTGGGGATGACGTAGCGATCCTCGTATTTGGCGATGGCCAGCAGGCGGTACATGGCCTCGATCTCGGGACCGGTCATGCCGACCGCTTCCGGGATCGACTCGTCGCGGTCGCGGCCCAGGTTGATGTCGCGCATGTACGACCTCATGGCGGCGAGCTTCCGCAGCGAGGACTCGACGGGAACGACGTCTCCGGCCGAGAACAGCCCGGCGAGGTATTCCACCGGGATGCGGAGCTTGTCGATGGCGGCGAACAGGGTGCGGGCATCCTCACCGTCGTTGTTGGTGGTCGAGATGACGTCGACCACCGGGGACAGCGGGGGGATGTACCAGACCATCGGCATGGTGCGGTACTCCGGATGCAGCGGCAGAGCCACCTTGTACTCGGAGATGAGCTTGTAGATCGGGCTGTTCTGGGCCGCGAGGATCCAGTCGTCCTCCATGCCTTCGGCCTTCGCCGCGGCGATGACCTCAGGGTCGAACGGGTCGAGGAAGCAGGCGCGCTGGGCATCCAGCAGGTCGTGCTCGTTCTCGACCGAGGCCTGCGCGAGGACCGCGTCGGCGTCGTAGAGCATCAGGCCGAGGTAGCGCAGCCGGCCGACGCAGGTCTCCGAGCAGATCGTGGGCTTGCCCTGCTCGATCAACGGGTAGCAGAGCGTGCACTTCTCGGCCTTACCCGTCTTGTGGTTGAAGTAGACCTTCTTGTACGGGCAGGCGGAGACGCACATGCGCCAGCCGCGGCATCCGTCTTCGTCGACGAGGACGATACCGTCCTCCTCGCGCTTGTACATGGCGCCCGAGGGGCAGGCCGCGACGCAGGCGGGGTTCAGGCAGTGCTCGCAGATGCGCGGCAGGTAGAACATGAAGGTGTTCTCGAACTCCATCTTCACGTGCTCGCTCATGGTGGCGAGGATGGGGTCGTCTGCCGCGGTCTCCTGCGAGCCGCCGAGGTCGTCGTCCCAGTTGCCGGACCACTTGATGTCCATGTTCTGGCCGGTGAGCAGCGACTTGGGCCGGGCGACGGGGCTTTCCGTGCTCAGCGGAGCCTTGGTCAGCATGTCGTAGTCGTAGGTCCACGGCTCGTAGTAGTCGTCGATCACCGGGAGGTCGGGGTTGTTGAAGATGGTGGCGAGGCGCTTGATGCGGCCACCGGAGCGCAGTTTCAGGCGTCCGCGCTTGTTGCGCTGCCAGCCACCCTTCCACTTGTCCTGGTCTTCGTAGCGGCGCGGGTAGCCGACGCCGGGCTTGGTCTCCACGTTGTTGAACCAGACGTATTCGACGCCGGTGCGGTTGGTCCACACCTGCTTACAGGTGACCGAACAGGTGTGGCACCCGATGCACTTGTCGAGATTCATGATCATCGACATCTGAGCCATTACGCGCATTTAGTACTCAACCTCCTGGCTGCGTCGACGGATCACGGTGACCTCATCGCGTTGGTTCCCGGTCGGGCCGAGGTAATTGAAAGCGAAGGACAGCTGGGCGTAGCCACCGATCAGGTGACTCGGTTTCAGCAGGATCCGGGTGAGCGAGTTGTTCGTGCCACCGCGCATGCCGCTCGTCTCGGCGATCGGCACGTTGATGGTGCGGTCCTTCGCGTGGTACATGTACACGGTGCCCTCGGGCATCCGGTGCGAGACGACCGCACGGGCCACGACGACGCCGTTGCGGTTGTAGGACTCGATCCACTCGTTGTCGCGCACGCCGATCTTGTCGGCGTCCTGCGGTGACATCCAGATGGTGGGCCCGCCGCGGGACAGCGACAGCATCATCAGGTTGTCCTGGTACTCGGAGTGGATCGACCACTTGGAGTGCGGGGTGAGGTAGCGCACGGCCACCTCGGCCCGGCCCTTCGAGCCGGTCGCGCCGGTCGACGAGGTCGACCCGACGATGGAATCATCGAACAGGCGGTGCATGTCCAGCGGCGGCCGGAAGATCGGCATGGTTTCCCCCAGCTCGATCATCCAGTCGTGGTCGAGGTAGAAGTGTTGCCTCCCGGTGAGGGTGTGCCAGGGCTTGAGGTGCTCCACGTTGATCGTGAACGCGCTGTAGCGTCGGCCGCCGTGCTCGCTGCCGGACCATTCCGGGGAGGTGAGTACCGGGACCGGGGCACCCTGCACATCCGGGTAGGAGAAGCGACGGCCCTCGTTGTCGCTGGCCAGGTGCGCCAACTTCTGGCCGGTGCGCTCCTCCATCCTGCGGAAGCCTTGCGTGCCGAGCCGTCCGTTGGTGGTGCCGGAGAGCGCGAGCACCATTTCGCAGGCCTGGATGGCGGTCTTCAGTTGCGGCCGCCCGGCGGCGGGGCCGCTCTCGACGAGCCCGTTCTTCTTCGCCAGGTAGGCCACCTCGACGTCGGGGTTGAACTTGACGCCCTTGGTCATCATGCCGAGCTTCTCGGTCAGCGGGCCGAGGGCACCGAGCCGCGCGGCGAAGGCCGGGTAGTCGCGTTCGACCACGACCAGTTTGGGCATGGTCACGCCGGGCACCAGCACCTGGTCGTATTCGACGATGCCGTGCGGGGCGCTCATCGCATCCGGGGTGTCGTGCAGCAGCGGAACGGCGACCAGGTCCTTCCGCACCCCGAGGTGCTCCACGGACATCTCGGAGATCTTCTCCGCGAGGATGTGGAAGATGTCGAAGTCGGTCTTCGCCTGCCACGGCGGGGCGATCGCCGGGTTGAACGAGTGGATGAAGGGGTGCATGTCGGTGGTCGACAGGTCGTTCTTCTCGTACCAGGTGGCCGGCGGCAGCACCACGTCGCTGAAGATGGTGGTGCTCGTCATGCGGAAGTCGCTGGTGACCATCAGGTCAAGCTTGCCCTCGGGGGCGGTCTCGTGCCACTTCATGGTCTTCGGGCGCTTCTCGGGCGGCGATTCGGGGGCGCGAACGGCGTTCTTGGTGCCCAGCAGGTGCTTCAGGAAGTACTCGTTGCCCTTGCCCGACGAGCCGATCACGTTGGCCCGCCAGACGTCGAGGATGCGCGGGAAGTTCTCCGGCGCATCCGGGTCCTCGATGGCGTACTCGAGGGTGCCGTCGCCGAGGGACTCGACCACGTACTGGGCCGGGTCGACGCCCGCCCGGACCGCGTCGTCGACGAGGTCGAGCGAGTTGCGGTTGAAGGTGGGGTAGCCGGGCATCCAGCCGCGCTTGGTCGACTCGACCAGGCAGTCCGCGGTGGTGCGGCCGGCGAAGGTGCCTGCGCCGAGCGGGCTGGACAGGGTGTCGGCGGCGAGGCCGTCGTAGCGCCACTGGTCGGTGGCGAGGTAGAAGAAGCCCGTGCCGATCATCTGGCGGGGCGGGCGCACCCAGTCCAGGCCGAACGCGTACTGGCCGTAGCCGGTGAGCGGGCGCACCTTCTCCTGGCCGACGTAGTGAGCCCAGCCGCCACCGTTGACGCCCTGGCAGCCGGTCATGGTGGTCAGTGCCAGGAAGGCCCGGTAGATGGTGTCGGAATGGAACCAGTGGTTGGTTCCGGCACCCATCAGGATCATCGAGCGTCCATTGGAGTCTTCGGCGTTCTGCGCGAACTCGCGACCGATGCGTTCGGCGGCCTGCATCGGCACCGAGGTGATGCCCTCCTGCCAGGCAGGGGTACCGGGTGAGGTGGCGTCGTCGTAGCCGGTCGGCCAGACACCGGGCAGGCCTGGCCGGCCGACGCCGTACTGCGCGAGCAGTAGGTCGAACACGGTGGTGACCAGCTGGCCGGCCACCATCCGCACGGGTACGCCGCGACGGATGATGCCCGCACCGCCCGCGTGCTGCTCTCCGATCTCGTCGGTCTCCGGAGCAACGTCGAACCGGGGCATGTCGATGGCGACGGACGCCTGGTCGTAGTCGGGCGCGTCGGCGATGGACAGGAGCGGGTCGACACCCTCGAGGTCGAGGTTCCACTTGCCGACGTCGGTCTCGGAGAAACGGTGCCCGATCGAACCGTTGGGCACGACGACCTCGCCGTCGTGGCCCAGAAGCACCGGCTTGAACGCGGCGCTGGCGACCGTCGGGGCCAGGCCGGGCAGGGCATCCGCGGTCACGAACTTGCCGGGCACGTACGCGTCGCCGCGCCTGGTGAGGCTGATCAGGTAGGCGGAGTCGCTGTAACGCTTCATGTAGTCGACGAAGCGGGGCGTGCGGCGGTCGACCAGGAATTCCTTGAGCACGACGTGGCCCATGGCCAGCGCGAGCGCGCCGTCGGTGCCGGGGTGCACGGCCAGCCACTCGTCGGCGAACTTGGAGTTGTCGGCGTAGTCGGGCGAGACGGTGATGACCTTCTGGCCCTTGTAGCGGGCCTCGACCATGAAGTGCGCGTCGGGCGTGCGGGTGACCGGCACATTGGAGCCCCACATGATCAGGTAGGAGGAGTTCCACCAGTCTGCCGATTCCGGCACGTCGGTCTGGTCGCCGAACACCTGCGGGGACGCCACGGGCAGGTCGGCGTACCAGTCGTAGAACGAGAGCATGGTGCCACCGAGCATGGAGATGAACCGGTTGCCCACCCCCTGCGAGACGATCGACATGGCGGGGATCGGCGAGAAGCCGGCGATGCGGTCGGGGCCGTACTTCTTGATGGTGTGCACGTGGGCGGCGGCGACGATCTCGGACGCCTCGTCCCAGCTGGTGCGCACCAGGCCGCCCTTGCCGCGGGCGCTCTTGTAGGCGCGGGCGCTCTCGGGGTCGCCGGTGACCTCGGCCCAGGCGAGCACCGGGTCGCCGGTGCGGGCCTTCGCCGCACGGAACAGGTCGAGCAGCACGCCGCGCACGTAGGGGTACTTGACCCGGGTCGGCGAGTAGGTGTACCAGCTGAAGGCGGCGCCGCGGGGGCAGCCGCGGGGCTCGTATTCGGGTGAGTCGGGGCCGACGGAGGGATAGTCGGTCTGCTGGGTCTCCCAGGTGATGATGCCGTCCTTGACGTACACCTTCCAGGAGCAGGAGCCGGTGCAGTTCACACCGTGGGTGGACCGCACCTCTTTGTCGTGGGTCCAGCGGTCGCGGTAGAACGAGTCGGCGTCGCGGCCGCCCGTAAGGAACACGGAACGCAGGTCGGGTGAGGCCTTGCCTCGACGCAGGAACCGCCCGAGCTTCAGGATCGTGTCGTCGATGGGGCCGTCGATGCCGGGCTTGGCCGGCCGGGTCTTAGCCGGCTTCGAGAAAGCCGAATTCTTGAGTGTTTTCACAACGTACCCCTTGCACTGCCCGGGGTCACCATGGTCGGCAACCACCCTCGGACTCCAGTCTCAGGGGTGGCGAAATTCGCTACAAGCCGGAAACGCCGTGATAAATGATTGCCGGCTTGAGCTGTTCCGGGGCGGTGGGTGCGGCGCCTGTTTCGACACCTGGGTCGGCGTCGGACCGGTGCAGGTCGAGGGTGCAGGTGTTCAGTTCGACCAGCGGGTGCAGCGCGTCGGCGCTCAGGGGTCCCTCGGTCCTTTCGAGCAGGGTTTTCAGCAGCCCGAAGTGCACCCGGCAGACCTCGGGGTGCGCCTTGACCATCTCGCTGTACGGGCATTCGTGCAGGTGCACTCGGTTGCCGTCGGCACCGTCGATCTCGAGCCGCGCGTCGAAGCCGGACTCGTCGAGGTGGTCGTCGAGGGCGTCCAGCTGCCGCTGCAGCGGCGAGTGGATGACGGCCTCGACCCGCAGCATCCGTCGCACCTGGTCACCGTGGCGATCGGCGGCTTCGGCCTTCGCGGCCCGGATGGAGCCGTCGACGTGGTTCGGGCCGGCGGCGGCGCTGTACAACATCCGAGGCCGGCCCTTGGAGTCTTTGTTTTCCGGGTGACAGGTGACGAAACCGTCCCCGATCAGGCGCTGCAGGTGCTCCCGGGCCGTGTTGTGGTGCAGACCGGTGGCCTCGGCCAGGTCGCCCACCGTCATCGTTCCGCGCTGCTGCAGGAAGTACAGAAGCTGAATCCTGCTGAAGGACGCGAGCGTGCGGTAGCTCGACGAGGGGGAGGACGGCGTCACCTCCTAATCATCTCCTTATTTTCTGATTTCTCTGACTTTTTCGGGGACTGGACATGCGATTCGGACGAAATCCGACGTCGTGCTCTGCGTTCCGCGCGCTGCCCGGACCGGCGCAGCAGGCGCATCGCATTCACGATCACGATCAGTACGGATGCCTCATGCACGAGCATGCCGCCGAACATCGTCACGCCGCCGAACAGCACACCGGCCAGCAACAGCGCCACCGTGACCAGCGCGAGGGCCACGTTCTGGTGCATGACGCGCACCGTGCGGCGGGCCAGGTCGATGGCGGCGGGGAGCATCAGCAGGTTGTCACCCATCAGCGCGATGTCGGCGGTCTCGACCGCGACGGCCGAACCGGCCGCCGCCATCGCGATGCCGATGTCCGCCGTGGCCAGGGCCGGGGCGTCGTTGACGCCGTCTCCCACCATCGCCACGACGTGGCCGTCCCGCCGGAGCCCGGTGACGACGTCGAGCTTGTCCTCCGGCAGCAGCGACGACCGGATCTCGTCGATTCCGACGTGGGCACCCACGGCCTGCGCCACGAGCGGCCCGTCGCCGGTGAGCATGACGACCCGAACAATCCCCGCCGCGTGCAGCGCGTCCACCATGTCGGCGGCGTCGGGACGCACCTCGTCGGCCACGGCGAGGACACCGGCGACGACGCCGTCGAGTACGACGATCAGCGGCGTGCGCCCGTGGGCGGCGAGTTTCTCGGCCAGCGTCGTGGCGGCATCCGTGCCCGCGATCCGGTGGGCGCGGAGCAGGGCCGGATTGCCGATCAGCACGGTGCGGCCGGCCACCGCGGCGACGATGCCCTGCCCGGGCACCGACGTGATGTGTTCCGGCAGGCCGGTCACCTGGGCGCCCTGCGCGGCTTCGCGTGCGGCCTCCCGCGCGGCGGCCTGCACGATCGCTCCGGCCAGCGGATGCTCGGAGCCGGCCTCCGCCCGTGAAGCCCAGTCGAGCACCTCGGCACGGGTCAGGGCGGGGTTCAGCACCACGACATCCGTCAGGACCGGACGGCCCCGGGTGAGGGTGCCCGTCTTGTCGACCGCGACGACCGTGATCTTCGCGGCGGTCTCGAGGAACTCGCCGCCCTTGATCAGGATTCCGAGCTGCGCGGCGCGGCCGATCCCGGCGACGATCGCGACCGGGATGGAGATGACCAGGGCGCCGGGACACCCGATCACGAGCAGGGTCAGCGCCAGGAATACGTCGCCGGTCACCACGCCGACGATGATCGCGAGCACCAGGATGCCGGGGGTGTACCAGGCCGAGAACCGGTCCATGAAGACCTGGGTCGGGGCCGTGGCCTCCTGCGCCTCCTCGACCCGGTGCACGATGTGGGCCAGGGTGGTAGCCGCGCCGACCTCGGTGGCCAGCACCTGCAAGAAGCCGCCGGTCGAGACCGTGCCGGCGAAGACGCGGTCGCCGGCACGCTTCTCGGCCGGGGAGGACTCGCCCGTGATGGAGGCCTCGTCGATCGTGCCCGTGCCCTGCTGCACGGTGCCGTCGACGGGCACCCGCGCGCCGTTCTTGACCAGGACGGTCTCCCCGGTCCGCACGGACCCGGCCAGGACCTCGAGCTGCTCGCCGTTCCGCAGCACGAGGGCGACGTCCGGGGCCAGGGCCACGAGCGCGGTCAGGGCGGAGCGGGTGCGGTTGAGGGTGGCCGTTTCGAGGGCATGCCCGATCGCGAAGAGGAAGGTCACGGCGGCGGCCTCCCAGTATTCGCCGAGCACGATGGCGCCGACGGAGGCGACCGTGACAAGCAGGTCGATGCCCACGACCCGGGCGAGCAGCGCGCGCCCGGCGGTCCGCATGATCGGGAACCCGGCCACGACCGCGGCCGCCACCATCGCCGCGTCGGAGACAAGCGGCGGCACCGGCAGGAGGCCGAGCAGCCAGGCGGCGCCGATCAACGCGCCGGAAATGAGGGGAATCAGGTGGCGGCGCACGATGGTCATGTCACTCCCCCTGTCCGCCGGTCAGAACGCGGCCAGGCGGGCGGTGTAGCCGGCCTTGCCGACGGCGGCGATGAGGGCATCCGTGCTGACGACGGCCGGGTCGTGGTCGATCTCGATCCGGGCGGTGGCGAAGAACACGGTCACGGCGCTGACTCCGGCGAGGCGGCCGATCTGCTTCTCGATCTTGGCGACACAGGACGGGCAGGAAAAGCCGTCGGCCCGCAGGATGGTGTGGACGGTGGCCGGGGTGGATGTCGGAGTGGATGTCGGAGTGGATGTCGGAGTGGATGTTGTGGTGGGGATGATTGTGGTCATGACTGCGACGTTACGAACCCGAGGCGGCGGCAACCATGACGGCCGTCACTTTGCCGCAACCAGGCCCGAACGGTCGAGCACGGCGGTCCACCGCCGTCCGGAATCGATCAACCCGTCCCGGCGCAGGCCGCTCATGGCGCGGGACACCGACTCGGCGCTCGTGCCGGTCATGGCGGCCAGGTCGGCGCGGGTCAGAGGCAGCTGGATCAGGGTGGTACCGGCGCCGTCCCCCGGCACGCCGAAGGTGTCGGCGAGGCGCAGCAGGGTCGCTGCCACCCGCGTTGTGACGGTAACGGAGGCCTGCTCGGCCTCCCTCGACCGCGCCCGATGAAGGCGGTCGACGACGACATCCAGCACGCGCAGCGCCACCGGCGGATGCGCGAGCAACATCTGCCGGAAGGCGCCGGATTCGAGGCGCAGGGCGCAGGTGGTCACGAGGGCAACGGCCGTCTCGGGGTACCGACCCGCGTCCAGCGCGGTCAGGCTTCCCAGCACCGCTCCCGGGCCGAGGAAGTCGAGGCTCGTGAACTGCCCGGTCGAGGTCGATCGGAACACCTTCGCCTGGCCGGCCGCGAGTACGAACACGTGCTCGGACGGCTCGCCGGCGGTGAACAGCGTGTCTCCGGGACCCCAGGCGAGCGACAGCATCCGTTCGGCCAGGTCGGCGAGCTCGCCGGCCGACAGGTCCTGGAAGATCGGGATCTGGCCGAGAATGCTGTTCCGCATGGCGGAGGAGCACGGATGCGGCCGCGCACAGGTGCTGCGCAGCGGTGTGCGCCGGGCCACGCTCACGGCTTCGTCGCCGGGATCTCGAGGTGGGCGAGGCAGACGCCCGGGCGGGCGAACGGCTCGAGGGTGACGCCGACTCCGGGTGTGTGCAGGCGCTCGAGGGCGCCCTCCATCAGGCCGCGGTGCACCGCGCACACGACGTCGCTGTGCTCCTTGGCCACATCGAGGAACGGGCAACGGTGCAGCTCGATCACGACGTCGACCGGAGCGGCGGCGCCGCCGAAAGCGACGTCATCGGCAGCACCGGCAGCACCGGTATCACCGGCATCCCCGAGGCGCGGCTCGAAGCCGACCTCGTCAAGGATCTGAACGATACGCCCGACCGATGCTCCGTGGGCCGCCCCCGACTGCGCGTCGGAGAGTCCGGCATCCGTCTCGGCCATTTCCCTGCCCCAGCGCCGCCCGGCCTCCGCGGCCGCGGCCGCGCCTGCCCCCGAGGAAACGTCCTTGCCCAGGCCGCCGGCCAGGAGACCGGCAAGAAGCCGGTAGGACTCGGCGGGGACCTCGGCGGCGGGTGACGTGGCGCGAAAGAAAAGCCGGGGCCGCCCGGGACGCACGCGCGCCTCGACGGTCTCGGCAACCAGGCCCACCTCGACCAGCCGGTCGAGGTGGGACCGAACCGTGTTCGCGTGCAGCCCCACCGCTTGGGCGATGGCCGGCACATCCATCGCCGCGTCGGCATCGCGCAGGAGTTCGAGAATGGCGACCCGACTGATGCCGGAGAGCACGCGGTGGGTGCGGGAGTCAAGGGGTTCGATAGGCACCAGACTAGTTTTCCCTATATCTATGGTAAAAACAACTGAGGGCCGAAATTCGGCGCTGAGCTAGGACTTGCCCCATGACCGACACGCACGTGCGCCCCATCCGGGTGCTGCACCACGACACCGCCGAACGGCCCTTCATCGTCATCTGGGAGGTGACGCGCGCCTGTCAACTGGTCTGCACCCACTGCCGGGCCGACGCCATCCGCACTCGCAATCCGTTCGAGCTGAGCACGGACCAGGGTCGCAAATTGTTGGACGACCTCGCCGCCTTCGGCACACCGCGCCCGCTGGTCGTGCTCACCGGCGGGGACCCGTTCGAGCGCCCCGACCTGCCGGAGCTCGTCGCCCACGGCACCAGCCTCGGCCTGAGCATGGCCCTCTCCCCCTCGGTCACCCCGCGCCTCACCCGTGAGGTCCTGGTCGAGCTCCACGACGCCGGGGCCAAGGCGGTCTCGCTCTCGCTGGACGGCGCCTCAGCGGCCACCCACGACGCCTTCCGCGGTGTCGACGGCGTCTTCGACGACACCATGATCGCCGCCCGAATGGTGCGCGAGGTCGGCTACCGGCTGCAGATCAACACGACCGTCACCCGCGACACCGTGCACGAGCTGCCCGGCATCCTGAAGACCGTCCTCGATCTCGGCACCACCCTGTGGAGTGTCTTCTTCCTCGTGCCCACCGGCCGCGGCAAGCTCCTGAACGCTCTGACCGCGGCCGAGGAGGAGGAGGTACTGCACTGGCTGCACGACGTCTCCGACCTGGTCGCCATCAAGACCACCGAGGCACCCCACTACCGACGCATCGCGCTTCAGCGGGCCGGCGTGGACGACGGGGTTGACCTCGACACCGCGTTCCCAGTCGGCCCACTGAGAGCCTCGCTGCGGGAGGCCACGGAGCGGTTGCTCACCGGTGACGAGCCGAGGCGACGGCGTCCGCGGGCCCCCCTCGACGTCAATTCCGGGCGCGGGTTCGCCTTCGTCGACCATGTCGGTCTCGTTTACCCCAGCGGGTTCCTGCCCGTGTCCGTGGGGTCGGTGCACAAGCAGCCCTTCTCCGAGATCTACCGGGAGGCGCAGCTGCTCCAGGAGCTGCGCACCCCGGATCTCTTCGGCGGCCGGTGTGGTCACTGCGAATTTCGCACGGTCTGCGGCGGCTCCCGCTCGCACGCCTACGCGGTGACCGGGGACCCGCTCGCCGAGGACCCCAGCTGCGGCTACCAGCCCAGCACCGACTGAGCAGCCCGGAACGCTGATCGGTTTACAGCAGCTCACCGCACGCAGAAGCGCCCGGCCGATTACTCGGCCGGGCGCTTCTGCGTGCGGGTGGTGCGCGGCAGGTCAGTCCAGGTGGTGCCCGCCCTTGACCCAGCGCAGGGCGCCAAGAATACCGATGGCCACGCCGAACATCCCGACGATCATGCCCACGAAGAGCCAGACGAAGAGCGGTTCCAGGCCGCCGACCGTCTGGTCGACTCCGACGATCGTGCCGCCGAGGAACCCGGCGATGGGTGCGAAGATGCCGGCGAAGGCTCCGATCAGCATCAGACGGATGCTGAGGGCGCGGTCGCGTGAAACGATGTCGGCCATTAGGAAGAAACCTCCGTTGTCTGTGCTGCGGCAGCCGCAACGGCGGTCGCAACGGCGGCGGCGAAGGCCGCGGCGGCCCCCGCCGGGTCCGGCAGGGGAACCGTGTCCGCACCGGGGGGTGCGGCGCTCGGCTGGGCCACCTGCTGGGTGACCTTGCCGTTGAGGAACGGACCGAGAATGTCCATCGGAAGCGGGAAGACCACAGTCGATTTCTGGTCGGCGCCCAGCTCGAGCAGGGTCTGCAGGTAGCGCAGCTGAAGCGACGCGGGATTGCGGCTCAGGATTTCCGCCGCCTGGCCCAGCTCCTCCGACGCCTGCAGTTCACCGTGGGCGTTGATGATCTTCGCCCGGCGATCCCGCTCGGCTTCGGCTTCACGGGCCATGGCACGCTGCATCGCCTGCGGAATCTCGACATCCTTGATTTCGACGACCTTCACCTGCACGCCCCAGGGTTCGGTTTGCGCATTGATGTTGCGGGCGAGGTCTTCGTTCAGGTCGGCCCGGTGGGCGAGCAGGGTGTCGAGGTCGGCGCGGCCCACGACCGAGCGCAGCGTTGTTTGCGACATCTGGGAGGTGGCGATGGCGTGGTTCTCGACCGCCATCACCGAACGGACCGGGTCGGTGACCTGGAATAGGACGACGGCGTTGACCCGGGCCGGAACGTTGTCCTTGGTGATGACGTCCTGCGGCGGGATCGTGAGGGTCACGATCCGGAGGTCGACCCGCACCATCTTGTCCAGTCCGGGGAACACCATCTGCACACCCGGGTCCCGCACCGGGCCCAGCCGGCCGAATCGGAACGCCACGCCGCGCTCGTATTCCTGCAGCACCTTGAAGGAAGCTGCCAGCCAGACGAGCAGCAGCGCCACCACGATCAGGGCCGCGATCTGCCAGGCCATCACGAGTTGCCCCTCCGGCTCCAGCCCACGGCGGGGCCGGAACGACCCGGGTCGGCCTCCGTCTCCAGTTCAGCCCAACGGGCTGAGAATGAGGCGCTCACTGTGTTTCCTTTCATCGTTTCCGGATCGGCGTCGGTTTGCTCCGACGCCCGGGCGCTCGCGTACGGTTCGATTTGAACCGGCCGCGGGCCCGTTTTTCTGATGCTGCCGTAGCCGCTGCGCCGCTGCGCCTCGACCGCCGCCGTGGCGGCGCGGGCCGCGACGCTTTCGTCGAGCCCTACGACCTTGAGATGCTCGGGAAAGCGAGCGGGCGTGCGACGCAGGTGCGACCACAACGGCCAACTGCCGGCGGCGATGACGGCCGAGGCTGACCCCAGGATCAGCAATTCCACGCCCGTGCGGTTCTGGAACATGGACGCCAGCGGCCAGATGAGCCCGAGCACGACGACGGAGCAGGCGATCCCGCGATGGAACCGTTCTGCCTCCGAACTGGGCCAGGGGTCGATGTTTCGCGCGAGCTGCCGGCCCGCATCCGAGGTGGTGCAGGTGTCCTTGACCGGGCAGGGGTTGCAGACCGTGGGGCTGGCCTGGTATCGCGTCACCCGGTTATCCGGATCGAAGGAGATCGGCCAGAGCCACTGGTCCTCCTGGCACTTCCAGGCGTCGTGGTTTTCGTGGTACTCGAACCCGCTCGAACTCATGGCGGTGGTTTTCGCCCCGGTGCGTCTCGCCAGGAGGTCCAGCACGTGTGCTACGGCCAGCAGGAAGCCGCCGTAGACAAGCGCGAACCAGACCTCCGGATTGATGGACGCCATCACACGCCGCCGCCCGGGCGGTCCCCACCGAGCTCTCCGGTGCCGGTGGAGCGGTAGTCCGAGGAATATCCGGATGTCGGCTCCGCGCCGCCGGTGACCGTCGCGCCGGTGGGGACCGCCTCGACGAACAAAGCCTCCATCGGCACGTCGTGGGTGGTTGCCTTGATGCGGTAGCGAACCCCAAGCCAGGTGATCCAGACGAACGGCATCACGCCTCCGACGATGAAGACGATGTCACCGGGCATCCGCAGCCATTCGAGAACGGCGTTGCCGGGCTCGTTGATGAAGTTGAGGCTGCGGGCTTCGAAGTAACCGTCGTTGATGGAGTGCCAGAGCTGAATGACGCCGAGCGGCAGCAGCGTTGCGAACGTCATCCAGGCCAGGCCGATGTTGAGGCACCAGAACGAGATCTTGGCGAGCTTGTCCGGCCAGCGCTCGGCCGGGATCAGGTAGCGCAGGGCGAAGAGCGACAGACCGACGCCCATCATTCCGTACACGCCCATCATCGCCGCGTGGGCGTGGTTGGCCGTCAGCGCGGTACCGATCTCGTAGTACGAGACGATCGGCAGGTTGATCAGGAATCCGAAGACGCCGGCACCCAGGAAGTTCCAGAAGCCGACCGCGACAAGGAACATCACGGCCCAGCGGTGCGGGAACGGAGCCGAACTACGCGACTCCTGCCGGGCACCGAGTTGAAGGAAGCTCCAGGCCTCGATCGTCAGGAAGGTCAACGGGATGACTTCCAGGGCGGAGAAGAAGGCTCCCAGCGCCATGTGCTCGACGGGGGTTCCGGAGAAGTACAGGTGGTGCATGGTGCCGAGGATGCCACCGGCGGAATACAGGATGACGTCGAGCAGGATGATCTGCATCGCGATCTTGCGGTGCACAACCCCGAGCATGACGAAGATGTAGGCCACCATCACGGTCGTGAACAGTTCCAGGAAGTCCTCAACCCAGAGGTGCACCACCCAGAAGCGCCAGAACTCGGCGACGCTCAGGTGAACCTCGGTGCCGGCGAGCATTCCGACGGCGTAGAACGCGGGGATCGCGAGACCGGCGTAGAAGAAGAGCCACGGCAGGTTGAAGCGGTGCTCAGACTTCAGACGCGCCCGGATGCCGCGGTAGATGATCGCGATCCAGAGGAAGAGTCCGACGACGAGCATGCCCTGCCACACCTTGGGCAGGTCGATGTACTCCCACTGCATGTCCCAGAACGGCGAGCCCTTCGCGGCCTCGACGCCGAAGATGCTCAAGGCTTCACCCACGAACGATCCGACGATGACCAGGGCGAGGGCGCCGAGCAAGCCGTAGGCCAACCAGTGCTGACGTTTGGGTTCACGCCCGGAGATATACGGGGCGAGGAAGATGCCTGCGGCCAGGAACGAAGTGGCCGTCCACAACAGCGAGAGCTGCACATGCCAGGTTCGGGCGAGGTTGAACGGCAGCAGCTGAGCCAGGTCGACCCCGAAGAAGCTCGACAGGTCGACCCGGTAGTGCTCGATGGCGGCACCCAGGAAGGCCTGGGCCAGGAACATCAAAGCCACCACGAAGAAGAACCAGGCCGTGGCGGTCTGGGCGGGTGTCACCGCCACCTCCCCCGGCTGTCGGAAGGACAGTGCCGGGGTTTCTTCCCCGTGCTGCCAGCCCATCCTCTTGCTCCACCGGCCGTAGAGGCCGAAGAGGGCGCCGAGGGCGACCATCAGGGCCACGAGCGAGAGGCCGCTCCACACGATGATGTCGGCGGTCGGAACGTTATCCACGAGCGGCTCGGCCGGCCAGTTGTTCGTGTACGAGTAGTTGTGACCGGGCCGCTCAGCAGAGGCTGCCCAGGACGTCCAGGCGAAGAAGGCGGTCAGGTCGTGGATGTCCGCCGAGTCCGTGATGGCATTCGGGATCAGACCGTATTGGGTGGTCGGGGAACCGAAGAAATCGGCGTAGTGCTGCTTGAGCGTGTCGAAGGCCTCGATCTGCAGATCGGTGAATTCGAGGTCGCCGGTGGCCTTGTCGTAGCGGTTGGTCCGCATCATCTCGACGAGGGCACCCTGTGGGTCCTGCACACCGGACGCGGTCAGGGCCTCGAGCACCTCGGTCGAGGAGCGCCGCAGGTAGTCGGCCGTATAGTCCGGTCCGAGGTAGCCGCCGTGACCCAGGATCGAGCCATACTGCTGCAGGCCGCGCCGCACGAAGGTCTGCTGGCCCGCGGTGATGTCGGCCGTCGTGAAGACAACCTCACCCTGCGAGTCGACGACCTGCTTGGGCTGGGGCATCGAGTCCGTATAGGTCCTCAAGGCCAGGAAGCCCATCACGGCGAAACCGAAGACCATTACCAGGGCTACGCCCTGCAACCATCCTTTGGAAACCATCAACTCCGATCGCAGTTTTCCTGCACCGGCTCTCAATCGGACCACGGTGGGCCCCTTTCCATGTTGCGTGATTCAAGGGCGCGGAAGCAGGTGCTGCCACCTGTCACGGTTCCTCCCCCGGATAGGTCACGCGGGGTGGTTGAAAGCTACCACAGGATTAAAAGTATGAGTGACATTTCTAATCACTTCACCAAACTCGCAGTGACGATATTCCACAATAAAAACCCTGTCCAACGGTGTAATACCCTCACACAGCAGACTGAGGCGACGGGCCGCCCATTTCTTCCACCTGACCGGCGACACGCCGCACACAATCATTTTTGGGGAAACTCGGACAAAGATCACGGACTGACCAGGACGACGCCGCGGGCGCCTTTCTCGGCATCAGACATGATGTGGCTGACGAAGGGGTAGCTGCCGGCCTCCGGGAAGGTCAACTCGACGAAGCCACCCTGGGCCACGGCCAGGTCGAGCACCTGGGAGCCGCCCGTGCCGGTGCTGCCGCCATCACGCAGCAGGTAGTCGCCCTCCTTGAAAACGGTGTCGAACTGGCCGCCCACGACGTGGAAGGAGCTGCCCACGTTGGGGCCCGCGTCCAGCACCCAGATGCGCACCTTCTCGCCAGCCTTCGCCGTCAGCGGGCGGGCACCGTACTGGTTGGCGATGCCGTTGAAGACCACCAGGTCGGGGAACTGCGCCGCCACCTTGTCGGCGTCGGCCTCCCCGCCCTGCGCACCGAGGTAGAGCTCGGACTGCACCAGGACGTATTCCCGATCGACCGCTGAAAGCCCGGGTGGATCAATGATCACGGCGCCGAACATGCCGTTCGCCATGTGCACCGACATGGGCATCGTGCCGCAGTGGTAGAGCCAGATCCCCGAGCGGGTCGCGGTGAAACGATAGGTCAGGCTCTCCCCCGGATTGATGCTGCGCATGGGCCGATCGGGTGCGAGGGCACCCGCGTGGAAGTCGATGGAGTGCTCGATCGACCCGTCGTTGACGAAGGTGATGTCGAAGACGTCGCCGACCTTGCCGTGCAGGGTCGGGCCGGGGGCTGTGCCGTTGAACGTCCACAGGGTCTGGGTGACGCCGGGAGACACCTCGGTCTCCACGTCTTCCACCCGCATGGTCAACGTGTGCACGGTCTCCGCCTCCGCCGCCCCCAGCGCCGGGTCGCGGGCGACGAAATCGGCGTCGGGCTCACGCATCAAATCGAGATCGTCTGCCGCGCTGGACGCGCCGCCGGCGGGCGCAGAGCCGTGGTCCATCGTTGGGGAGTCGTCGCCGGACTGAGGCTCGGCTCCGACGGCCACGACCGTGAGCACCATGCCCAGGACCTTGTGGCCGGCGATGGAGCACCAGCCCTCGACGTCGGCGCCCACGATGCCGGCGTCGACCTGCCGGCTGGTGCCGGGAGCGACGGAACCGGAGACCACGCCGGTGGCGAGCACGAGGTTGTGCACCATCTCGTCGTCGTTGGTCAGGTTGATCACCAGGGTGTCGCCGACGGGCACCTCGACGGTGTCCGGGCTGAAGCGCGTGTTCTTCATGACGACGTCGACCGTGGTCGTGTGGCCGGTCGACACCCTGTCGGCGGATGCCCCGCCGCTCGCGATTCCGGCGGCGGCCGGGTCCATGGCGATCCCCAGGGATACGGCCAGAAGCAGGGCGCCGACGGCCGTGATGGTCGCACCTGTGCGGCGCGGCGGGGCCGCGGCAATCTGCGGGGCGGGCGGGGCCGTCGCATCCGTCGCCTGGCGGAGCCGGCGGTTCTGCCGCAGCGCCCGCGGCATCAGGACCAGGAAGGAGGCGAGCGTGCCGACGACGAGCAGCGAGACCGTGACCTTCACCAGGCTGGGCACCGGCATCAGATAGAGGACCAGGCCGACGTTGACGACGACGACCCGGAACAGGGCACCACGATCGAGCAGGGCGGCCGTGGCCTTCGAGACCGAGGGTCCGCCGCCGAGCACGACCGGCACCAGGTAGCTGAGGGCTCCGAGCAGGATCTGCGCGGCGAAACCGACCGCGAACACGGGCACGAGCTGCCCGAGCCGGTCGGTCGCGGCTACCCAGCTCGGTGCGAACGTCACGATCAGGCCGAACCCGAGCACGCAGGCGAAGAACCAGGTGAGGGCGGCACCGATGCTCCAACCGGCGAAGGTGACGGCCGGGGACTGCCTGGCCAGGCGCAGGGCCTCAACCAGCACCAGGCCGAGGCTGACCAGGTAGAGCAGAACACCCGCGGCGGCGACCAGGCGCTGGTCGATCAGCAGGCCGATCCCGAGCACCGCGAGGCCGGCCAGGAACAGAGGCAGGGTTCCGCGGGCCGAGGCGCGCGTCGTCTGCACCCGGGCGTGCAGCACAGTCGGCCAGAGCAGGGCCACCGTGCTAATCACGGTCAGGCCGACCCAGCCGAGCAGGTTGAACCCGATATGGGCGATGTACATCCGCTCCGCGGACTCACCATCGATATCGGTTCGGGCCATCAGCACGCCCAGGGTCACACCGATGGCCAACGCGATTCCGGCCGCAATGTAGTAGCGCACGAGCGGTGCGAACCGTCCCGGCAGCGCTCCCCGCGACTGCCGGAACAGCAGCAGGGCGTGGGCGAGGGCATTCGTGCCGACCAGGATGCCGCCGGCAAGCACGACCGGCCACCAGCCGCCGACGATGCCGGTGATCACGAGCACCGCTCCGAGGGTGTGCGCGCCGAGCCTCGCCCCGAGCGAGACGCGGCCGCCGGGGGCCGGATGCCGGAGCAGGGTGTCGGCGAAGTGCTGGCTCCAGACCAGGATCGCGGTGCTCACGGCGCCCAGGAACAGGAGGTGCACCATGAGCCACGGCGCGACAGGGATGAAGCGGTGGATGAGCACGGCGATGAGAGTGAGAAGGAGCCACGCCGGAGTCAGGAGCCCGGTGATGAGGTGCCACAGTCGACGGTTCATGGTGTGACTTTCAGTTTGGTGTTTGGCTGGCGCCGCGGCACGCCGCGCACCACCGAGATCACGGCCAGCAGCACGAACAGGAGCACGGCCACGATGTTGGCCACGCCGCCCCACTGCACCAGTGCCGGCAGGTCGCGCGCGTCACCGAGCAGGATGCGCACCAGCAGGGAGACGTGCAGCAGCAGCACCGGCAGGTAGAGCACTGGCCGGTACGGCAGCGGCCGGCGCAGCACGGCCGGCAGGATGGTCGGGGCGTGCGCCATGATCATCGACATCACGAACCCGAGGAAGACGGCGTGCAGCACGGCGTCATAGCCGGGACCGGAGAAGCTCGGGCCGACGATGATCCAGCTGGCGCCCACCACGAGCAGCCAGCCGTAGCCGGCCAGCAGGCACGCGGCCATGTACCGGGGCAGGCCGGTGCTGCGGATGAGCCGGGTCGCCACGTCGTGCCGGAACAGCCAGGCGACGAGACCGAGCAGCCCGAGCCCGAGAACCGGATAGCCTACCCCGGGCCAGACGAGAGCGACGACCGTGCCGAGGGTCAGGAACAGGCCGGCGGCCAGCATCCGCATTTCGGCCCGGTGGTCGACGGAGGGCGAGATGCGCGCGAGTTCGAGCCGCTCACCGGCGATCGTGAGCACCAGGTAGAGCGTCATCGCGGGCACCAGGACAGGCACGGGCACGCCGCCGAGCCACAGCACGGTTGCCGTGAGACCGAGCAGGGCACCGAGTGCCTGCACCGCGGCGGACGTCGACGGCTGCCGGAGCCAGATCGCCCGGTAGATGGCCAGCAACACGGCCGACCCGGCCACGAGGGCAAGCTGGCCGACCACCAGGGGAAGCGGCGACACGAGTGACAGGCCGCCGAGGCCCAGCAGCCCCGGCGACAGGTAGGCCCAGTTCCGGCGCACGGCGACGGCCCGTTCGAGCACGACGACGGTGCCCACGAACCCGAAGACCATCAGGGGTCCGTGCACATCCGCCAGGCGTGCGGTCACGACCGGCGCCGGGAAACCCAACAGGAGCAGCGCACCGTCGAGCCCGGCCAGCAGAGAGAGGCCGCCGAGCAGCAGAAACGCCAGTCGCCCGTTGCCGTGCACGGTGGTGTCGAATCTCGGGAGACTAGGCGGCGCGGGTGAAGCGGATGCGCCAGGCGTCCGGGCCACGCTCCACGTACGACACGGTGAACGCTCCCGGGCGTGCCTGCTCGAGCTGCGCCAGCAGGGGCAGCGGGTCGTGCGGGGCGATCAGGTCCAGCGAGAAGCCGAGCTGGATGGCCTCCAGGGCGCCGAAAATGGCCGCGTGGCGAACCGCGTGCGGGATGGTGCGACCGTCGAGCACGATGGTCTCGGCGTCGTCATGGTTGCAGTTGCAGGTGTGTGCGCTGCTCAGGGTGATGGGTTCGGCGGTCATAGGATGAATCCTCCTCGGTGGAACGACCGAGCCGGCCGCTAATAAACAGGATACACGTCCGGTTAATTATTCCAGAATCAGACCAGGTCGGATCACGTCAGGTCACGTCGGGTCCGGTCAGGTCAGGCCCACCCAGGCGGTGGACCCGTCGACCTCGTACTGCTTCTTCCAGATCGGCACCTCGAGCTTGACGGTCTCCACCAGGCGTTCGCAGGCTTCGAATGCGACGGCGCGGTGGGCGCTTGCCGCGGCCGCGACCAGGGCCAGGTCACCGACGTCGAGGTGGCCGATGCGGTGGCTGACCGACAGGTTCACCTGCGGGTACTCGCGGGAGTACCGGGCGACGATCTCGGACAGGATGCGACCGGCATCCGGATGCGCGCTGTAATCGAGGCCGGTCACCTGCCCGGCGGCGTCGGGGTCGTGGTCGCGCACCTGGCCGATGAAGGTCACGACGGCCCCGCAGGATCCGGTCGACACGGCAGCAACGTGCGCGGCCAGGTCGAGCGGCGCCGTGGCCACCTGGTTGACGGCACCCTCGCCAGGGTTCGCGTCGTTCTCATTCACGCCGCTTCGGTCAGTCGTTCCTGCTGAATTCACACATTCAGATTACGCGCGGAAGCGGAACGAGAAACGTACTCCACTGTTCCCGGAGCATCGAGGGCTAAAAAATCTGAGGCCGAGGCCCGCTGAGCAGCCCCGGAGTCCCGTTCGGCCCCTCTCGCGGGTCGTATTCTCGTGGTGGCTGCCAGGGGTCTCGAGCTGATCCACCGCACACGCTGCGTGGCCTGCCTGTACACGGGCTCCCGCGACCTCGACCGAGGGTCATCCCCGTTCCGCGGCGCGCGGCGGGCCCGGCGAGCGACACCACCGAACGGTTACGGCCCACTCAGCTAACCGACGATCTCTGCCACAGTCGGGCAGGCCGCCTCGGCAGCCAGTTCGGCTCGGGTCTGCGCAACCGTCCAGGGCAGCGCAACCGACGGTTCGTTCCCGCGTCCAGCCGGCGCCTCGGCGATGATGGCGGCCAGCTGACGGGCCAGTGTCAGGGCGAACTGGTCACCCGCGCTCGAGTTGTTCAGCATGACCACCACGGTCATGGTCTGGTCCGGATCCGCCAGGGTCGCCGAGATGAATCCGGGGATCGATCCGGTGCGCCCGCGGAGGGGCCCGACCTGCTCCGCGCCGAGGCCGTAGCGCTGCCACGACGGCGTCGTCACGTCTTCGTTCACGGTGTCCCACTGGGCGCTCGCCGACGACTCGGACAAGAGACCACCCGCGGCGAGAGCGCCTGCCCAGGTCCTCATGTCGGCCAGCGTCGAAACGACACCGCCCGCCACGCCGCTCATCGAATTGGAGAGCAGGGTGTTGTCGGTGATGGCCGTGCACACCGGACCGTCGGCGCCCACCGCGGCGGCGTAGCCGTGCGAGTGTGGTGCGGGGAGGTCCACATCGCCGGCGTGAGGATATGAGGTGTCGTGCAGACCGAGCGGATGGAAGATGTACTCATCGTAGAGCGCCGCCCACTGCCGGCCCGTGGCCCGCTCGAGCGCCATCCCGAGCAGCACAATTCCGGTGTTTGAGGGACCCCACACGCTGCCCGGAGCACCGGTTCGGGGCGTGGCCAGCCCCTGGGAGACGAGTTCCATCGCCGGCCAGGTGCGCAGGGGGTTGTGCACGAACTCCCCGGCCAGAACGGGACTGTAGGACCCAAGCCCCGAAGTGCCCTGGCAGAGCTGGCCGAGCGTCACGCCCGCCACACCGACGAGGCGGGGCAGGTAGGTGGAGACCGGGTCGTCGAGCGTCACGGTTCCCTCGTCGACCAACCGGAGCAGCACCGTGCAGGTCATGGCCGTGGTGTTGGTGCCGATGCGGAAGTGCATCCCGCCGGTCATCGGGGCGGAACCGCCGATTTCCGTCGTGCCGTGCGCGACGGTCCATTCGCCGGCGGCGGACCAGACCCCGACCAGAGCGCCGGAGGAACCCGATAGCGCCATCGCCTCGCCCACGGCCGCGTCCAGCTGCCCGGCGATGTCCGCCGCGATCGGCGTGCTGTTCTGGTCGACGCTGTTCCGGCCCGCGGTGCAGCCGCTCAGCACGACGGCTGCGGCGACGCCGAGTGCGAGCAGCGCACGACGACGGGTGGTGGGCTTGGTGATGGCATCCCCCAATGCTCTCCACCAGCTTGCCCTATCGGGGCCCGGGCGCCTAACCCGTGCGCGAGACAGGCTCCCTACACCCGCTCGAAGATGGCGGCGAGCCCCTGGCCGCTGGCGTTTCCGGCGGTGACGGTGGCGTCGGCGTCCGTCTCCAGCAGGATCGGGCGGAGGCCGGCCAGAGCCGTCAGGCTACTGTCGGCCCGCGGAGTTTCGTCGGCGGAGTTTCGTCGGCGGAGGCCACGACGGGGCCCGTGCGGCCCGGCACCGTGACCGGCACAATCTCGTCGTCGAACCGGCCCTCGGCCACGGCGACGCATGCCCGCGCCTGCGACCGGAGAGCCAGGTCGTCCTGTTCGGTGCGGCCCATGCCGTACTCGCGGCGCAGGTTCTCGGCGGTTTCGAGCATGCCGCCGGGTACCGGGTAGCGGCGCCCGCCGGCGGTCTCGCGGCCGCGGCTGAGCGCGTCCGTGAGCAGGATTCCGGCGCCGCCGCCCACACCGAAGCGGGAGTCGACGGTGTGGAACGGAGCCTGGCTCATCGATTCGACCCCGCCGGCGACGACGACGTCGCTGACACCGGTCTGCACCTGCATAGCCGCGTCGAGGATGGCCTGTAGCCCTGAGCCGCATCGCCGGTCCACCTGCACGCCGCCGACCGTCACGGGCAGGCCGGCGTTCAGTGCGGCGACGCGCGCCACGGAGGCGGCCTCCACGGTGGGATAGCCCTGGCCGAGGATCACGTCGTCGACCACGGCCCCGTCGATTCCGGTGCGTTCGATCAGCGCCGTGATCACGGCCGCGTCAGGTCGGCCGGCGCGACCGCCCTGAAGACGCCGCCGAACCGGCCGATCGGGGTGCGTAGCGGTTCGTAGATGACGACGTCTCTCACGATGCGGCCACCGTGTTCGGAGCGGAGAGGAGCGTGTGGATGACGGTCGGCGTCCCCGGCACGAGCAGCGGCACCTCGGTGGCGGCCTGCACCTCGGCCACGGTGAGTCCCGGCGCGATCTCGCGCAGCAGAAGACCCTCCGGCGTCACGTCGATCACGGCCAGGTCGGTGATGATGCGGGTCACGACGCGCTTGCCGGTCAGCGGCAGGCCGCACTCGTTCACAATCTTGAAGTCGCCGTTCTTCGCAGTGTGCTCCATCACGACGATCACGGTGTCGGCGCCGTGCACGAGATCCATCGCACCGCCCATACCCTTGATCATCTTGCCGGGCACGGCCCAGTTGGCGATGTCGCCGGTGGCGGAGACCTGCATCGCGCCAAGCACGGCCACATCGATCATTCCGCCGCGGATCATGCCGAAGCTCTGCGCGGAGTCGAAGTAGCTGGCACCGGGGTTGACCGTGATGGTCTCCTTGCCGGCGTTGATCAGCTTCGGGTCCTCCTCGCCCTCCCACGGGTACGGTCCCACCCCGAGCACCCCGTTCTCGGAATGCAGGATGACGTCCACCCCCTCCGGCAGGAAGTTGGGGATCAGCGTGGGCAGCCCGATCCCGAGGTTGACATAGCTGTCGGGGGTGAGCTCCTGCGCGGCGCGCGCGGCCATTTCATTGCGGGTCAACGGCATGATCAGCTGTCCTTTGCGACGGATGCGACGGATACGACGGATGCGACGGGCCGCGGCCGGGTGGTGGTCTTCTCGATCGGCAGGTCGGCGGCCTCGGCGCCGGAGAGCGCCACGATGCGGTGCACGTAGATACCGGCGAGGTGGATGGCATCCGGATCGAGCTCCCCCGGCTCGACCAGCTCGTCGACCTCGGCGATGGTGATGCGGCCGGCCATGCCGGCGACCGGGTTGAAATTGCGGGCCGACTTCTCGAACACGAGGTTGCCGTGCCGGTCGCCCTTCGCCGCGCGAACGAGGGCGAAGTCGGTGACGATGGCCTCCTCGAGCACGTACTCCTTCTCCCCGCCGCGGAGCGACGCGAAGGTGCGGGTCTCCTTGGGCGGCGACGACACCGTCACCGACCCATCCGGCCCGTAGCGCCAGGGCAGCCCGCCCTCGGCGACCATGGTGCCGACGCCGCTGGCGGTGTAGAAGGCGGGGATTCCGCTGCCGCCGGCCCGGAGCCGCTCGGCCAGGGTGCCCTGCGGGGTCAGTTCCACCTCGATGTCACCGCCGAGATAGCGGCGGGCGAAGTCCTTGTTCTCGCCGATATAGGAGGCGATCACCCGGCTGATCCGCCCTTCCCGCAGCAGTTCGCCGAGCCCCCAGCCGTCGACGCCGCAGTTGTTGGATGCGACCCGGAGGTCGGTGCTGCCCTGGGCCAGGAGCGCCCGGATCAGCAGGATCGGGACGCCGACCAGGCCGAAGCCGCCGACGGCGAGGGAGGCCCCATCCGGGATGTCGGCGACGGCAGCCGCGGCGGAGGAGTACGTCTTGTCCATGGAGTGGTCCTTCAGCTTCAGTTCGTGGTGCCGATGTCGATCGTCTTGAAGGTATCGCGTGCCACCGCCAGAGCGGAATTCGCCGCCGGCACCCCCGCGTAGATCGCGGTGTGCAGGATGGCCTCGCTGATCTCCGCGCGGGTCAGCCCCTGGGTCAGGGCCGCGCGCACGTGCATGCCCAGTTCATGTTCGTGGCCGCCGGTCACCAGGCAGGCCAGGGTCAGGAAGCTGCGGGTGCGCCGATCGCGGCCGGGCCTGGTCCAGATCTCCCCCCAGACATAGCGGGTGATGAAGTCCTGGAAATCCGCCGTCTCCGGGGTGGTGCAGGGCCAGTTCGAGTCCGACAGCGCCGCCGAACGACACCCCGGCGTAGTGGAAGGCTCCCCCGCCGACCAAGTCGACCAGGGTGATCACAACGTCGGCGACCTCAGCGACGGTGACCGGTTGCCGGGCGGCGGGGCTGAGGCCGGTGCCGGTGCCGGCGTGACCGTGCCGCGGATAATGGGCTGGGTCATAGTGAGGTCCCCTTGCTCGCGGTGGATTCGAGGTACCGGGCGAGCACCCGGTCGATTCCGGCGTCCGTCTGCCTGAGGCTGAGGTCGTCATCGAACGCGGACCAGGCCCGCGATCGGAGCTCCTCGGGATGTCCCCCGGCGGTGATCAGGGCGGAGAGCACCACCCGCAGCGGGCGGTTGGTGCGGTAGCACTCCTCCGACGCGCGCTGCACGAGGGCGAACGCGGCGGCCTTGCCGAGGACCTCCGCGAGCAGGGTGGTCACCCGTTCGCTGAACACCAGGCCGTCGGTGAGGTCGAGGTTGCTGCGCATCCGTTCCAGGTCCACGTCGAGCCGGGCCGCCAGCGAGGCCGCGCCCGCGACGTCAACGCGAACGTGCTCACGATCAAACTCGCCATGGCCATCGCCCGGGCCGGCGCGCCACGGGGACCGTCACCGACGCCGAATTCGACGCCAACAAGGCGGAGCAGCTCGCCCGCTTCTGAGTCGCTGCGGAGTCGCTTCCGAACGATCTGAGTCTGTGCCGGTAGCGTGGGGTCCATGCTCGAGCTCATGGATGACCGGCCGGACATTCTGCTGCGCCGCGACGGGCGGCTCGCCCAGATCATCCTGAACCGCCCGGCGGCCCTGAACGCCCTGACCCACGCGATGATCCGACGGATGTCCGCGGTGCTGACCGACTGGGCCGTCGACGGTCAGGTCGAGACCGTTCTGCTGACCGGTAGCGGCGACCGGGGCCTCTGCGCCGGGGGCGACATCGTGGCGATCTACCGCAGTGCGGACGCGGACGCGGGCGCGGACGATCGAGCGGACGCTGACGCCGAGGCCGCCCGGTTCTTCGCCGACGAGTACCATCTGAACGCGCAGATCCACCGGTTCGCCAAACCGTACCTGGCCGTGATGGACGGCGTCGTGCTCGGCGGCGGGGTCGGCGTCTCCGGCCATGCGAACACCCGGATCGTGACCGAGCGCACGCGGCTGGGGATGCCGGAGACCGCGATCGGCTTCGTACCCGACGTCGGCGGAAGCTGGCTGTTGTCCCATGCCCCCGGTGAGCTCGGCACCCACCTCGCCCTGACCGCCGCCCTGGTCTCCGGGTCCGACGCCATCGCACTGGGCCTGGCCGACCACTTCGTGCCGAGCGACCGGCTCCCTGCCCTGGTCCGCACCCTGGCCGAGACCGACGCGGCCGAGGCGGTGCGCGCCCTGGCCGAGACTCCCCCGCCCTCCGTCCTCCTCGCCCAGCGGCACTGGATCGACGAGTGCTACGCGTCCGATGACGTGGGCGAGATCGTCGCCGCCCTGCGGCGTTCCCCGGTGGAAGCCGCCCGCGACGCCGCCGCCCTCATCCTCACGAGGTCGCCGACCGCACTCGCGGTCACCCTGGCCTCGCTGCGCCGGGCCCGGCGGCTCCCGAGCCTCGACGAGGCGCTCGATCAGGAGTACCGGGTGACGCTCCGTTTCCTGCAGCGGAGCGAGCTGCAGGAGGGCATCCGGGCCCAGGTGATCGACAAGGACCACAGCCCCCGGTGGTCGCCGGCCGGCCTCGGCGAGGTGACGGAGGCATCCGTCGCCGCGTTCTTCGCGCCGCTCGGCGAGCAGGAGCTGGGGCTCGGAATGGGGCCCGGGCTGGGCGAGGTGCCCTACGTCGACGCCGACCTGATCTTCGTCACCGATCTGCTCACCCCGGGTGAGCGCGCGCGGCTGGCCGCGGCGCGATCGTTCTATCAGGCCGAGGTGCGCCCTCTCGCCGTGGACTACTGGAACCGCGCCGCGTTCCCGTTCGAGCTGCTGCCCCGCCTCGCCGCGCAGAACCTCGCCGCGACCGGTGCTGCCGCGACCAGCCATCTGCTCACCGGTCTGCTGCAGATGGAGCTGACCCGGGCCGACACCTCGATCTCCACGTTCTACGGCGTGCACCACGAGCTGTTCGCCGCCGCCATCGACGAGCTCGGCTCACCCGAGCAGCGGGAACGTCTGCTGCCGGGCCTCCTGGCCCTGGATAAGATCGGGGCCTTCGCCCTGACGGAACCGGAACACGGCTCCGACATCTCCCGCATGATGGAGACCACGGCCACCCGCAGCGGCGACGAGTGGGTGCTCAACGGCACCAAACGCTGGATCGGCAACGGCGCCATGGCCGACTACGTGCTGGTCTGGGCCCGGGACACCGCGGACGGGCAGATCAAAGGATTCATCGTCGAGACGGAGCGGCCCGGGTTCACGGCCACCCCGATCGAGAACAAGATCGCGGTGCGGATCGTGCAGAACGCCGACATCACCCTCACGGAGGTGCGGATCCCGTACACGAACTGGCTGCCGGGCAGCCGGAGCTTTCAGGACACGAACGTGCTGCTCCGGAACTCGCGGATCTGGGTGTCGTGGCAGGCGGTCGGCCAGCAGCTCGCCGCCTTCGACGTGGCCCGCGCCTATGCGCTGGAGCGGCGCCAGTTCGGCATGCCCATCGCATCCTTCCAGCTGGTGCAGGAGCAGCTCTCCCGCATGATCGGCAACGCCACCTTGTCGCTGTCGCTGATGGTGCAGATGGCGCGACTGCAGGAGAGCGGGCGGCTCACGATGGACCAGGCGGCCCTCGCGAAGGCGACCTGCACGACCCGGATGCGCGAAACGGTGGCCCTGGGCCGCGGTCTGCTCGGCGGCAACGGCATCAGCACCCGGTACGAGATGGCCAAGATCTTCGCCGACGCCGAGGCGATCTACTCCTACGAGGGCAGCTACGAGATCAACGCGCTGTTGGTCGGCCGGGCCGTGACCGGCATCTCCGCCTTCAGCTGATCACCGCTCGCCCGAACGAATTCGACGGAGATTCTGCCCGAATCGGCCCTGAAAACTCCGAAAAGGCAGTTGTGAACGAGAATCTCCGTCGAATTGGTTCAACACCGAACCTGGCGCGCATCGGCTAGGGTGTCGCGCCGGCCGCCCCGAGCGGCGGGGCAGGCGGGGCCGATTCAACCGGCGCGACCGGCGGCACCGGAACCGACGCGACCGGAACTGGCGGCGTGGGAGCGTTCCAGGCCTTGATGACGGCCCAGCCCACGGCGGCGATCGGCACCGAGATGACCGCGCCGACGATGCCGCCCAGGATCGTGCCGGCCGTCAGTGCCAGCAGGATCACGAGGCCGTGCAGGCGCAGTGACTTGCCGAGCACCACCGGGGACAGGAAGTTGCCCTCGAGCTGGTTGACTGCGACCACGATCGTGACCACGATGATGGCGGTGGTCAGGTCGTTCGTGACGAGGGCCACCAGTGCGGCCAGGATGCCGGCGGCCGTCGCCCCGACGATGGGGATGAACGCGCCGACGAAGACGATGACGGCGAGCGGCAGCGCCAGCGGAACCTGCAGGATCCACAGTCCGATCCCGATGAACAGGGCGTCGACGAACGCGACGATCGCCGTGCCGCGCACGTAGTTGCCGAATACCTCGACGCTGCTCACGCCGACGCGTACGGCCCGCTCGTGCCGCTTGCCGGCGAGCGGCTGGATGAGGAAGCTCCAAATGCGGGGGCCGTCCTTCAGGAAATAGAAGAGCACGACGAGGCCGAGCACCACGCCGGCCACGATCTCGGCGGCCACGGAGACCCCGACCAGGGCCCCGGACCCGAACTGGCTGCTGGTGGCGAAGTCGATGACCGATTCGCGCACCGAATCGATCTGAGCGGAATCGATCGGCAGCGTGCCGCTGGTGAGCAGTTCCTGCAGGCTGTCGAGCCCCTCGCTGGCCGAGGTGAAGAGGGTGTCCCACTCGCCGCGGATGCCGAACACCACGAGGGTGACGACGCCACCGAAGACCGCGACGCTCAAGATCAGGGTGATCGCCGCAGCAAGGGATTCGTTCGCCCCGCGGGCCAGCAGGAACCGCATGAAGGGGCGCAGCGCCGACGCCACGATCAGGGCGATCAGGAGCGGGGTGAAGACCAGCTTGAGCTGCGTGATCCCGTAGATGGCCACCACCAGCAGGGCGAGGACCAGCAGGGCCTGACCGGAGCGGATGGCGGCCCGGCCGAGATAGTCCGTCCAGGACGAAGTGGGCGTGGTCATGGGGATCTCCAAACGAGGCGAACGACGGCTGAGCCACCAAGCCTAGCCAGACTGCCGGTAGCGCGTGTCGGCCGTGTGACGTACACTCCCTACATCGAACATTTGTTCTATCTATCACCCGTCGACCTGCCCGCCAGAGGAGTACACACATGTTCGCACACCTCCACGTCGCGAGCGCCTACTCCACGCACTTCGGGGTCACACTCCCCCAGGCGCTGGTGGAGCAGACGCAGGCGCAGAACGGCTCCTTCCTGGCCCTCACCGACCGGGACGGTCTCTACGGCGCGGTCAAGCACGTGCGCGCCTGCGCGGCCGCGGGTATCCGGCCGGGGCTGGGCGCCGACCTCGCGGTGCACGACGACGACGGGCATCCGTTGGGCCGGATCGTGGTGCTCGCCCATGGTGATATGAACGGTCGTGGCTATGCGGCCCTCTGCCGCGCGGTCAGCGCCGCCCACAACAGCGCCGCGCACAGCGCGTCGGGGCGCCCCAGCATCGCCCGCTCGCACCTCGCCGAGCTGGCCGGACTGCGCTGCCTCACCGTGCTGCTCGGCCCTACCTCCGATGTGGGCCAATCGGTCGAGCGCCGCGACACCGACGCGGCCGGGGCCTGCCTCACCGCGTGGCTGCGCGCCCTGCCGCCGCAGTCGGTGGTGGGTGAAATCGTCTGCCATCTGGCGGCGCCGGGGACTCCCGGCAGCGTGACGCCGGCCACCCGCATGCTCGCCCTCTTCGAGCACGCCGCGCTGCCCGCCGTGCTCACCAACGCCGTGCGCTACGGAACCCCCGACGAGGCCGTCACCGCCGACCTGGCCGACGCGGCCCGCACCCTGACGGCGCTGGCGAACCTGGAGCAGCTGCAGACCAACGGCCAGGCCTGGCTGAAACCCGAAGTCGCCATGAGGCAGGTGGCGCGCATGGTCGTCGACGCCGGGCTGCACGACGACGGCGCCGTCGACCGACTGTTCCGCGACACCGAGCAGCTTGCCGAGCGGTGCAGCCTCGACCCGGACTCCGACATCGGCCTGGGTCGCCCGCGCATGCCGGAGGCACGCATCATCGGCGTCAGCGGCGACCCGCTGACCGAGCTGCACGCCCGGGCCCGGGCCGGCATCGACGACCGCTACCCCGTCACGTCGCCGGCGGGCCGGTCGCTGGCGGATGCTGCGCACGCACGTCTCGTGCACGAGCTGAAGACGGTGGAGCACCTCGGTTTCGCCGGCTACTTCCTCACCGTCGCCCGGGTGGCGGACATCATCCGGGAGATGGGCATCCGCATCCAGGCACGCGGGTCCGGGGTGGGCTCGGTGCTCAACTACGCCCTGCACACCTCCTCCGTCGAGCCCATCTCCAACGGGCTGCTCTGGGAGCGGTTCCTCTCCCCCGAGCGGCAGACCCTGCCCGACATCGACCTCGACGTCGAGTCCGCCAGAAGGCACGACGTCTATCGCACGCTCTTCGACACCTTCGGCAGCGATCGGGTGTCGCTGATGTCCATGACGAACGCCTACCGCGGCCGCGGGGCCGTGCGCGACGCCGGCCTGGCCCTCGGCATGAATCACGAGCAGGTGGCCGCGGTGGCCAAGCAGATGTGGCGCTTCAACGCGCGCGACTTCCGCCGCGCCCTGGCCGAGAAGCCCGAGCTCGAGCCGTTGGCCGCCGAGGTGCGCGCCTCCTCGCAGCTCGACCTGCTGGTCGACCTGACCGCCAAACTCGACCGGCTTCCCCGGCACATCTCCGTGCACCCCTGCGGCGTCATCCTCTCCGACGCCTCCCTGCTCGACCGCACCCCGGTGCAGGCGTCCGGCATGGGGCTGCCCATGTCCCAGTTCGACAAGCACGACATGGACCCGATGGGCCTGATCAAGCTGGACATCCTCGGTGTGCGCATGCAGTCGGCCATGGCCCACGCCGTCGAGGAACATCACCGATTGTCGGGCGAGACCATTGACCTCGACCGAATCCCACTGAACGACCCGGACACCTTCGAACTGATCCGCTCCACTCGCACCCTCGGCATCTTCCAGATCGAATCTCCCGGCCAGATGGAGCTGGTCGGCAAGCTGCAGCCCGAGGTGTTCAACGACCTCACCGTGGAGATCTCCCTGTTCCGGCCCGGGCCGATGCAGAACAACATGCCCCTGAAATACCTTCAGGCCCGGCATGGGGAGGTGATGCCCGACTACATCCACCCTCGGTTCGAGCCGTTCCTCCGGGAGACCCAGGGTGTGGTGATCTTCCACGAGCAGGTGATGCGACTGTTCGACGAACTCACCGGCTGCGGGCTCGGCCGAGCGGATGTCTTCCGCCGCCACCTTGGCAAACCGGAGCAGCTTGCCCGGATCGAGGAGTACGTGCGGATGCGTGCCCTCGAGCGCGGGTTCACCCCCGCCGTGATCGACCGCGCCTGGACGGTGCTCGCCGGGTTCGGCAGTTTCGGTTTCGCCAAGGCGCACGGGGCGGCGTTCGCCCTGCCCACCTACCAGTCCGCCTGGCTCAAGACCCACCACCCCGCGGTGTTCCTGGCCGGACTCCTCACCCACGCCCCCGGTATGTGGCCGAAAGACCTGATCGTGGCCGAGGCTCGGCTGCTCGGCGTGCCGGTACTGGGCCTGGACGTGCAACACAGCGCCCTCGACTACCGGGTGGAGCAGATCGACGGCGAGCAGTCCGACGGCGGCCGGCGCGGCATCCGTCTCGCCCTGCCGGAACTCTCCGGCTGCACGGCCGCCGAACGCGCCCGCATCGTGCGCCACCAGCCGTTCACCTCGCTGCAGGACTTCCGGGACCGGGTGCGCCCGCGGCGCAGCACGTTCGAGGCGCTCGCCCGGGTGGGAGCGCTCGACAGCTTCATCGGGTACGACCGCACCCGTCGGCACGAGCTGCTCGCCCACATCCAGTCTCTCCGCGGCACAGCGGTCACCATCCACGACGACCAGCTCGCCTTCGACGTGCCTCTGCCGGTGCTCGAATACGAGGGGTCCCGGTTCAACGCGGTGACCTCGCTCGAGCTGCGCGGCCGCAGCCAGACCGACCTCGAACTCAGGGATCTGGGCCTGGCGGTGTCCGGGCACCAGATGGCCCGGTTCTACCCGCTGTTCACGGAGCTGGGCGTTACGCCGGCCTCCGAGCTGATCAACCTGCCCGGCGGCACCGAGGTGCTCCTGGCCGGGGTGCGCCGAGCCACGAACACGCCGCCGATGCGAAACGGGCGCCGGGTGGTCTTCGTCAGCCTCGACGACGGCACCGGACCGGTCTCGAACGTCGTGTTCTTCCACGACGCCCAGGAGCGCATCGGCGGCCCGGTGTTCCACACCGGCCAACTGCTGGTGCGCGGCCGCACCCGTCGGTCCGGCGCGAAGGGCGTCTCCGTCACGGGCGAGAACCTGTGGGATCTCACGGATGTCGCCCGCCGGGTCAAGCTGCGTCACGCGGGCGAGGCGGCCGCCCGGAACGCCGACCGCGCCCACGACCTGGCCGACGAACTGGCCGAGGACCTGGCGGCCATGGCGACCACGAATGTGCACCATCTATGGCCCCGACGCACCGCCTGACCCGCGCTTACACTGGTGTCCATGACCGAGAAACAGCGCTACGACGTGCTTCGTCAGTACGCCGACTTCGAACTGCGTCACTATCCCCGCACCGTGCTGGTGCAGGTGGAGGTGGCCGGGGACTTCTCCGCGGCCGGCAACCGCGGCTTCGGGCCGCTCTTCCAATACATCAGCGGCAACAACCAGACCTCGACACGCCTCGCGATGACCGCGCCCGTGATCCAGGAGACCACGACCCCGCAGAGCCACACCGTCAGCTTCGTCCTCCCCGACGGGATGCCGCCCGCGGAGGTGCCCGTGCCCCGCGACGCGCAGGTCAGCACGAAGGAGGTCCCCGAGCGCACGGTCGCCGCCCGCCGCTTCAACGGCGGCTGGAGCGAGGAAAGGTTCGCGCAGAACGGCACCCTCCTCGTCGACGCGGTGAGCCGCGAGGGTCTCCTGCTCGCAGGCCGACCCTATTTCGCCCGCTTCGACCCACCCTGGAAGCCGGGCTTCCTCAGGCACAACGAAGCGCTCATCGCCGTCACCGTCACCGGTTCCGGTTCCGGTTCCGGTTCCGGAATCTCCTAGTCGTCGGAATTGTCCGTCGAGCTGCCGTGTTGTCGGTCATCACCCGACGCGCCGCGTAGACCATGCCCGCGAAGGCACCGGCCATGGTCAGCGGAGCCACCTCATTCGTTCCGATCACGGCCGCCGCGGTCTGCACGAGCGGGCTGCCGTCGGCGCGATGCACTCCGAAAGCCGCGGCCGTCTGAAGGATGCCGCACAGGTCCAGTTTCTTCGCCATCCCGATGAAGCCCGTATTGATCGAGCCGAGGGTGGACTCGAGCGCGCTGGAGTTTCCGCCGCTCTCCCCGGCGTCGTTTCTCGGGTTTCGGTTCTGAAGATCATAGTTCTGCGGCCCCCGACAACTGTCGTTGAACGTGCCCTGGATGGCCGGTTGAACCGGCGTGGCCACGGCAGCCTGGAATTCCGCTGCGGTGATCTTCACCTGCTCGACCATCTCGCGCAGGATGTAGTCCCGGCTTGCCTTGTTGACTGGGTAGCCGTTGGTCTCACTGCCGGGATTGTCGAGGCGGAACTTGGCCGGGTTGTCCACGATCTCCACCAGGCTCGCGGCCTGCGGCAGGGTGAGCTCTGCGGCCGTCGTGCCGAAGTAGTAGTTCGCCGCGGCCTCGTTGCCGTAGACGGTGCCGCCGAAACCGGTGATGTTGAGGTACTGGTGCAGGATGTCGTTCTGGGGGAATTTCTTCTCCGCCCCGATTGCGAGGCGCATTTTCTTGATCTCGCGGGCGGGGGTGGCGGCGATGACGGTATCCCGGGCGTAGGGGCTGATCTCGTCCCAGTCGACCTCGATGCGGTTCTGATCGTAGAAAGAGGCCAGCAGCACGGACGTGCCGTCGTTCTGGGCGGCGTAGGTGTTGCTCTTCTGGGAGAGCGGTTCTATGTCCGGGTAGCCCGGCAGACTCTCGAACACGGTGATCGAAACCACGAGGCCCAGCCCTCCGATGAGCAGAAATGCGAGTCCGCCACCGAGCCCGCAAATGCCGATCAGTCGAACCACTCCGGCTTTTCTGCGGTTGGCAGGAGGCATCCTCTGGCTTACTGCGCAGAAAAGGCGTGGCACCGCTAGAGATGCCACGCCTCATCTGGTTCGAGTCTGATTCGCGTCTAGAAGACCGTCAAGCCCCGCGCCTCGAACTGGGCCCTCACCCGCACCAGCAGTGCCTCATCCGGAGGATGAGAGCCGTGCAGCGGGTATGGAATGTTCAGCCGGTCCCATTTGTCCTCCCCCATCTGGTGGAAGGGCAGAACCTCGACGCGCTGCACGTTCGGCCAGCGCGACACGATCTCGGCGGCGGCGTCGACGTTGTCGACGGCGTCGGTCAGACCCGGGACGAGAACGAAACGCGCCCAGACGGGAATGTTCCGCTCGCTCAGGCGGTCACCGAATGCGATCGTCGGAGCGAGGTCTCGGCCGGTCACCTCTTTGTACGTCTCGGGGATGCCGGACTTGACGTCGAGCAGCACGAGGTCGAGGTTGTCCAGCAGCGTGTCCGACGCGCTCTTGCCCAGGAACCCGGAGGTGTCCAGGGTGGTGTGCACGCCGAGCTTGTGGCACTCCTCGAAGAGTCGAGTCACAAAGGCAGGCTGCATGAGCGGTTCGCCACCGGAGATGGTCAGCCCTCCGCCGGTCGAGTCGAAGACGCCCTTATAGCGCTTGACCCTGGCGACGAGGTCGTCCAGCGTGGTGAGCAACCCATCCTTCATCTTCCAGGTGTCCGGGTTGTGGCAGTACTGGCAGCGCAGCAGACACCCGGAAAGGAAGAGTGTCATTCGCGTGCCGGGACCGTCAACGGCGGTGACCAGTTCCCACGAGTGGACACTGGCGACCGATCCGTTGTGAATCGCCTCCATTTCGAGGTGGTGGAGTTCAGCCAGTTCGGCTTGTTCACTGCTTACGGATGAACCGTCCACCAGGGCGATCGCCGCGCCGGCGCTGGGCAGACCGAGGTTTACTGCTGGCATTGTCTCGTCCTACTCAGCGTCGCCGCGTTGATATCAGTGATCAGTGCGAGTGGAACGTGCGGCTGATGACATCCATCTGCTGCTCGCGGGTCAGGCGGACGAAGTTCACCGCGTAGCCGGACACGCGAATCGTCAGCTGCGGGTAGTTCTCCGGGTGCGCCATGGCGTCTTCGAGAGTGTCGCGGTTGAGCACGTTCACGTTGATGTGGTAACCGGTTGCCGACGTGAACGCGTCGATGAGGCCGACCAGGCTGGTGATCTGCTCTTCCTTGGTGTGGCCGAGACCACTGGGAACCACCGTGTTGGTCAGCGAGATGCCGTCCTGCGCTTCACTGTAGGGAAGCTTGGCGACGCTGAGCGCCGACGCGAGCATCCCGTGGGTGTCGCGGCCGTTCATCGGGTTGGCACCCGGAGCGAACGACTCGCCCTTGCGGCGACCATCCGGCGTGTTGCCGGTGGCCTTGCCGTAGACCACGTTGGACGTGATCGTCAGGATCGACTGGGTGTGGATGGCGTCGCGGTAGGTCGGGTGCTTGCGGATCATTTTCATGAACCGCTCCATCACGTCGACGGCGATGGTGTCGACGCGGTCGTCATCGTTGCCGAACTGGGGGAACTCGCCCTCGATCGTGTAGTCGACGACCAGGCCGGTCTCGTCGCGCACCGGGCGGACCGTGGCGTACTTGATGGCCGACAGGGAGTCGGCGACCACACTCAGGCCGGCGATTCCGCAAGCCATCGTGCGGATGATCTCCTTGTCGTGCAGCGCCATTTCGAGACGCTCGTAGGCGTACTTGTCGTGCATGTAGTGAATACAGTTCAAAGCCGTGACGTAGGTCTCGGCGAGCCACTCGAGCGTTTCCAGGTAGGCCGGGAAGACGGTGTCGTAGGAAAGCACCTCGTCGGCGTTCGGCGTGGTGGCCGGGGCAACCTGCTTGCCGGACACCTCGTCTTTTCCACCGTTGATCGAGTACAGCAGCGCCTTGACGGCGTTGACGCGTGCACCGAAGAACTGCATCTGCTTGCCGACGCGCATGGGCGAGACGCAGCAGGCGATCGCGGCGTCGTCACCCATCTCGGCGCGGATGATCTCGTCGGACTCGAACTGGATGGCCGAGGTGTCGATCGACACCTGCGCACAGAAACGCTTGAAGCCCTCGGGCAGAGCGTCGCTCCAGAGAACGGTGAGGTTCGGCTCGGGCGCTGCGCCGATGTTGTAGAGCGTCTGCAGGAAACGGAACGTGGTCTTGGTGACGAGCGGGCGGCCGTCTTCACCGATGCCGGCGAGCGACTCGGTGACCCAGGTCGGGTCGCCGGCGAAGATCTCGTCGTATTCGGGGGTGCGCAGGAAGCGCACGATGCGCAGCTTGATGACGAGGTCGTCGATCAGCTCCTGGGCGCCCTCTTCGGTCAGGGTGCCGGCGACGAGTTCGCGCTCGATGTAGGTGTCGAGGAAGGCCGCGTTGCGGCCGAACGACATTGCAGCACCGTTTTGTTCCTTGACGGCGCCGAGGTAGGCGAAGTAGAGCCATTGCACGGCTTCGCGCGCGGTGGTGGCCGGCTTGGAGATGTCGGAGCCGTAGGAGGCCGCCATCTGGATGAGTTCCTTGAGGGCCCGGATCTGCTCCGAGTTTTCCTCGCGGGCGCGAATGATGTCCTCGGTCGAGGGCTCCATGTCGAGCTCGGCGCGGTCGTTCTTCTTGCCCGAGATGAGGGCATCGACGCCGTAGAGGGCGACACGGCGGTAGTCGCCGATGATACGGCCGCGGCCGTAGGCGTCGGGCAGTCCGGTGATCAGGTGGCTGTTTCGTGCACGACGGACCCCGGGAGGGTAGACGTCGAAGACGGCGGTGTTGTGGGTCTTGCGGTAATCGGTGAAGACTTTTTCAAGTTCGGGAGACACGGGGTAGCCGTAGGTCTCGAGCGAGGTGGCAACCATGCGCCACCCGCCGAAAGGCATAATGGCACGCTTGAGCGGAGCATCCGTCTGCAGTCCGACGATTACCTCGTTTGCCTGGTCGATGTAGCCCGGAGCGTGGGCCGTAATGGACGACGGCGTGGTGGCGTCGACGTCGTAGACGCCTTTACGGCGTTCCTCGGGGAACATCTCGGACAGCTTGGCCCAGATCCCCGTGGTGCGTGCGGTCGCTCCGACAAGGAAGCTCGAGTCGCCCAGGTAGGGGGTGTAATTGCGCTGGATGAAGTCGCGCAGATCGATCGAATCCTGCCAGGGGCCGGAGGCGAAGTCAGTCCGACCGGCATCATCCGTTCCGCTGCGAACACCTTCAGTGATTGTCATGTAGATTGCTCTCCTCGTGGGATCGAGACACCCTCCGCGAAAGTGTCTCTCCCGCAGTCGGGCCGAGAGAGCAGGACCACGAGGCTCCGGCTAATGCAACGATGCACCGTGTGACTTGCCCTCTTTTCCAACAATACTCCCGTCAGACCCACCCGAACGCGAAATTTATAAGATTGCATCCATTGATGCATTTATAGATAGGTGCATGTGTGACTAAGGTTGAGCCATGAGCTTCCTCCCGATGTCCCGCGGAGCCGCCAGGCCCCCCGCCGCGGCCCCCTCCGCCGTCGACAGGATCTACACGACCGTCGCCGACGCCATCATCTCCGGCACCTTGGCCGCAAGCTCGCTGATCACCGAGGGCGAAATTGCCGAGGCCCTCTCCACCAGCCGCACCCCCGTGCGGGAGGCCTTCCTCGAACTCCAGGCTCACGGGCTCCTGACGCTCTTCCCCAAGAAGGGCGCGGTCGTCACAGCCCTGGGCGACACGGAGACGGCCGAGCTGCTACAGGTGCGCGTCATGCTGGAGAACACGGCGGTGACCCTGCTCAGCGAGCGGCCGGACGACATCCCGGGCGTCGACGCCGAGTTGCAGGACCTTATTCGGGTCCAGTCCGACGCCGCCCTGGCCGGCGACCTGCTCACGTTCGCCCGGGCCGACCACCGGTTCCATGCCCGCATCGTCGACGAGACGCATAACCGGGTCATCGACGGGATCTACACCCGGCTCGGCCCCAGGCTTGAGCGCCTCGTGCACCGGGCAGCCCTGCGCGACCCGCGCAACCTCGACCGTCTGGTGGCCGAACACCGAATCCTTGCCCACCACCTGCGCGGCGGCGACACCCTCGCCTACGAGGTCGCTCTGCGCCAGCACGTCGAAGACGGTCATCACGCGCAGCTGGCGCCCTGACCGTCCCCCACCTTCCCGCACCTGCTTTTCAGAAAAGACCCATGACTTTCCGCCGTACCGTTCCCGCCTGGCAGCTCGCCGCTCCTGCCCTGTTCGTCATGGCTTGGGGTGGGAACCACTTCACGCCCCTCCTGCACATGTATGAATCGCTCGGCCACTATTCCATCGTCATGACCGACCTCTTCCTCGGCTTCTACGTGGTGGGCCTGGTCCCCGGGCTGCTGCTCGCCGGCGCACTCTCGGACCGCTACGGGCGCAAACCCTTGACCCTGGCAGGCGTCGTCCTGGGAATTCTCGCCAGCATCCTGCTGGGTCTGGGATTCTCAAGCGGGATCATGCTCTCCGCCGGGCGCCTGCTGGCGGGGCTGAGCGTCGCCGTGGCGATGGCGGTGGGAACCGCGTGGCTCAAGGAACTGTCCAGCCCGCCGTTCGACAACCAGGCCGGCCGCACGGCAGGGGCACGGCGGCCTTCACTCACCCTCACGGTCGGGTTCGGGCTCGGGGCCGGGGTGGCCGGAGTGCTCGCGCAGTGGGGGCCGATGCCGACCCTCTCCCCTTATGTCGTGCACATCGTGCTCAGCCTGCTTGTGCTCCCCCGCCTGCTGAGGGCCCCGGAGACCGTGCCGCGCTACCGGGCACACCGGCCCTTCTGGCAGGACCTGGCGGTCCCGCTGGCCGGACACCGCCGCTTCGTGCGCGTGATCATTCCGTCAGCTCCCTGGGTCTTCGGCGCCGCCGGCATCGCCTACGCGATCATGCCCACTCTGGTCCAGGACCAACTCGGCAGCCTCAACCTCGCCTACGCGACCCTGCTCACGGTTGTGACCCTCGGCACCGGCGCGCTCGTGCAACCGCAGGTGGCTCGGATCAACCGGGTCACCGATGGGCGTGCACTCATGGTCGGGATGTCCGTGATGCTGCTGGGAGTGGGTCTCAGCGTGGCCACGGCGATCGTGCTGTCCCCGGTGCTCGCGTTCCTCACGGCCGTCGTGCTCGGCGCCGCCTACGGTGTGAGCATCGTGGCCGGGCTCGTGGAGATCCAGAAGATCTCCACGGCGGCCGACCTGGCGGGTATCACCGGGGTCTACTACAGCCTCACCTACATCGGCTTCCTGCTGCCGGTCGCCTTCGCCTGGCTCAATGCCGTGGCCGGTTACCCGGTGCTTCTGAGCATTCTGTTCGTGGTCTGCGCGCTTTGCCTGGCCCTGGTGGCGAACGGGATGCGCCGGCGCGTCACCGAGTAGGCGGCACCTGGATTATCGTCATCCCATGCCCTATTCGCTCCGCCATCTCCTTCCCGCCGACGCCGCACCGGTGCTCGGACTCAACAACGCCGCTGTGCCTGCCGTCAACGCCCATGACGAGGCGAGCCTCTTCGCCCTGCTCGCGGCCAGCAGCCACGCCCTCGCGGTCGTGCACGACGACGCGCCGGGAGAGGTGCTCGGCTTCGCCGTGCTGTTCGGGGTCGACGCCGACTACGCGAGCGAGAACTACCGATGGTTCTCCGCCCGGTCGGAGTCCTTCCTCTACGTGGACCGCATCGTGGTGTCGGACCAGGCCCGCAACCAGGGTCTCGGCGCCCTGCTCTACACCGCGATTTTCGCGGCGGCCCGCGCGGCCGAGGTCGGCCAGGTCTTCTGCGAAGTGAACATCGCACCTCCGAACCCTCGGTCGCTGGCGTTCCACTCCCGGCTCGGCTTCGAGCCGATCGGCGAGCAGTCGACGAAGGGTGGCACCGTCGTGGTGTCCCTGCTGTCGGCTCCCGTCGGCGCGGGCGTACGCTGAGGCCATGACTGTCGACGGTCGCGCAATCCCACTTCCGGATTACCTCAACCACTGGGTGGCGACGCAGCGATGGTTCGCCGACAAGGGCCGTGTGCCGAGACTGGTCAGCATCGGGCGCTGGGTGCTTCCGAGCGAGGAAGCCGAGGTGGACATCCGCACTGAGCTCGTCTTCGATGCCGCAGCCCCGACCCGCACCCTCTACCAGTTGCCCCTGACCCAGCGGACCACTCCCCTCCCCGCAGGCGGGCAGGGCCTCATCGTCACCCTCGCCGACGGCAGCGCGGTCTACGACGGCACCGCCGACCCGGCCTACGGGCGCGCTCTGCTGGGTTTCATCCTGCGCCAGGCCTCCTCACCTGAGCCCGAAAACCTCGGCGCGCGGGCTCGCGGCGAACTCCACTCGAGCGCAGATCCCGCCGAACGGCCGGCCCGGGTTGTCGCCGGCCGTCTGCTGCGCGGAGAACAGTCGAACACCTCGATCATCCTGGACTGCGTCGACGCCGCCGGGCGCCCGGCTCGTCCCGTCATCTGCAAGGTGTTCCGGATGCTGCATCCCGGCGAGAATCCAGACGTGTCCGTGCAATCGGCCCTGGCCCGGGCCGGCTCACACTTCGTGCCGGAACCGGTGGGCTGCGTGGTCGGCGAGTGGACCGAGCCGGAGCAACCGCGGGTCACCCTCACGGGCCATCTCGTCTTCGCCCAGGAGTTCCTGCCGGGCGCCCCGGATGCCTGGCGGGCCGCCCTGGCCTCGGCCGGGGCCGGGGAGGACTTTAGCGAACAGGCGCGGGCGCTGGGCGTGGCGACGGCAGCCGTGCACGCCGACCTGGCCGCCGTGATGCCCACTCACGACGCCACCCCCGCGGTCATCGCCGCCGAACTCGGCCGGATGCGCGAGCGCTATCGCAGCGCCGCCGCCGAGGTGCCCGCCCTGACCGGCTACGATACGGCCGTCGAGGCGATCTTCGAGCGGGCGGAGAGGGCTTGCTGGCCCCGGCTGCAGCGCATCCACGGCGATTTCCACCTCGGCCAGGCCCTCGAGGTCCCCGGCCGCGGCTGGGTGCTGGTGGATTTCGAGGGCGAACCGCTGCGCCCCCTCGACGATCGCACCCAGCCGGATGTGCCGTTGAAGGACATCGCCGGGATGCTGCGGTCCTTCTCCTATGTGGCCGGCACGGTGGAGCGGTCCTCGCCCGGCGACCAGACGGCGTCGGCCGAAGCGTGGGCCGCGGCGTGCCAGCACGCGTTCCTCGACGGCTACACGCTGCGATCCGGCCAGAGCCTGGCCGGTCAGGAGCCCCTGCTCGACGCGTTCGAGCTGGACAAGGCCCTCTACGAGGCCGTCTACGAGACCCGCAACCGACCCTCCTGGCTGCCGATCCCGCTCGCGGCCATCCGCGGCCTCGTCCTGGAGGTCTCCGCCGGATTGCCGTGAGCGGCCGGAACGGCCGGTCAGCGCTTGAGCTCGGGGAATTGGTCGTCGCGCCACTCACCGGGGAGCCGGGTGTTCTCGGCGGCCGCGGCATCCTCGCGCATGCGCAGTTCGACCCGGCGGATCTTGCCGGAACTGGTCTTGGGCAGCTCGTAGAACTCGACCCGCCGCACCCGCATGTACGGGGGCAGACCGGTGCGGGCGTGGCGCAGCACCGAGAGCGCCGTTTCGCCGTTGGACTCCCAGCCCGCCGCCAGGGCGATGTAGGCCTTGGCGATGTTCAGCCGGGTGTCGTCGGGCGCGGGCACGACGGCCGCCTCGGCCACGGCCGGGTGCTCCAGCAGCACGCTCTCGACCTCGAACGGGGAGACCTTGTAGTCGGAGGACTTGAAGATGTCGTCGGTGCGGCCGATGAACGTGATGTAGCCTTCGGCGTCGCGGCTGGCGACATCACCGGTGTGGAAGTAACCGTCCCGCACGGCCTCCCGCGTGCGTTCGGGATCCCCGTGGTAGCCGGCCATCAGGTTGACCGCGGTGCGGGACAGGTCGAGGCAGATCTCGCCCTCGTCGCTCTCCTCACCGGTGATGGGATCGAGCAGCGTGATCGCGACGCCCGGCAGGGGCATCCCCATCGAACCGGCCAGAAGTGCGGAACCCGGGGCGTTGCCCACGATCGCCGTGGTCTCGGTCTGGCCGTAGCCATCCCGGATGGTGAGTCCCCAGGAACGCTGGATCTGGTGGATGACCTCCGGGTTGAGCGGCTCGCCGGCCGAGATGATCTCGCGCAGGCCTACCGGTTTGGCGCCGACGTCGGATTGGATCAGCATGCGCCACACGGTCGGCGGGGCGCAGAAGGTGGTCACTTTCGCGCGGTGCAGCTGGTCGGCGAGGGCGAACGGGTCGAACCGGGCGTAGTTGTAGACGAAGACGGTGGCCTCGGCGATCCACGGGGCGAAGAAGCTGCTCCAGGCGTGCTTGCCCCAGCCGGGCGAGCTGATGGCCAGGTGCACGTCGTCCGGGCGGAGTCCGATCCAGTACATGGTGGTCAGGTGCCCCACGGGATAGGACGTCTGGGTGTGCACCACCATCTTCGGCTTGCTGGTGGTGCCCGAGGTGAAGTAGATCAGGGACGCGTCGTCGGAGGACACGACCACGGCGGGCTTCTCGGCCGCGACGAGCGCGGCATCCGCGTAGTCGGCCCAGCCGGGGGTGGCCGCACCAACGCAGACGCGCGAGAAGTCGCCGGGCACCGCGTCGAACTTGGCGGCGTCGCCGGCGTTGGCGATGACGTGCTGCACACCGCCGCGCAGAACCCGGTCGGCCAGGTCGCCGGTCGCAAGCACCGTGGACGTGGGCAGGATGACCGCGCCCACTTTCATGATGGCGAGCATCAGCTCCCAGAGCTCGACCTGGTTGCCCAGCATCAGCATGACGTGGTCGCCGTGCCCGACGCCCCGGGAGATCAGCCAGGTGGCCACCTGGTCGGAGCGCGCCGACATCTCACTGAAGGTCACCGTCAGTTCGCGACCATCTTCCTCCACGATCCACAGGGCGGTCTTGTCGTTGCCAGCGGCGATGACGTCGAACCAGTCGACGGCCCAGTTGAAGTTCGCCCCCACATCCGGCCACTCGAACTCGGCCTGGGCGCGCGCATGATCGTCTCGCAGCTGCAGAAGGTGGTCGCGCGCGCCTCGAAGGGCGGTAGTGCTCTGGGGGGTGGTCATCCGTCCCATCTTCCTCGGTTCAAATGCCCAAAACGGAATACGACACCCGGCCGCGGGGCCGGCAGGTCCCGCAGGTTCCGCAGCTCGGCGCCGTTCGGGCCGACAGCGCGAAGATCTTCCTCGGCGTGATAAAGCGCTTCAGGGAGTGGCGCGGATCGCGTCCACCAGGGCGGCGAAGCGGGCGTTGCCGGGCAGGTCGTCGATGAGCACGGACTTTCCGTCGGGGCCGGCCAGCGGGATGCGCCAGTTCGGGTACTCGTTCGAGGTCCCGGGCTGGTTCTGGGTCCGGCGCTCGCCGACCGCATCCACCAGAGCCACGCCAAGGAGCGACGAGGGCGTCAGTGCGGTGTACGCGTAGAGCGCCTCAACCGTCTCCTGCACGGTCGGGGCTGGCTCGGTGCCGAGCGGCGGCAGCAGGCCGCGTTCACGAAGCGCGGCCAGCATGGCGGACTGCTCGGCAAGGTCCGCGGTGCGCTCTTCCTCGACCGATCGCCCGAGCAGACCGAGCGATTCGCGCAGGGCCACGTGGTCGCCGGCGAGATAGCCGGCCGTCGGAGGCAGATCGTGGGTGTTCACACTGGTCAGGCAGGCCTGGCGGTACCGTTCGGGGGCCAGCGGCACGCCGTTGTCTCGTTCGAACCAGAGGATCGAGGTTCCGAAGATGCCGCGTTCGGCGAGGTAGTCGCGCACCCAGGGCTCGAAGACGCCGAGGTCTTCGCCGATCACCACGGCGCCGGCGCGCTGGGCCTCGAGGGCCAGGATGCCGATGAGTGCCTCGTGGTCGTAGTGCACGTAGGTGCCCTCTCCCGGTCCGGCGCCGACCGGGATCCACCACAGGCGGAACAGACCCAGAATGTGGTCCACCCGGATGCCGCCGGCGTGGTGCAGGATACTGCGGAGCATGTCCCGGTAGGCGACGTAGCCCGACTCGGCCAGCCGGCCGGGGTGCCACGGCGGCTGCGACCAGTTCTGGCCCTGCTGGTTGAACATGTCCGGCGGGGCGCCCACGGTCATGCCCGGGGCGAGAACGCCCTGCAGGGTCCAGGCGTCGGACCCGGTGAACTGCACCCCGACCGCGAGGTCGTGCACGATGCCGATGGCCATCCCGGCATCCGTCGCCGCGCGTTGAGCGGTCTCCAACTGCTGGTCGCAGAGCCACTGGAGCCAGCTGTGGAATTCTATGCGGTCCGCGAGCTGCTTCCGGTGCTCGGCGGCGAAGGGACCGCGGGGGCCGCGCGGCTCGATCGACCATTCCGGCGCATCCGCCGGGAACAACTCGGCCAGGGCGCACCAGAGCGCGAAGTCGACCAGACCCTGACCCTGCTCGGCGCAGAATTCCTCGAACCGGTGGGCACGGGAGGGGCTCGGCCGCACCTCGTGCACGGCTTCCAGCGCGGTCAGTTTGGCGGCATAGGCGCAGTCGCGGTCGAGGTGGTCCGCCTCCAGGTTGGCCGAGTGCTGCCGGTCAGCGAGGGACTCGACAACGGCTCGTGCCGCCGGGGCGAGGTAGGCGTATTCGGGCACGTCCTCGACCCGAATGTACAGCGGGTGGAAAAAGCGCCGGCTCGACGGCAGGTAGGGGGAGGGCTCGACCGGCGGGGCGGGCTCGGACGCGTGCAGCGGATTGACCAGGACGAAGTCGGCTCCGTACTGGGAGCCGGAGATGGCGGCCAGGTCGGCAAGGTCGGCGAAGTCGCCGATCCCCCAGCTCCGGGAGGAGCGCGCCGAGTAGAGCTGGGCCATCAAACCCCAGTCGCGATGCCCGGCCAGGTTGCGGGTGGTCTCGAGCCGGGGCGGGGTCACGACGAGGCCGCAGCGCGCCGTGTGGTCTCCGCTCTCTGCGTGCAGGGTATGCCAGCCCAGAGGCAGGCCGGCCGGAATTTGGAACATCGCCCGGCTCGTCGGCCGACCGTCGACGGTGCGGGGTTTCTCCCAGAGCCCGGTCTGCAACACCTCGTGCCGGGTGCCGTCCTCGGCGACGATCCAGACGAGGGCCGTCGAACCTGCGCCGGCGTGCACGGGCACCTCGGCCTCGCCGCCCGCGCGGAGCACCACGACGGGAGGCAGGAGCCGGCGCCAGGGCGCGAGGCTCTGCTCGGTCAGGGCCGCATCAACCTCGGCAGGCGTGCCGGCGGGAACGCCGAGGGCACCCAGGACCTTACGCAGGGTGCCGAAGTCGACCGCCCGTGAAGCACCGTCCCAGCCGGTGAAAGAGGTGTCAACCCCGAGTGATCGTGCCAGTTCCAGCAGCGCCGCCGCAGAACGGTCGGTTGGTTCGAGTTCCATGGGACCACTCTAGATCCGGGACCGGTTCCGGACCCGCGCCGGACCCCGCCGGCTCTACCTGCCGAAGCGCGAGACGAAGGCCTTCATCAGCTTGGCCGGCTCGGTGACGATGGATGCGTCGATCGCCGCGATGACGTCGTCCAGGGCGTCGGGATCGAAGTAGCCGGACTCGCGGTAGATGCGGATGCGGGTCAGGATGCCGGCATTGGTCAGTTCCGGATGGAATTGCGTCGCGTAGACGTTGTTGCCGACCCGGAACGCCTGCACGGGACAGTTCTGCCCGGTCGCCAGCAGGACGGCGCCGGGCGGCAGCTCTGAACAGGCCTCCTTGTGCCCGACGAAAGCCTGGAAGGTGGGCACGAGCGCGGCGAACAGCTGGTCGGCTGCGCCTGCCTCGGTGAGGGAGATCCAGGTCGGCCCGGCCTCCTCGGACCAGGTGCGGTCCAGCCTGCCGCTCAGATGGCTGGTGAGCAGTCCGACACCGTAGCAGGCACCGAGGAAGGGGAAGTCCCGGGCCAGCACCTGGTCGAGGAGGGCGGCCAACTCGGCCTCGACGCGGCGTTGCACGGACGACTTGATCTCGGCGGAATCGCTCGCGTTGAAGGGGCTGCCGCCCACGATGATGCCCGAGTATCCGTTCAGGTCGATCGGCGGCATCGGCGCAGCCTCGAGCCGCACCCGGTGGAGCTGGTCGGGTTCCAGATCGCCGGCCGCGAGGAAGCCGGCGTACTCGTCATCGGCGGCTTCGTCCTCAGAACGGGTGGCGAGCAGCAGGAAGGGCTTCACAGCATCATCGTAGTGGCGGGCCTCGGTAGACCCGGCTCCGGCTTCGACCTGGCTGTGAGCGCGTCGAAGACCTGGTCTCCCCCTGCACCAGGAGCTGCTGCATCTGCGCGGCGTCGAATGCGAACCCCCCACCACCGACCTATGCGGGTGCGCCGGCGATGTTGACCATCCAGCTCACGCCGAATCTATCGACGCACATGCCGAAGCTGTCGCCCCACGGCGACGGCTCGAGCGGCATGACGACGGTGCCCCCGGCCGCGAGCTTGTCCCAGTAGCCGCGCAGCACCGGTTCGTCGTCGCCGCTGAGCGACACGGAATAGTTGGTGCCCGGACGGTACTCCATCCGGTTCGGAGTGTCGGAAGCCATCAGCACCAGGCCGTCGTCGGTGGTCAGCATGGCGTGCATAATCTTGTCCTGCTCAGCCTTGTCGTCGCTCGCCTCGAACTCGGCGAACGTGCTCAGCGTCAGCTCGCCGCCGAACACCGTCCGGTAGAACTCCATCGCTTCCCGGGTCGTATCCCGGAACCCCAGGTAGGGATTGAGTTGGGTCGTCATGGTGGAGCCTCTTTCTGTCATGGGGCGAATGCTCCGATTATCGGCTCAACCCCGCGCCAGCACGAGGCGTGCGGGGAAGTCTCCTACGCTGGAACCATGGACTCCCCCAGGGCCGCCCTGCTGCGGCCGATTCTCACCCTCACCATCAACCCCGCTCTCGACGTGAGCACGTCAACCGAGCACGTGGTCAGCGAGCACAAGATGCGCTGCGGCCGGTCCCGCCTCGACCCGGGCGGCGGCGGCGTGAACGTGGCTCGGGTAGTGCAACGTCTCGGCGGGCAGGCCCTGGCCGTGTACACCGCGGGCGGCCCTACCGGGGAGGCCTTCCGCCGGCTGATCGAAGCCGAACGCATCCCGACCATCGCGGTGCCGATCCATGGCAGCACCCGCGAGAGCTTCACCGTCGACGAGACTGGCACCGGCAAGCAGTTCCGTTTCGTGCTGGAAGGCCCCGAGCTCAGTGAAACCGAGTGGCGGGCCTGTCTCGCGGTCGTCGGAGAGTCGATTCCGGTCGGCGGCTATGTGGTCGCCAGCGGCAGCCTGCCGCCGGGAGTCCCGGATGATTTCTACGCCCGGGTCACCCGTCTGGCGCACGGGCACGACGCCCGCTGCATCGTGGACACGTCCGGTCCCGCTCTCGCGGCCGCGCTCGACGAGGGGGTCTACCTGGTCAAACCGAGCGGGCGTGAGCTGGGAGAGCTCGTCGGCGCAACCCTCGACACCGAACAGAGCAAGATCGACGCGGCCGCCGAGCTCGTCGCCCGCGGGTCCGCGGAAGTCGTCGCGCTGACGCTCGGCGGAGCGGGAGCCGTGCTCGCCTCGGCGAGCGGGATCATCCGTCTGGGGGTGCCGCAGGTCACGGTGCAGAGCACCGTCGGGGCCGGCGACAGCTTTCTCGGTGCGTTCGTGCTGCGGATCGCGCAGGGGTTCCCGGTGGACCGGGCGTTCCGGGCCGCCGTCGCCGCCGGCAGCGCCACCGCGATGACACCGGCCACGGAACTCTGCCACCGGGTCGATGTGGAACGCCTGGAGGCCGAACTGGTGGCACTAACGTGAAGCTCACCGACATTGACCCGCCCAGCCGTAGCTTTTCCCGGTGGCTCACCGACGAAGAGGTGGGGCAGGTGCTCGCCTCCAGCCGCGGCTGGAGGCTTGCGCCGGACGGCGGCGTGATGGCCGGCAAGATTCGCAAGACCCGGATCGCGCCGTCTCTGACCGCGCTCGGCGCCACCGCGGCCGCCGAGCGTTGGATCAGCCGCGCGGCGGCGCCCGGCAGGGACGGCAGCGGCCCGACGCACATCATGTGGGGTATCTTCAACGCCCGAACGGACGCCGAGATCGCGGCTAAAGTCGATTCATGACCGCTGACGCTGCCACCGGCACCCGTACCCCCGCACCTCGATCCCCCGCTTGATCGGCCGATTGGCTCTGGGGGCATTCCTGCTCTTCGCCGGGATCAGCCACCTCGCCTGGAACCGTGAGGCGTTCCTCGCCCAGGTGCCCACCTGGTTGCCGCTCGAGGGAGATTTCGTCGTGGTTGCGTCGGGCCTGGTCGAGATCGCTCTGGGCCTGTCGCTGCTGCTGCTGGCCAGGCGCAAGGTGCAGGTGGGTTGGGTCGTGGCCCTGTTCTTCCTGGCAATCTTCCCCGGCAACATCTCCCAGTTCGTCACGGCCACCGATTCGTTCGGCCTGGATTCGGACCTGTCCCGTGGCATCCGCCTGCTCTTCCAGCCGGTGCTCGTGGCGTGGGCGCTGTGGTCGACCGGTGCGTGGCGCGCCTGGCGGGCACGCCGTGCAGCATAAGTGATACCCCATGGGGTATGTTGGGCGGACGAGTTCAACGAAAGGGTTCAACGGATGTGCCGTCAAGTCACGTGTAAGAAGTGTGGAAAAACGACCTGGGCCGGGTGCGGCCAGCACGTCGACCAGGTGATGCGAGGCGTTCCGGGTGCACAGCGGTGCCGCGGACACGAGAAAGACGCCCCGACCCCCGGCTTCTTCGCGCGGCTCTTCACCCGCAACTGAGTCCGGAGTCAGTAGTCGCTGGCGGACAGGTCGGACGCGGCGTCGTGCTTGAGCTTCAAAAGGGCGAGGTCGATGTGCAGAAACACCTCGGTGCGGGCCTCCCGCCGTGCCTCGTAATCGGGGTCATGCCAGTCGATGTTCAGCCTGATCAGGCGTGACGACACCGCGTCACTGACCTCGTCGCTGGCGGCCCGCTGGGCCCGCCGCACGAGACGCGCGACCTTGTCGTCGTCGGCGGCCACGGCCTCGAGGGCCTCGGCGAGCTTCTCATGCACGCGTCGGCGCAGTTTGAGCTGAATGATGTCGTGGTGCTGGTCTTCCGTGAGATCGGAGGTCCACCGTGACCTGGTCAGCTCTGTGCGCAGGTCCTTGACCCGGCGGGCGTACTGCTCGTTCTGCCGGGTGAGCAGGTGCAGCTCGTGCCGGGCGGTCGCCGCGTAGCGTTCCGGATCGTAGTCGGCGTGATCACCGAGAGCGCCCACGATGATGTCGTTCTTCACCGCCATTCGGACGGCGGAAAGCGCGATCTTGAGCCCCTCGTCGACGATCACCTTAATTGCGGCCACGCTACAAAATCTTACTGTGCAGGCCTGCCGAAATCAGGGCTCCCCCTGTCGCGGTAGGGTCCTGCGCGGAGCTTAATGCGAGCGCACCGGCGACGAGAGCGGCGTGATGTAGGAGAACCCGGTGCTGTTGTTCTTGGTCATCGAGAGCACCAGCTCCATGTGCGGCTCAAGCGCGGTGACCTTGTCGAGCGGGGAACCGATGATGAGCTGGAAGCCCAGCCCCTTCCACGCCGACACGGCACGGCCGGCGAACTCGGAGTCCGATTTCACGAAGCCCTCATCGAGGAAGACCGGCGCGAAACGCGGGCGGGTGCGACTCTCGTCGCCGAGCTGGAACCGCAGGGCGGCTCCCACGACGAACGCCACCAGTTCCTGGGACTCGCCACCGCTCTTGCCGCCGAGCGACGAGTAGGTGCTGACTTCCACGCCCTCCGGGGTGGTGCGCACGGCGGTGATCTCCACGTGCCGGCGCACGTCGAGCAGCAGATCGCGCTGGGATTCCTGGCGCGGACCGTCGGCGGACTTGCGGATCAGGTTCATGAACGCCTGCAACCGGGTGAACCGGCTTTCGGTCTGCTCGTCGGTGAAGGCATCCGTGGATCCGGAGGACAGCACCTTGAGTTCCGTGCGAAACGCGGTGGCGTCATCGCGGTGGAGGCGACGCAACGCGATCTTGAGGCGGTCGCGCCCGGCTCCGAACGGCAGTGTGGTGAGGATCTCGTTGATGGGACGGAGACGATCTTCGATTTCCTCGATGGAGGAGGTGAATGCCCCGACCAGGGGAACCAGGTCCTGGCCGCTCCAGAGCGCGAGGCGGCGCTTCCACTCCTGGCGCCGATCGTGCAAGCCGAGTGTGTAGACGGCGTCAAGGATGTCCCGGTAGCTCGGGTAGGAATCGAGCGAGACGCCGATGTTCGGGTCGGGCCAGCGGCTCTGAAAGGTCTCGAAGATGCCGATCAGGGTGTTGCGGGCGCCCGCGGCGCTGTCCCGGTCCTGACTGGACTGCTCGGTGAGGCGCTCGCGCAGCCGCCTGATGGCCCCGTCGAACGCGTCGAGGTCGTGCTGGTCGGCGACAGCCGCGAACTGGGCGTCGAGGTGGGTGGCGTGTTCCTCCGACAGGGACAGCGCGGCTTCCGGATCACCGTCGATGCGGTCGAGGCGGCTGCTCACCGCATCCTGCCGGTCCACGAAGCGGCCCTGCTCGGCGACGAGGGCCTGCAGGGCAACCTCCGTGGCGTGCTTCAGCTTCTGGGCTGTTTCCAGTTCGGCGGCCAGACGCTCTTCCTCGTCTTTCAGGGCGCGCAGCACGTCACTGTCGGCGAGCACGCGCTCGCGCTCGGCCCGCTTGTCAGTGATGCGGACATCCGCGGCTTGCACGTCGATGGCCGGCCAGGCCGCGTCGACGATGAACTGGTGTGCGGCCCTGCGGGCCCGGAGGTCGGCGAGGCTCGCCCCGTGCGCAAAGGCTTCACGCGCCAGGCTGTCGGCCTCCAGCCGCAGGCGGGCCAGCTCCTCGTCGATGTCGTGCAGGCGGGTGCGGCTGGAGAAGCCGATGATCGACTTCTGGTCGCTGTTCCAGCCATGGGCGCCGCGGGAACCGTTGCGGGTCTGCCCACTCGGGGTGACCCTCGGGCCGTCCCCGACGAGGTCGGCGGCCGTGGCGACGCACTCCGCGTCGAGGTTCGCGGCCTGTACCCGGTCCCGCACCCAGCCACTGAAGGGCGAGTCCTTGAAGACGAGCTTTCCCGACACGAAGCGCGGGTCACCGTCGATCTGCTCGTGCGAGCGCAGCGGCACCCCGTCGAAGTGGATGCGCACGGGGATGCGGAGCGGGTCGATGGCCAGGCTGAGCGCGCGCAGACGAGTCTCGTCGACGAGCAGGACGCGCACGACGGAGGCCAAGGTGACCTCGGCCGCCTGGCGCCAGGCGTCCTCGCCGGGGGCCAGATCGATCAGTTCGGCGACAAAGGGCAGTTCCTCGGCGGGGATGCCCGACGCCTCGGCGATCAGCAGGCGTGCGCTGTGCAGGTGCTGGGGAACCAGACTCGCCCGCCCGGACAGGAACTGGTGCTCCTGCCCCAGGGTGCGGAGGTTCTCCTCGACCGGATAGGCCGTGCGTTGCAGCGCGCTTCTCTTGTTCTCGAGGTCGATTTCGGCAGTGGGAAAGCCGGACAGGAACCCGTCGGCCGCGGCGCGGGCCCGATCGAAGTCGTCGCCGGAGTCGATGGAGAGGCCGAGAGGCCGGATGCGCTCGTCGAACTTGGAGCGCTCGGCGGCCACGTCGTCGCGTTTGTCGGTGAGCTGGCCAAGCTCGTTCTGCAGGCTGACGAGCACGTCGCCGCCGTTGTCACGCTGCTGGCGCTGCAGGTCGGCGACACGCGCTTTCAACGCGGTCTCGGCATCCCGGGCCGTCGTGGAGCGAAGCTGGGTGTCGCGCCGCTGCACCCGGTTGACGTCGGCGGCTTCCTCGAGCAGGCTCTGCTCCGTGCGGAGCTGCCACAGCACGAACGGCGTGTCGCCGGAGCGGTGCACGCCGAAGGTGTCGATCAGGTCGGCCTTATCGGTCGCCGTCTCGTAGACGCGGTGCAGGACGGGCAGGCGTTCCAGCACCTTGGCCTTCTGCGCCTCGGCGACCATGGCGCCGTAGGACCGTTCGAGGTCTTCGAAGTGGGCAACGGCCTTGTCGGCGGCCCCGTAGGTGGACGGTTCCTCAAGCACCATCGACTTGTAGAGCCCGTCGACCGTCTTGACCTGCTGGCCGGCCTGGATGCGTGCGAGCAGCCTGAGCGCCTTGCCGCCCTCGCCGTTGGCGCCGATGCCCAGGCGGGTGTACAGGGTCTGGGCGAACGCCGCATAGGTGTCGAAGACATCCAGTTCGGGGAACCGGGATTTGAGGGCGCGCTTGTCGAACCGGGACTCGGTCACGTCGGCCAGGTCGCGCAGGTCGAGGTATCCGTCGATCGTGGCCATCTTCATGGTGATGTCGGCGAACCGGGTGGCGCCACGGGGCACGAAGTAGGCCCGTAACACTGTGAAACGGCGCTGGTTGTCGTCGATGAAGGTCATCGACACGGCACCCCAGGTGGACTCGTGGGCACCGCGGAGCACCTGGTCCTGCAGCTCCCCCGTGCCGGCCTCCCGGTTGGCGTCAGTCTTGCCCTTGAGGTAGGTCATCAGGCTGCGCTGGTCGGCGCTGCGCGCCCGCCCGGAGCCGGCGTCGTTGGAGGCGCCGTTGAAGGGGGTGTCCGACGGCATCATCAGGGCGAGGTAGGCGTCGAGCAGGCTGCTCTTGCCGGTTCCGGACGCGCCGGACACCAGGGTGGCGCTGGGCGCGAACGCAACCTCGTGGTGGCCCTGAAAGCCGCCCCAGTTCACCATCTGGAACGACTCGGCGCGCCACTGCGTGGTGCCTTCGGTGAGGCCGTCGACATAGAAGAGCGGGGAATCGTTCATGACAGGGCCTCCGGCAGGGCTTCGGACAGGAGAGGCAGATCGTCAAGATCGGTGGCATCCGGGCCGGGATCAGCGTTCTGGGTGACCAGCCACTCCAGCAGTTCGCTCAGCCGTTCCACCGGCAGCAGCACCTCGATCACGGCGGAGATGCGGAATCGGTCGGGGTCGCTGGTCTTCAGCAGCACCCGCGCCTTCGCGAGGCTGTCGACGGCGGCCGTGGCCTTTCGGGCGTCGCCCCACCGGTCGGTGGCGTGTTCGGGCCGGAAATGGCCGACGTTCTCCACCAGGTTGTCGCGGTCCACGATAACGATGTCGTGGCCGTTGGCACGCTCGCTGCGGAACCGCTGCCGCAGCAGCACGAGCAGAATGGTCTCCTCCCGCGTGTAGGACACGTCGTGCAGCAGGGTCGGGAACCGGTCTCCGCCCTCGGCGACCGCCTGCCGTTTGAATGCCACCTCGTAGTGCAGGTCGACGTGCAGATCGAGGAACATGTCGTTCAGGCGCGATTTGAGCAGGCTCTGGGAGCGCAGCAGCGTCTGCCATTCGGCCGGCTGCAGCGCGGCGGAGATGTAGCGGTGCTTCAGCAGCAGCACCAGGGTGCGACGCTGCTCCACGGTGAGTCCGCCCTCGTCGCCCTCGAAAAGGGAAAAGCTGGGCATATCGATGTCGGGGTGCTCGGCGGTGGGCTCGTCAGTCATTGTCGGATCCGTAGTTCAGGGCGGACAGCGCCGCAGTTTCGTCGTCGCTGAGCATGATTCGGGGCACCTCGAAGCTGCGGGTGGAGCCGTCGGGTCGCACGGTTTCGAATCGTTCGAGCGTCTGGGACCGGCTGACCGCATCGATCTGGGTGGCGATCTGAAGCATCCCCAGAATCTCGACCGGGCGGCGCAGGGTGACGTCGAGATCGTTGAAGGCGTCACCGACGGATGCGGCGTCGCCGTGGTTGAAGGCCGTCACGATCGCGTCGCGCAGCTCCCCCAGCAGCGGGCCGCCCTGCGTGCGCATCTCGTCGAGACTCGGTGGCGGCGGGGCGTCGTCGGAGACATCCTGCAGCTCGGGCGGCGCGCGGTGGGCGCCCGGGTCGTAGAAGCGTTCGCGGAGGTGCGGGGCGTCGAGGGTTCCCGGCATGAGTTCGGCGGTGACCGTGGAGCGGGGCCCGGCGGTCTGCATCCAGGTCGCGAGTTCCTTGTTGATCTCGCGCAGCAGGCGTTCGAGTTCGCGGTCCTTGACCACGTCGTGGTTGACGATGTGCTCGCGCAGGGTGGTCGTCAGCCCGTTGCGCTGGGTGAGCACGTCGTCGATGCCCTTGCGGATCAGGCGCACGGTGCCCATGAAGCTGCGGCGGTCGGTGGCGCTGAGTTCGAGGGCGAACGGATGCAGCAGGATCGTCTCCAGGTCGTCCCCCAGCTCCCGCAGCAGGTCGTCGTTGCGCAGCAGGGTGAAGGCCCCCTCGAAGGCGCGACCTTCCGGGGTCGAGGTCATCAGGGCATCCGTTTTGGCGAGGTACTCGTCGAGTACCTCGCTGATCGGGCGTTCCTCACCGCGGAAATCGTTGACGATCTGCCGGTGCATGGCGGCGACGGATTCCTCGACGCGTTTGAAATCGCTGGGCAGCTGGCCGATCAGGTCGACCAGGTCGGCGTAGCCCTCACGCATCTGCTCGTTCGAGACGGGCGCGATCTCGCCGCCGGCTGCGAGGCGGTCGCGCTCGGCGGCGTTCTCGGCGATCGCCCGGTCGAGGCGACGGATGCGCTCCTCCCGATCAGGGTTGGCCTGCGTGGCGCGGTGACGCACCGTGTCGACGATCGTGGTGAGACGGGATTCGCTGATCAAAGCCCGATCGCGGGACAGACTCTCGACCAGGAGCAGCGCCTCGAGTGCGTGCGAGGTGAGCGAGTAGTGTTCTTCGTCGCCCTCCCCCGTTTCGCGGTAGAGCCACTGGTCGTTCATCCACTGCACGCAGAGGGCCCGACCGGTCTTGCCCGGCACATCGCTGCCGACCGAGCGCAGGTCGGCAAGGTAGGCGTCGACCTGAATGTGCAGCAGATCGGCCCGCACGCTGCGCCGGTCGCGGCTGAAGGAGGACTTGAACACGAAGAGCACGAACGGCGCCCACTTGCGGTCCAGCAGGCGCAGGGTGGGTTTGTCGAAGGCTTCGCGCACCCGCGCCAGTTCACCCGCAAGCTCGCTCATATAGAAGTTCCTTCCCGGGCCTCCTCAAGGGTAACGGTCCTCGCGTGCGGGCCGACACGCGGGCAGGCGCTCGTGGCGCGTGTGAGACTGTCAGGACAAGCTGAAGGAGCGACACGTGACCGACCCGCGCGCGAATATGGAGGGCAACAACCTGCTCAATCTCGGTGCGCCCCACCTGGACTGGTCGAAGACGCCCGGCCGGGTGCCGGGTTTCTGGATGTCGGTCGTCAGCGTCGTCCTCGCGGTGCTGCTGCCGTTTCCCGCGCTGTTCGTTGCCCTGATCGGGCTTTCCCTTTCATTGCGGGCTTTCAGTGTGATCCCGGCCGGCGCCCGAGGGCGAGGGCTGGTGCTCGCGTCGCTGGCCCTGTCGGGAGTCGCGATTCTGGCTGTCGTCGTGCGGCTGGTTCTGGTCTTCGTCTAGCCGTCGTGTTTCAGCCGTCGTGTTTCAGCCGTCGTGTTTCAGCCGTCGTGTTTCAGCCGTCGTGTTCCAGCCGTCGTGTTCCTCTCCGCGTCCTGAACGAATTCGACGGAGAATCTGGCCGAAATGTCTCAAAACCCGGCCGAAAAGCACTTGTGCTCCAAAATCTCCGTCGAATTGGTTCACCACGTCACGGCTTCAGCCGGCCCATCCCGGGGAGGAAGCGGCCGGCGCGGGCGCCGTAAGCGGCGTAGTCCGGGTGCTCGGCGACGAGCATCCGCTCTTCCCAGCGTGCCTTGCCCGCCAGCAGCAGAACGAGGGCGAGCCAGGCTACGAGATGCCAGACCGATGCACCGAGCAGCACGAGCCCAAGGCCGCAGATCATCAGACCGGTGTAGATGGGGCTGCGCACAAGACCGTAGACACCAGTGGTGACCAGAGGCGCGTGTTCCCGCGGAATCGGGCTCGCGGTGAGGGCCGGTCCGAGGCCGAGCATGCCGAGCACGGCGAAGACCGCGCCGGCGACAGCAAGCACGATCGCGCCAAAGACAACGGCGAGGTGCACCGGCCACAGTGTGCCGTGGGGCAGGAGGGACAGGGCCAGGAGCAGCAGGAACTGGGCCGACACCAGGGCAATTGCGAGCGCGCGCTTCATGGCTTGAGGCTACGCCCTGACCTGCCTCGGCTTGCACGTATTCGCGACCCCGGAGGAGATCGCGGATGTCACGAACACTGCGGCCGTTACGATCCCGGCCAGCTTCTTGTCCTCCTCGTAGCCGGCCAATGCCCAGCCGCCCTTGTCGGTCTGGGCTCCCGCGAGCACGAGAGGGAGCTTCAGCAGACATTGTGACCCTGGACGCCGGCCCTAGAAGGGCGGTGGGTCGTCGACGGCGCCCGGAGGCTCGAAGGGTATTGCCGGATCGGACCTGTAGTGGAGACCGCTGGGCGCGGTCCAGTGGAGCTCGCCGCGCGGCGACTGGGTCACCGTCCAGTTGGTTTGGGTCTTCAACCGGTGGTCGGGCGCGCAGAGGCTGGCGAGGTTGTCGTACCGAGTGATGCCGTCTTCTTGCCATTCGTGGTTGTGGTCCATCTCGGCGCGGGCCGCCGGTCGGTTGCAGCCGGCGAATCGACAGGTTTCGTCTCGAATCACAAGGAGCCGCCGGAGGTCCTTCGGCACCCGGTACTGATCTCGGCCGACCGACAGCATCACGCCGGTCTCGGGATGGACCAGGATGCGAGTAAAGCTCGGCGCTCCGGCCGCCAGTTCCCGGGCCGTCTCGGGGTCGATCGGCCCGCACCCCTCAAGGTGACCCGGCTCGTCGCTGCGGCCGAGGAGGGTGAGCACCGGCACCGTCACGTTCACGGTGGCGCGGATGCCCCGGCCGAGCCCCGCGGGGGTGACGCCGTCGACCACCAGTGCCGCGAAGGCATCCGCTCGGAGCTGGGCCAGGGTGCGGTGCTCGTCGGGGCCCTGCAGACTGGCCGCCATGTCGTTGACTCGGTGGAAAATCGCCTGGGCAACCGGCAGCTGCTGGTAGCTGTGCAGCCACCCCATGCCGTCTGCGGCCGGCTCGAACATGAGGGTGCGGTCGGCCTGGCTCTTGCTGCGGCGCACGGTAATCGACTCCGGATGCGACTTCTCCCGCAGGCGGCGGGCCGTGCGGTCGAACTGGGGCACGGTGAGCCGTTTCGCCTGGGGCAGCATCTCGGCCTCGAAGGCGGCGCGGGCCGCCGTCGGAAGAGAATTGGCGTGCTCGATCAGGACCCGCACGTGCGCGTAACTGATCTGGCCGGCCGCGAGGGCATTGCGGCTGGCGGTGAACGTGCCGGTGAGCGCCTCGCTCTGCGCCATCAGATTGGAGGCCGAAGCCTGGGAGATGTGCAACGCACAGGCGAGTTCGGAGATCGCGGTGCGGTAGGCGATCTCAAGGGCGTTCCACCGGGAACCGGCCACGCCGGCCGAAACCGAACCGCTGTCGACCGCGCTGTCGGCCGCGCTGTCGGCAGGCGGCGTGAGCCCCTGTTCGACGGCCTCGGCCCGAGCCGTCCGGCGGGCGCGATCACGTTCGACGGCAAGCTCATTGGACAGGCACCAGGCCCGCACCTCGTCGACCGCCTCGGCCCGCGCCGCCGACGCCGCGGCGAGCAGTCGGTCGGCGGCCGCGGCCGCGGAGACCAGCTCGGCCAGGACACTCATTCTGCGATCGAGGGAAGCCGCATCACCGGACGTTTCGGCCGTCACGACGCCGAGCGCGCCGCCGTCGTCAAGCTCTTCGATGTCGAAGTTCTCGATGTCGCTGAGATCGGCCAGGTTTTCCATACCCTGATTTTAGCACTGATGGAATCTCAGTTCTAGAAATACGCAGAAAATCTACATGACTTTTCGAAGATGTTGACCATCAGTACCAGCCCGAGGCCACCGACTTGTACCACGCTCCACAGGGATCGCCGTAGCGCTCCGCGATGTAGTTCAGACCCCAGGAGATCTGGGTGGCCGGGTTGGTCGCCCAGTCGGCGCCGGCCGAGGCCATCTTGCTGCCGGGCAGGGCCTGCGGGATGCCGGTGGCACCGCTCGAGGCGTTGTAGGCGTTGACGTTCCAGCCGGACTCCTTGTTCCAGAGACTGACCAGGCATCCGAGCTGGTCGGCGCCCCAGCCGTACTTGGACGCCATCATGTCCCGGGCGATCGCCTGGGCTCCGCTGGGGTTCGTGGGGGCGGCGGGGCGGGGCGGTGCCGGGGCGGGCGCGACCGGCTTGGGTGCTGCCGGCTTCGGAGCCGCCGCCTGGGCCGCGGCCTGCGCCTGGGCATCCGCGGCAGCCTGAGCAGCTGCGGCGGCCTGAGCAGCTGCGGCAGCCTGACCAGCAGCCGCGGCCTGCTCCGCGGCGATGCGATCGGCCTCGGCGGTCGAGGCCTTCACGACCTCGGCTTCGGCAGTGACCTGCTCCACAAGATCGAAAACTCGTTCGGGAGCCAGAAGCGAGTACTCGCTGAGCGAGGCGACGGTGCTCGAGAGCGCCGAGACATCCGTCTTGCCCTGGGCCGCCGCGATCACGCCGGTGGCACCGGCAAGGGCGGTGCGGGCGCTCGCGGAGGCGTGGGCCGGGACGACTCCGTCGAGACTGCCTGCCTGCTCGGGATGAGGGCCGGTGGCGGCTGCCAGAGCTGCGGTGGCAATGATGCGTTTCTTTTGCTCGTCCGCGGCAGCCTGCGACGCAGACTGGGCGGAGAATCCACTGCCCACGATGGCGCCAACGGCGATGACGGCGCCGGCCACGAGTAGGCGGCTTCGTCCACGCCGGCGACGCGTTTCCTGATGGCGGGTGAGTCCGACGTCGGTGCCGATCGCGGCTGCCGCACGGACCGGAGTGGCGTCTGATTCAGGGTTTGAACTGGGGAAAAGGACGGACAAAGGGGAAGACGAGTCTGAGTTTGGCATAACTTTCACTGGGCGAATCGCGCGCGGCTGCGCTCACGCTTCTTTTTCGACGTTCCTCGGTCGGGGACCCGGCCGGGCGAACCTTCAAGACTGCCCGGGATTTCTGGACATATCCTCATTTTTAGCTGGCAAAGCACTGGCAAAGCAGGGTGGCGGGATTGCCCAAAAGTCGACCTGGTGGGCCGAAATCCGGATGGTCGTGATGCAATGGTCCGTGATGTCACAACGCACCGCCCCACCGCACCGCTTCGTCTATTCGGCCGATGGAGTCAACCTGGCCACCTACGAATTCGGAGATTCGAGCGCCCCCACCGTGCTCGCCGTGCACGGCTTCGCCTCCAGCGCCGTCGCCAATTGGCACGTCACCGGCTGGACGCGCGATCTCATCCGCGCCGGCTTCCACCTGATCGCGATCGACCAGCGCGGGCACGGCCTGAGCGACAAGCCCCGCTCCCCCGCCGACTACACGATGGAGGCGTTGGTCGACGACGTGTTGCAGGTACTCGACGCCTACCTGCTCGACGAGGTCGCCTACGCGGGATACTCCCTCGGCGCCCGCGTGGGCTGGCAGGCCGCCCGCGAACTGGAGGGACGCATCTCGCGGGCCGTGCTCGGCGGCATACCCGACGGCGACCCCCTCAGACGCTTCAAGGTCATGGATGCCCGCGCTCATATCGAGCACGGCACCGAGGTCGCCGACCGCCTTACCGGGGCATACCTGACCATGGCCCGCGCGCTGCCCGGCAACGACCTCAAAGCCCTCGTGGCCCTCGTCGAGGGAATGCGCGGCGGCCCCCAACCCGGCGCCGACAACGCGCCGACTCAGCCCGTGCTCTTCGCCACCGGGACCAAAGACAGCATCCTCGAGGCCTCCAAGGTACTTGCCGCGGCCACGCCGAGCGGAGGATTCTTCGAGATCCCCGGGCGCAATCACTTCAACGCCCCGACGTCACGCGCGTTCCGGGAGGCGGCGATCGAGTTCTTCCGGAGCGGGAGCAGCAGCGGGAGGGTCGAGGTCCCCCTGCTCTGCTGATCTGCGCTCATCGGGGCAAAGACTTTCGATCGCGGCGTCGGCGTCGTCATCGGGCTTGTGGCTGGAGGTGCAGCGGCCCTCCTCTGGTTTGTTGGTTTGTCGTCGCCGCAGGAATTGCGATGCTCGAACGAGGAACGTCGAGCAAGGCCCGTCGGTCTTTGAACCAGCGCACCACTCCCCTCTCGGCGGGAATCGCGATGGCAAGAACGCGCGGAGTCTTCGCCGGCGCCGTGACCGTGACCGTTCTGGTGCCCGCGCACAACGAAGAGACATCGATCTTCGCGACACTGTCATCGCTGCTCGCCCAGTCGCACCGCCCGGAACGCGTCGTGGTCGTGGCGGATAACTGCACCGACGGGACCGTCGACATTGCCCGATCGCTGGGGGTGGAGATCTTCGAATCTCGCCGGAACACATTCAAGAAAGCCGGGGCGCTCAATCAAATCCTGAAGGTGCTCTTACCGGGCCAGGGCGACAACGACCTCATCATGGTCCTGGATGCCGACACACGTCTCGACGACGGCTTTCTGGAAGCCGCCGTTGGTCGCTTCACCAGCGATCGTGCGCTGATGGCGGTCGGTGGGTTGTTCTCCGGAGAGGAAGGTTTGGGGCTTCTCGGTCAGTTCCAGCGCAACGAGTACATTCGGTACTCCCGTGACAGTCGCCGTCGCCGGGGCCAGCGGGGATGTCTATGACACCGCCGCGCTCACGGAAGACAACGAACTCACCATTGCCCTGAAGTCGCTGGGAGCGCTCATCATCTCTCCCTCAAAGTGCACGGTGGTCACCGAGGTAATGCCAACCGTTCGCACTCTGTGGGTACAACGCCTGCGCTGGCAACGGGGCGCGTTGGAGAACATCGGGGCATGCGGCGTCTCACCCTTCACCTTCCGGTACTGGGCCCAGCAGTTGGGCCTGGGCTACAGCTTCATCGCGCTCAGCGCGTTCCTGCTGCTCATGCTTGTGACGCTTCTGGCGATCGATTCGTGGGTCTGGTTTCCGTTCGGGCTGGCCTCGGTCTTGTTTTCATCGCCGAACGTGTCGTGTCGGTCTGGGCGGGCGGTCTACGGGCACGCCTGCAGGCGCTCACGCTTTTCCCCGAGCTGATCTTCGATGTGTTCCTAGACCTCGTCTTTGTCAAGGGGATCATCGACATCACCCTGGGCCGGCAGGCACAGTGGGGCCATGTCATCCGCTCCGCACCCAACGACGAACTGCAAAGGGTGGCCTGATCCATCATGGTTGATGCTCTCCACGCCCTGGTTCCGGTCGGAATCCTCCTTCCGTCAACGGTGCTCCAATCGGACGAATTCGCCATCCTTGCGGCGTTCGTCGCCATCAATACGGTCATGTTCGCCGCACTCGCGGTCGCGAAGATCCTCCCGAAGCCACACCCCACGGATTGGTTTCGCGTACGCAACCGCCGGGCTTCAACCAGGAGCATCCATCCGGACGAATGCCTCTAGCGTCGAACGCCTGAGCCCTCAGGCGGCCGCGGCCGCCTGACTGGTGAACGCAGCACGACGGTCGAGGTGGATCCCGGCGAGCATGCACCGCACTGAGCCGCCGGCGAGTTCGATCGTGGGCACGTCAAGCGGCAGGATCGTGCAGCTCTGCTCGATGATCCGGCGCTGCTCGGCAGTCAGACTGCCGAGGGCGCGGCGGGAGAGCGCCAGCATTCGTCCGTTCCGTCCGTGCAGTTCGATCGCGTTGCCGGCGTAGTTGCGGATCTGATCGCGGTCGAGGGCGAGCACCTGCCGATCCTGCGCCGCCAGGCGCTCCACGACGTGGCTGCGCCGGGCCGGCGACTCGATCAGGTCGAGACCGACCAGGGCGAAGTCCGTGGCGATGCACATCATGACGTTGGTGTGGTAGATCGGCGTGCCGTTCTCGTCAGACGCGTCGAAGACGATGGGCTCGTAGCCGAAGTTGGTGCAGAACCGTTCGAGCGCGATCGGGTCGGCCCGCCGCGACCGGGCCACATAGGCGATGCGCGCCGCATGGTCGAGAACCATGGCGCCGGTTCCCTCGAGGAAGACGTCGTCGAGTTCGAGACCGGAGTAGTCGACGACATCCTGCACGCGGTAGCGCTGCTTGAGCATCTCGACGATGTCACCCCGGCGCTCGGTGCGCCGGTTCGGCGCGTGCATCGGATAGAGCGCCACGTGACCCCCGGCGTGGGTCGAGATCCAGTTGTTGGGGAACACGCTGTCGGGGCGGCCCGGCCCGTCGTCATCGAACAGGTGCACCGCGATGCCCTGCGCCTCCAGGGTGCCTGCTACCTGGGTCACCTCGGCGTAGGCGGCCTCGGCCACCAGGGCGGCGTCGTGCCCGGCGTCCCGTGACTGGAAAGCGTTGTCATGGGCCGTCTCGGGGTTCGGCGAGAAGAAATGTGGCCGGATGAGCACCACGGCCGATGGGGCCTGCACGGACACCGGGGTCAGACGAGGACGGGCGCGCCCGCGGTGACCAGACCGAAGAGGTCTTTCGGGTCATCGGGGTCGGCGACGAGGTCGATATCGGTGTAGAACGAGGTCTGGTCGACGGCATCCTGCAGGAAGCGGAGCGCCGAGAAGTCCTCGATGGCGAAGCCCACGGAGTCGAAGACCGTGATCTGCTCTGCCGAGGTGCGGCCGGCGGCCTCGCCGAGGAGCACCTGCCAGATCTCGGTGACCGGGAATTCGGGGTGCATCTGCTGGATTTCGCCCTCGATACGGGTCTGCGCGGTGAATTCCACGAAGACGTCGGCGCGGTGCAGGATGCCCGCGTCGAGCTCCGTTTTGCCCGGGCAGTCGCCGCCGATGGCGTTGATGTGCACGCCGGGGCCGACCATGGCGTCGGTGAGTACGGTGGCATTCGCCTTGTCCGCGGTGCAGGTCGTGATGATGTCGGCGCCGGTCACGGCATCCGTCGCCCCGGTGGCGACCATGATCTCGAAACCGAGCGGAGCCAGGTTGCGCACGAATTTGGCGATGGCATCGGGATCGGTGTCCCAGACGCGGAGCCGGTTGATGCCGAGGAGCCCACGGAAGGCGAGCGCCTGGAACTCCGACTGGGTGCCCGTGCCGATCATGGCCATGGTGTGGGCGTCGGGGCGGGCGAGCGCGCGCGCGACCATGGCCGAGGTCGCGGCGGTGCGGAAGGCCGTGAGCACGGTCATCTCGGACCAGAAGGTGGGGTAGCCGCTCTGCACGTCGGCGAGGACGCCGAACGCGGTGACGGTCTGCAGGCCCCGCGACGGGTTCGACGGATGACCGTTGACGTACTTGAAGCCGTAGGTGACGCCGTCGCTCGTGGGCATGAGTTCGATCACGCCGAGCGGTGAGTGGCTGGCCACGCGCGGCGCCTTGTCGAAGGTAGGCCAGCGGCGGAAGTCCCGTTCGAGGTACTCGACCATGTCCGTGAGGATGCGTTCCACACCCGTCGCGGCGGCCCAGCGGTTGATGTTTCCTACGTCTACAAAGCGCACCACGTGCGTCTCCCCTCGTTCAGGTTTACAACCATATGCATGGGCGATGTGCAGCCGCCATTTGATTATTGCCGCATTCTGTCCAGATGACTATGCATTGTGCGCTCAATATACATACACTATGTGCAATGTATCCCCTCGATGACCTCGACCGCCGCCTGCTCTCCGTCCTCCGCGTGAATGGCCGCGAGCCCGTGGCCAGCCTCGCCCGCGACCTCGGTGTCACCCGGTCCACGGTCAACAGCAGGCTCAAGAGGCTGACCGATTCGGGAACCGTCGTGGGTTTCGGCGTGCGGATCAGGGAGGACCGCGACCCGAACTCGATTCGGGCCATCACCCTGATCGAAGTGGAGGGGCGCGCAATCACGAAGGTGATCCACGCCCTTCGCGGCTTTCCGGAGGTGAAGGCCCTGCACTCGACCAACGGCGGTTGGGACCTCGTCGCCGAGCTGCGCACCGACACCCTGGCCGACTTCGACCGGCTGCTCGGGCAGGTGCGCTCGATCGAGGGCGTGCTCAACAGCGAGACCAGCCTGTTGCTCAGCTCGGTGTCGAGCGAGGAACTGCCGGGCACCCGCGGGTTGTCGCAGAACTGAGGCTGCCAGCACCTCCGCGCCTCACCCGCGCTACATTCATGCCGGCTTCTTGACGACGCGGCACTTCGATACTTCCCTGATGGTGCGTGGGCGCACGTTCGTTGACCGGATGCGGGAGGTGGAGGCAGGCTACCGGAAGGTGAGCCGGGAGCTGACGCTGTCGGACTGGAACAACGAGCCCCACAGCAAGACCGTGCTCGACGGCCTCGCGCAGCTGACCTCGGCGCTGCAGTAGCCTGCCTCCGGGGTGAGGCTAGTCGCGCGTGATCTTCCAGATGCCGTCGGCGAGGTCCTTGTCGGGGTGCTGCACCGTAGCGAACAGCTCCTTCGGGTTCTTGCCGAAGTAGATCCCGGTGGTCTCGGCGCCTTCATCCGTCAGCGAGGCGAAGAGCTCGACGCTGTCGGACGCTCCGTCGTGGTCTCGGTCCTTTTCGGCCCGGAAGATGTCGCTGAAGCTGTTGTCTTCCGTGATCCAGAGGGCGCCGTCGGGGCCCTCGGCAAGGTTGTCCGGGTTGTTGAACCCGGTGACCCCGGCGGCCTTGTCCTCGACCGGCACGTTCATGCCGGCCTCGACGAAGCTGCTGACGGTGAGCTTCGACAGGTCGATCGCGACCACACGCTCCTCGGAAGTGTTGGCCACGTAAAGGGTCTGGCCGATGATCTCGACGTCTTCCGGGCGACCGAATTCGGTGGCGCTCACCGCGTTGGCCGCGGCATCCGCGTCGACGCGCACCTGCGCCTGGTCGAGGGCCACCCATTCGAAGGCGCCGACCTTCTCGGTGAAGGTGGCCTGGTTCCACGTTTGCGCGGCATCCGTCAGCCCGGTGATCTTGAGGGCGTGCAGCCGGCCCTGGGAGAGGTCGCCGCGAACGGTCGGCACGAACTTGAAGATTGAGCCGCCGTTGAGTTCGTCGATGACGATGACGGAGCCGTCGGCCGTGACGTCGATGCCCTCGTGACGTTGCGCTCCGAGCTCGGTGCGCTCCTCGATACGCTCGACCGTGGTCGGGTCGTTCTTCGCGAAGAACAGTTCGAAGACCTTGCCGCCGGTGGTCTCTTCCGTGACGAGGAGGCTGCCCCAGGGGGTCCAGCGGATGCCATCGAGACGGTTCCAGTCCGCGCGTTGCGCGATGACGCTGACCGCACCGGTCTTCAGGTCGGTCACAGAGACGGCGCCGTTCGAGCCGACCTCGTAAGTGTTGTAGAGGAAGCGGCCGGCCTGAGCACCGGTCTCGTTCTGGGTGTTCATGTCATGCAGGTCGTCGACGCCGGGGTAGACGTCGAGCACGGTTTCGTCGTGCACGAGGGTCTGGGTGAAGCCCTCCGGTAGCAGGTACGGCTGGGTCCAGTCGGTGCTGCCCATGCCGTAGGCGGAACCGGCGAGAGGCACGAAATCGAACGGGCCGGTCGCGGCGAGCGCGGCAGGGGCGATGCCGACGACTGCGGTGGCAGTGGCGGTGGCGGTGAGGGCAAAGACAGCGATCTTTTTGCGCAAGGCGCGACTCCTTCATAGGGGGTAGGTACAACGCCATCGAATCTATGAGCCTCATGCTGACGCCCGGAGGTCTCCCGGTCTCCAGCCGGTGTCGGCCCGGTGAACACTCGGTGCCCCCGTCTCAGCGCGTGACAAGAACCAGACTTCACCCGCCGCTGGGTATTCTGGAGCACATGAAGCTGACAGCAGTGCCCACCCTGACCCTGGTGGGGGCGCTGGCCTTGAGCGGATGCACCACCGGCGCGCCCGAGACCGACACCACCCCTGCCGCCGCCTCCGCCACCGCCGCTCCGGCCGACGGGGCCTGTGCCGGCGTGAGCGTCGTCGTCGACTTCGGCGCGCTCGACGCCCCCGAGATCACGGACTGCGTCGACACCGCCACCGCCACCGCCGGGACGATCACGGCCAGCACGGTTCTGGCGACCGCCGGTGTGGAAACCGAGGGCACCGTGGAGTGGGGCGACCAGGTGGTCTGCCGCGTGGGCGGCCGCCCGGCCGCCGACGAAACCATCAAGGTGGCCGGCGAAACCCCGTTCACCGAAACCTGCGCGTCCATGCCCGCCGCTGCCGCTTACTGGGCGCTCTGGGTCAAGCCCACCGCCGACGCGGAGTGGGAGTACGCCCAGGAGGGCCTCGGCAGCCTCGAGCTGGAACCGGGCCAGTCCGTCGGCCTCATCTTCACGACCGGCACCGAGACGCCCACCCCCGGAAGCTAATGCTGCGCTTCCGGTTTCCCCCCCTGCGCTCGGCGGCGCTGCTTGCCGGAGCGTTCGTGGGCATCCGGGTGCTCTACCGGGTGGCCTTCAGCGGGGCATCCGGCGGCGGCCTGTTGCTGCTCGACCTCCCGCGCCTGCCGCTCGATGGGCCGTTCAACCACATCGCGTTGTTCGGGCCCGTCACGACCGGAGGCCTCGGCAATGCCGCCCTGAGCGCGCTGCCCTTCGCTCTGGTGATCCTCGGGTTCGGAGTGCTCAACGCGCTCGTCGACGTGCGCCGCTTCTTCGCCCGGGGCGCTAACCGGGGCCCGCTGCGCGCCCTGTCGCGGTCGCTCGTGATCGCCTGGGCGACGTTCCCGGCACTGATCGACGCGGTGCGCCGGGTGCGCACGGCCAGTGCGTTGCGCGGCGAACGGTCGGCACCGGCCCTGCTGGTGCCGGTCTTCGAGCAGACCGTGGAACGGGCGCTCGGCCTGGCTGCGTCCATGGAGTCCCGCGGGTTCGCCGCCACGCGGGCGGCAGCCGGCGAGTGTGAGAAGCCGGTCGTGATGACGGATGCCGCACTCGGCTTCGAGGGTGAGCGCTGGCACCTCGAGGGACTCACCCTCGACCTCGCTCCCGGCACGCTGACCGTGATCGCCGGTTCGACCGGATCGGGAAAGACCAGCCTGCTGCACAGCATGAGCGGTCTCTTCCAGCACTTCGCCGAAGGCACCCAGCACGGTTCGATCGAGGTGGGCGGCGCCGACCGCGCCGCCACTCCCCCACGCGAAACGGCCGGCTTCGTCGGACTTGTCACCCAGAACGTGCGGCTCTCCTTCGTGGCCGAAACCGTGCCGGACGAGATCGGCTTCGCCCTCGCGGTGCGCGGCATCGCACCGGTCCTCGTGGAGCAGCGGGTGCGCGACGTGGCCGAGCGGCTGGGGATCGAGCATCTGCTCGGCCGCGGCACCTCGGAGCTCTCGGCGGGCGAGGCCAGTCTCGTCGCCATCGGCGCCGCCCTGGTCAACCAGCCGATCCTGCTGCTCGTGGACGAACCTCTGGCCGATCTCGACACCCCGGCCCGGGAGCGCGTGGTGCAGGTGCTCGACCGCCTGGCCCACGAGACCCAGGTCTGCGTCGTGGTCGCCGAGCACAACACCCGGGAGTGGTCGAATTCGGCGGATGCCTGGCTCGAGCTCCGCGGTGCGCGCGTGCATGCGCTCGGCCCGGGCGAGCGGCCGAGTGCGCTGGTCGCGGCGGAGCAGGCGGCGGAGCAGGCAGCACAGCAGGGTCAGAGCACCCTGACCACCTCCGCCACCGGGCCTGCGGGGCCGCTCGCGAGTATCCGTCACCTCACGGTTCTGCACGGGAGCGAGCGGGCGGTCGACGATGTGTCGCTGGACCTCTACGCGGGCGACCTGGTGGCGCTCGAGGGTCGGAACGGCGCGGGCAAGAGCAGCCTGCTGCGCGCGATCGCCCTTTCGGCGACGCGAGGCAGCGTGCTCGTGGCCGGGCGGGACGTGGCGCAGCTGCGCCCCCGATACCGCCGCACGGCTGTGGCCCTGGTGCCGGAGAATTTCGACGATCTGCTCTTCGCCGTCACGGTGGCCGAGGAGTGCCGCCGGGCCGACCGCCGGCTGAAGCCCCCGGCCGGGAAGGGAACCGCGCTCCGGTTCGCGAACCTACTCGGGCTTGGCACCATGGCGGAGGCGGCGCACCTGATGCGGCGGCATCCGCGGGACCTCTCGGCCGGCGAACGCCTCTGCCTCGTGATGGCCATCCAGCTGGCCGCCGAGCCGCGGGTGCTGCTGGTGGACGAACCGACGCGCGGCCTCGATCCACAGGCCCGGGCGATCGTCGCCGCCGCGCTAGTGCGCGCCTCGAGTGACACGTCGGCGGTCCTGTTCGCTACCCACGACCGCGACTTCGCCCGGTCCCTGGCGACGAAGATGGTCATCATGGCCGCCGGCCTGCTCACCGAACCGGAACCGGTGCGGTCATGAGGCGCACCGGCTGGACGGGCTGGACCGCCTGGGTGCTCGGCGGCGGCAGTATCCTCGCGGCCGCCGGCTTCGCCTGGCCGTTCTTCGCCTCGGCGCTGCCGGAGAACGCCCAGTCGGCCGCGCCGGTCGTGGCCTTCGCGCTCGTGCCGGCCCTGATCGTGGCCCTCGCTCTCACCCTCGACGGGGAGATGTACACGGCCAAGACCGTGGCCCTGCTGGGGGTGCTCTCCGCGGTCGGCGCCGCCGTGCGCATCGCGGGCACCGGCGTCGGCGGCGTCGAGGCCGTGTTCATCCTGCTGATCCTGGCCGGTCGCGCCTACGGGGCCCGCTTCGGGTTCCTGCTCGGCCTGCTCACCATCGCGGTGTCCTCGGCCCTGTGGGGTGGGTTCGGCCCGTGGACCCCGTTCCAGATGTTCGCCTGCGGCTGGGTGGGAGCCGGGGCGGCGCTGCTGCCGCGCATCCGTTCCGCACATATCGGCGCGGCCCGCCTCGAGATCGCGATGCTCGTGGCCTACGGCATCGTGGCGTCCTACCTCTTCGGACTGGTGATGAACCTCTGGTTCTGGCCGTTCGCGGTGGGCTCGGGCACCGACATCTCCTATGCGGCCGACGCCACGCTCGGCGAGAACCTCGCCTCCTTCGCCCTGTACACGCTCGTAACGTCGACCCTCACCTGGGACACCGTGCGCGCCATCACCACCACGGTCGGGATCGTGCTGGTAGGCCCGGCCGCACTGGCCGCTCTCCGCCGAGCGAAGCTGGGCCGGCCAGGCAGGGCCGCCCGACCACCCGAGGCCGAACCGGCTACACCGGCTACACCGGCTACACCGGCTACACCGAGAAGTACTTCCCTTCCGGGTGGTGGAACACGAACGCATCCGTCGACTGCTCCGGGTGCAGCTGCAGCTCCTCCGACAGCACCACACCCATCCGCTCAGGCCTGAGTAGTTCGACGACCGTGTGGCGGTCCTCCATCTCGGGACAGGCCGGGTAGCCCAGCGAGAACCGGGTGCCGCGGTACTCGAGCTTGAACATGCCGGCCAGTTCGACCGGGTCTTCGGCACCCAGGCCGAGCTCCTCCCGCACCCGGGAGTGCCAGTATTCGGCCAGCGCCTCGGTGAGCTGCATGGTCAGCCCGTTGAGCTCCATGTAGTCGCGGTATCTGTTCTCGGCGAAGAGCTTTGCCGTGACCGTGTCGACGTTCGCTCCGGCCGTGACCAGTTGGAGGGCGACGACATCCGTCTGGCCGGATTCGCGTGGGCGAACGAAGTCCGCCAGGCACAGGTGCCGGTCGCGCCGCTGCTGGGGGAAAACGAATCGCAGGCGTTCGGAATCCACGGTGCCGCCGGAGCCGCCGTCGGGGGCGGGCAGGCCGGCGACCCCCAGCACGCCCGACGGGTCGTCGCCGTGGTGCAGCACGACGAGGTCGTTGCCCTCGCTTGAGGCCGGGAAGTAGCCGTAGGCGACGGAGGCGTCGAGTATGCCCTCGGCGAGGATGCGGTCGAGCCAGTAGCGCAGCCGGGGTCGGCCCTCGGTGTCCACCAGATGCTGGTAGCTCTTGCCGTCGTCGCCGCGGCTGGGCTTCAGACCCCACTTCCCCATGAACGTGGCCCGCTCGTCGAGGAACGTGGAGTACTCGGCCAGCGCGATCCCCTTGACGATGCGGGTGCCCCAGAACGGCGGAACGGGCACGGGGTTGTCGGCGACCACATCGGAGCGGGCCGGCATGGCGTCCGGCTCCGTGACGGTGAGCAGACTGCGCTTGTGGATGCGCTTTTTGAGCGGCGGCAGACCCACGGATTCCGGGTCGGCGCCCCGCGCGACGGCGACCAGCGGCTCCATCACCGCCAACCCCTCGAAGGCATCCCGCGCGTGGCGCACCGTGCCGTCGAACAATTCGGCACGGTCCTCCTCGACGTAGGCCCGTCCTACAGCATGGTGCCCATGGCGCCGTCGGCGATGACGACCTGGACGTTCAACGCATCCAGCAGAGCCTGGGCCCGCATCGGTCGCACGGCGTCGGTGTGCAGGGCGTCGTGTGCACGGGGTTCGCTCATCGACCCAGCTCGACCGGGCCGCCCGCCGCGCAGCTCCGTGTAACGCGCCGTGGCCTCGGGCACCGCAGGGGACGCGACTGCGTCAGGCCGGCGAGCCGCCGGCGATCTTGTAGGACCACAGCTCGCTGCTGATGCCCATGGGCCGGGCCGGTGCTTCGCCCTCCGTCGGGGCGTCGCCGCGGTGACCCTGCGCGAAAGACGGCGAGGTCAGCCAAGCCTGGAAGGACTCCTCGTCGGCCCAGCGGGTGACGACCAGCCAAGTGCTGCGACCATCCGTCGGCTTGAGTAGTTCGAAACCCTCGAAACCCGGTCGGTCGTCGACCGCACCGGCTCGGGCGGCAAACCGGAGGGCCAGCTCGTCGCCGTTGTCGCCGGGCACCGTGATGGCGTTGATTTTGATGATCGTCATGGGGTTTCTCCCTCTCGTGGATGCACTGTTTACTCCTCCCATGCTGTCACCCTCGGCGGCGACGATCTCACCCTGCGGGCTCTCGCCAGGCCCGATGCCTATGCTGGTGTCACAATGCGACTCTTTCTGATCCGTCACGGCCAGACGCCCGCCAATGTGCTCGGTCAGCTCGACACCGCTCACCCTGGCCCCGGCCTGACCGAGCTCGGGTTCCGGCAGGCCTCAGTGATTCCGGATGCCCTGCGCCTCGAGTCCATCGACGCCATCTTCGCGTCGACGCTCGTACGCACCCGGCTCACGGCCGAGCCGCTGGCGACCGCGTTGCAGCTCGACGTTCAGGTGGCCACCGGGCTGCACGAGATCGAAGCGGGCGCGCTCGAGGGGCTTAGCGACCGGGCATCCATTCGCACCTATTTTGAAACCGTGCTGACCTGGGTCACCGGGGACCTCGCGGCCAGGATGCCCGAAGGCCTGGACGGGAACAGCTTCTTCTCCCGGTTCGACGCCGATATCGCTTCTGCCGCCGCCGGTGCCGACACGGCGGCGGTGTTCAGCCACGGCGCGGCGATCCGCGTGTGGACCGCGGCCCGCGCCAGCAATGTGTCGCCCCTGTTCGCGGGCACGACCGACCTCGAGAACACGGGGATGGTCGAGTTGTCCGGCTCTCCCGAAGACGGTTGGACCCTCGTTTCGTGGGCCGGCCTCAGCGTGGGCTCACCGGGCGGACCGCAGCTGCTGTCGCTCAAGGTGCACTGAGTCCTCCGCCATTGGTTGTCTCGCGCGGTTGTATCGCGCGGTTGTATTACGCCCGGAGGGCCGAACCAATTCGACGGAGATCTTAAGGAAAAATCCGGTTTTCGGGCTGTTTTGGGGCAATTTGGGCAGAATCTCCGTCGAATTCGTTCGGGACGAGACGCTACACCGGCCTGACCGACGCCCAGCGCCTGTCCATGATCGGCATCACGCCGATGATCGGGCTGAACGACACGGGAGAGGTCTGCTCGCTCACCGACACGACCAAGGTCGGCAAGTTCGCCAAGGCGAACGCGCTGAACTACCTCGGCTGGTGGGAAATGACCCGGGACCAGCCGTGCACCGGCGGGATCGCCGCGTACATGTGCTCCGGGGTGAGCAACCCGCAGTGGTCGTTCTCCCGGGCGTTCGTGGCGGTCACCAACTAGCCGCACGCCACTCAGCACCGAAAAGACGGATGCCCCTGCCCGGCCGGGTGGGGGCATCCGTTGCTTCATCGGCTGAAACGGCTACACGTGGTCGCGCCAGCTGTGCTGCGGTGCGTAGCCGAGCATCCGTCGGGCCTTGTCGATGGAGAGCAAGGTGTCATTCTCGCCGACCTCCCGGAGTTCGACGCCGGGGAAGACCTCGGCGGCCAGCTCGGCGTTCGGCCGGCTCATCACCGTGTCGGCGGCGGCGATGATGAACGCCTCGAAGCCCGGCTTCGCGTTCTGCAATGCCCGCAGCACGGCCTGGGCGCCGTCACGGCCGTCGATGTAGCCCCACAGGTTCCACTTGCGCAGGGTGGCGTCGGCGTCGAAGGCGGGGAAGGCCGCGTAGTCCTCCGGGTCCTTCACGTTGGAGAAGCGCAGAGCCGTGATGCTGAGTTCGGGATCCCAGCGGGTGAGCTGGATCGCCAGCTGCTCCTCGAGGTGCTTCACCAGCGAGTAGGTGCTTTCGGGCCGGGCCGGGTACTCCTCGTCTACGGGAATATAGGGCGGGTCGATGTCGAACGGGAGACCGAGCACAGTCTCGCTGGACGCGTAGACCAGCTTCTTGATGCCCGCCCGCCGGGCCGCCTGGAACACGTTGTAGGTGGAGAGGATGTTGTTGTGGAACGTGGCCACGTCGGGAACCAGGCCGGGAGCCGGGATCGCGCCCAGGTGCACGATGGCGTCGAACCCGCTATGCCGGTCATCGACACCGAGGACCGCGTCGACGACCTGGCCGTAGTCTGTGAGGTCCACGACCACCAGATCGTGGCTGCGGGCACCGTCGCGGTCGAGGTTCAGTACCTCGTGACCCTCGGCGACGAGGTACGTCACGACGGTCCGGCCGAGCTTTCCGCTTCCACCAGTGACAACGATCTTCATGCGGGACTCCTTTGTGTGGGCGGTGCTGCGGATGCAGCGCTGCGGCATCCGTGCCGGGTCTCGGCAGCTAGGACGACACGAACAAGCGTACGACTGCACGGTGGGCGCGCTGTGCGTGCAATGCGCGTGCAATGCGCGTGCAACGCGCGTGCAACGCGCGTGCAACGCGCGTGCACTAGCCTCCAGACATGGAAACGTGGGACGTCATCGTGGTCGGTGCGGGCGTCTGCGGTCTGACCATCGCCCGGAACCTGCAGGAGCGCGGTCGTGCGGTCCTCCTCCTCGACAAGGGATCGCGGCCGGGCGGGCGGCTCGCGAGCCGCCCGCTCGGCGGCCGGTTGTTGAACCCGTCCGTCGACACGGTTCACAGTCACGACGCCGAGGTCACCCGCGAGATCACCCGCCGAACGGGAGCCCGGTTCGTGCCCGACACCGAGGGCTACGCGAAGTGGATGTTCGACGAGCCCGCGGGCGATATCGCCAAGCGGTGGGCGGGCGGCACGACGCTCCGGCGCACCTTCGTCACCCACCTCGCCGTGCAGAATTCCGGTCTCATCCACGTCGTGCCGCACAACTCGGGGGAACCGTTCGGGGGCCGGGCGGTGGTTCTCACAGCGCCGGTTCCACAGAACCTGCAGATGCTGCGCGGCAGCGGGATCGCTGTCGCGCCCGGCCTGCTCGAGGCTGCCTACGACAGGCGGGCCGTTCTGCTGTGCATCGTCGACGGCGCCGACGTCGTGAATGACGTCGTGGGCTGGTCCGCTCCCGACGGAGTCATCGAGACGATTAGAGTCAGGCACCGGGACGATGCCCGACAGGTGTGGCTCGAGGTCATTGCAAGCCCGCTCTGGAGCGAGGCGACCTGGGACGCGGACGCCACATTCTCGCAGGCGGAGCTGCTGACCGAGCTGATCCGGCTGCTGCCCGGCGTGCGCGTTCTGGACTCAGCGTTGAAGCGCTGGCGGTATGCGAATGCTGTGGTGCCTGCAGATTCGGGGTCGGATTCCACGTTCTTCCGCAGCGCGGACCAGCCCGGCATCTTCGTGGCGGGAGACGGTTTCGGGCGACTGCACGGGCATCCGTCGGGCATCTCTCGGGCCGTGCGCTCCGGACTGGACGTGGCCCGCGCGCTCGCCTAGCCCGCCTGAGCCCGGCGGTCGAGCTCGACTTCCGGCGGTCGAGCCCGTCGAGACCCGGCGCGCCGTCGCTAACTTCGGAGATTTTGGCGACATGCCGCCCAGGCGCCCAAACCGGCGTTTCCTAAGATTCTCCGTATTAACGTGACGACAGATGCGGGTGGCAGACCCGGTGACGGATGCCCAAGGCAGGCCTGGTCGCTCCCCGCCGAGGCACTGGCCGGGTTCGAGCAGGCCCTGCTGGAGTCGGCCCCGCACCTGACGGTGTCGAACCTCGCCTAGAGCAGCACGCCCCACACCACGTGCGCGGCCAGCAGCGTGGTGCCGAGCGTGACGAGGGTGATCTGCACGATCTCCACTCGGTGCGGATGCGCCCATGCGCCGTGGGCTCGCCGGCCGAGCCAGGCGTTGGTCCAGACCAAGGCCGCCACCGCGAGCAGCGAGAGGGTGACGGTGCGCACGAAGAGTTCGGGCACGTCATGGAGGACCCCGGCGCCGACCTGGTAGAAGGCGATGATGCCCCACGGCACGATGCCGACCATGGCTCCGAAGACGAAGGGCCGGAGCGAGCCGCCGGCCGGTTCACGCTCCTGCAGTGCGAGGAACAGCGTGGCACCCGCCGTGATGGCGTAGAGCGCCACCAGCGTGCCGACCTCCGTGACGCCGTTGAACTGGGCGATGAGGAACACCGTGATCGCGGAGACCTGCGAGTACTCGACCCAGCGCAGCGGATTGCGCGCGGCGGCCAGGCCGCGCCGGTAGCTGCCGGCGACCGTCGGGGTCACGGCGGCGAGGCGTAGGAGCGCGGAGAAGGCGAGCAGGACGACGACGGCCACCCCGAGGTTCACGGCGGCCAGGTCGACGACCTGCGCTTCGGCCTGGGAACCCACCGGCCCGCCGGGGAAGCCGGCCGTGACCGGCAGCAGCACCGGGGCGCTCTGGGCCAGGACGACCACGGAGACCAGAACGGCCTGTGCGATCAGGAGGAGTGCGGCGGCGAGGTTGACGCTGCTCAGGCGGGTGGATCGGGCATCCGTCACGGTGTTCTCCGATGCCGTCGTCATGCACTCAGCGTAACGGCCGGGGTGCGCCGGCAGCCTCCGGAAACACGAGAATGAAGGGGTGAGTGACGCCGGCAGCTTCGTAGACGCGACGCTGCAGGCCGAGGGGGATTCGTACCGGGCGGCGGCGGCGCAGGAGCGGCTGGGCAGCGACCTGCGGTTCTACGGTGCCTCGGTCGGCGCGGTGCGCGGAACGATCCGGGACGCCGGCCGCCGGTATCCCGGCCTGACGCACGACGACATCACAGCACTGAGTTCCGAGCTGTGGGCGGTGCCGGTGTTCGAGCGCCGTCTCGCGGCCGTCGTGCTGCTGCAATCGAATGTGCGGGTGCTGGATAACTCCGACCTGAGCCGGATCGAGGGATTTGTGCGAAGTGCCCGCCTGCGCGAGTTGGTCGACCCGCTCGCCGTCGACGTGGTGGGTCCGCTGGTGGAGCGGTTGGATGCGCCGGGCCGGGCCCGGGCAGACGGGGTGCTCAATCGCTGGGCCGGCGACGGCGATCCGTGGTTGCGCCGGGCCTACCTGCTCACGAAACGTCGGCTCGAGCAGCACCTCTGATCAGTCTCAGAGCCCCGGCAGGACCTGCTCGCGCACCTGCTTGCGCAGGATCTTGCCGAGCATGGAGCGGGGCATGTCCTCGATCGTGACGATCCGGCGCGGGATCTTGTAGGCGGCGAGGTGCTCGCGGCAGTGCTCCCGCAGTGCATCCTCATCGAGCGGCACTCCGGGCTTCAGCTCGACTGCCGCGACGACCATTTCCCCGCCGCGTTCGAGAGCCTTGCCGACGACGGCCGCGTCGACGACATCCGCGTGCAGTCGCAGCACCGCCTCGACCTCCGAGGGCGAGACGTTGAAGCCGCCGGTGATGACGAGTTCCTTGGCGCGGTCCACGATCGTGGTGAAGCCGTCTGCGTCGACGGTCACGATGTCCCCCGTGCGCATCCAGCCGCCGGGGAGGAGGGCCTTCGCGGTCTCCTCGGGGTTGTTCCAGTAGCCCTGGAAAACCTGGGGGCCCTTCAGGAGCAGCTCGCCGGGCCGGCCCTGCACTACCTCCACGGTGGGGTCGTCCAGGTCGACCACCTTCATCAGCGTGGAGGGAAAGGGCACGCCGACCGTGCCGGGCCGGCGGGTGGGGTGGAACGGGTTGCCGAGGGCCACCGGCGACGTCTCCGTCATGCCATAGCCCTCCACCAGCAGCCCGCCCGACACCGATTCCCACAGTTCCACGACATGGTCGGGCAGGTTCATCGCACCCGAGATGCAGTACTTGCAGGAGCGCAGCGAGATTCCGCGCTCCTTCGCCACCACGGCCGTGCGCTCGTAGATCGGCGGCACCGCGCAATACACCGTGGCGGGCGACTTCTTCATGGCGTCGAGAATCAAGTTGGGGTCGAACTTGGGGAACAAGACGAGCAGACCTTGCTTACGGATGCCGTAGGTCAGGTAGAGGGTCATGCCGAACGCGTGGAACATCGGCAGGATCGCGTAGAAGACCTCCTTGCGGTACTCGGCCCCGTGCATCCATGCCTCGCCCTGCAGAGCGTTGGAGTACAGGTTGAAGTGGGTGAGCATGGCGCCCTTGGGCTGGCCCGTGGTGCCCGAGGTGTACTGGAGGGCCGCGAGGTCGTCGACCGACGGGCGCGGATGCGCGGGATCGATCGGGAGATGGCTGAGCAGTTCCTTCCACGGGATCGTGCCCGGCGCGGCAATCGTGAGGGCCTCGCGGGATTCGCGCAATTTCTTCACCGGCAGGTGCAGGGCGAGGCGCTTGAGGGTCGGGAACGCCAGGAGCAGGTTCACGGACACGATGTGGTCGATCTCGATGTCGCGCGGGAAGGCGCGAACGGAGGCCACGGACTTGTCCCAGGCGATCACGATGCGCGCCTGGTGGTCCTCGAACTGGTGGCGGAGTTCCCGCGAGGTGTACAGCGGATTGTGCTCGACCACCACGGCACCCAGGCGCAGCACCGCGTAGAAGGCGACGACGTGCTGGGGGCAGTTCGGCAGGATCAGGGCCACCCGGTCTCCCGCTCGCACCCCGAGGTGCCGCAGACCCTCCGCAACCCGGTCGACCTCGTCGCCGAGCTCGGTGTACGTCGTGCGGCGCCCGAAGAACTCGAGTGCGGGGTGGTCACCGGCCTCGGCCACGGCCCGCTCGAGCATCGCGACGAGCGACTCCGTGGGGAGCTCGATCTCGGCCGGGACGCCCGGCTGATAGTTCTTTACCCAGGGTTGCTGCTGCGTTGTCGACATGGTCTTATCCTCCCGCACGAACGGGGCGCACTCTCCGATGGATTACCGTTGTAGTATGCACACCCCTGACACGACCCCCACGCAGAGCGAGGCAGATACTGCCCGCGACACGAAAACCTTCGCCGACCTTGGGCTCAATGATTCGATGCTCAAGGCGCTCAAGGACGTCGGGTACGAAACTCCCTCCGCCATTCAGGCCGCCACCATCCCCCCGCTTCTCGCCGGGCGCGACGTCGTCGGCCTCGCCCAGACCGGAACCGGCAAGACTGCCGCGTTCGCGCTGCCGATTCTTTCGCGCCTCGACCTGGCGCAGAAGACCCCGCAGGCACTCGTGCTCTCCCCGACCCGTGAGCTTGCCCTACAGGTCTGTGAGGCATTCGAGAAGTACGCCGGTCATATGCGCGGCGTGCACGTGCTCCCCGTCTACGGCGGCCAGGGCTATGGCGTGCAGCTCTCCGCGCTGCGTCGTGGGGTGCACATCGTCGTCGGTACGCCCGGCCGCATCATGGACCACCTCGAAAAGGGCACGCTCGACCTGTCGCAGCTGAAGTACCTGGTGCTCGACGAGGCCGATGAGATGCTCAAGATGGGCTTCGCCGAGGACGTCGAGACGATCCTCGCCGACACCCCGAACGACAAGCAGGTCGCCCTGTTCTCGGCGACCATGCCGCCGCAGATCAGGCGGATTTCGAAGAAGTACCTGAACGACCCTGAAGAGATCACGATCAAGAACAAGACCACGACCTCCGCGAACACGACCCAGCGCTACCTGATGGTGTCGTACCCGCAGAAGGTCGACGCGCTCACCCGCATCCTCGAAGTGGAGAACTTCGAGGGCATGATCGTCTTCACCCGCACCAAGAACGAGACCGAACTGCTCGCCGAGAAGCTGCGCGCGCGCGGCTACTCCGCCGCTGCCATCAACGGCGATGTGGCCCAAGTGCAGCGCGAGCGCACCGTCAACCAGCTCAAGTCCGGCAAGCTGGACATCCTGGTCGCAACGGATGTCGCCGCGCGCGGCCTCGACGTCGACCGCATCAGCCACGTCGTCAACTACGACATCCCGATCGACACCGAGTCGTACGTGCACCGCATCGGCCGCACCGGCCGAGCCGGCCGCAGCGGCGCAGCGATCAGCTTCGTCACGCCGCGCGAGCGACACCTGCTCAACGCCATCGAGCGGGCGACCCGCCAGCCGCTGACGCAGATGCAGCTGCCCAGCTTCGAAGACGTCAATGTCACCCGCCTGGCACGCTTCGACGACGCCATCACCGAGGCCCTCGGCCAGTCCGAACGGATCGGCGCCTTCCGCGACATCATCGGTCACTACGTCGCACATCACGACGTGCCCGAAGCGGATGTCGCGGCGGCCCTGGCGGTCGTCGCCCAGGGAGAGACTCCCCTGCTGCTCACCCAGGCGGATGCCCGCGCGCAGCGGCCCGAGCGTGCCGACCGCGGCGACCGGGCAGAGCGCGCCCGCGCCGACGCCGGTCGCGGCGACCGCCGTGACGAACGCGCAGAGCGCGGCGAACGCGTGGAGCGGGTGGAACGCCGCCCCCGCGACAACAACCGCGCGATGGCCTCGTACCGCATCGAGGTCGGCAAGCGCCACAAGGTGGAACCGCGCCAGATCGTCGGCGCTCTCGCCAACGAGGGTGGCCTGAGCCGCGAAGACTTCGGTCACATCCAGATCAACCCGGAATACTCGCTCGTCGAGCTGCCGGCCGACATGCCGGGCGACGTGCTGGGCCGACTGGAGAACACCCGCATCAGCGGCAAGCTCATCGAAATCCGTGCCGACGGCGGCGGACCGGTCCGTCGCGAGGGCCGCACCGAGCGCCCGCCGCGCCAGCCGCGCAGCTACTAGGCACCTGCCTCGGCAGGGCACGGGGTATCCGCGATCCGCTACCCTGCCGGGGGCTATCCAACTCTGGTGCAGAGTGCAATCGTCGTCGGCGAACCACATGGTTCCTGACGAAGGAGATTGACATGTTCACCAGTTCCGAGGCCTTCAGTTCGTTCTCCGTTGACGACATCGACAAGGCGAAACGCTTCTACGGTGAGACCCTCGGTCTCTCCGTCACGGAGGGCATGATGGGCAACCTCGAGGTTCGGCTCGGCAACGGCGCGCAGCTGTTCATTTACGTCAAGCCCGATCATGTGCCGGCGTCCTTCACCGTTCTCAACTTCATGACCGACGACGTCGAGAAGACGGTCGACGAGCTCAACGCCCGCGGCGTGACCACGAAGATCTACGGCGATGCGGATCTGGCCGACATGCCGCCCAACGACGAGAAGGGCATCATGCGCGACGAGGAAGACCGGGCCCAAATCGCCTGGTTCACGGACCCGGCCGCCAACGTGCTGGCCGTGGTCGCGGAATCCATGTAGCGGTGTACCCGGTGATCTGGAACGGGGAGACCAGCCAAAACATCATCGGCCGTTGGAGACCTCCGTCGGGAGCAGACCGGAACTCGGCGGTCTCAGCGCGCAGGAACGTGACCTCCTGAGCACCACGGTCTTCCGGGCAGTGGAGCGTCGGTGCGACTGTTGGGGGTTTGACTTCCTGTGGTTGCCGGTCGGCTCGACCCTCTGGCGCCCTGACGGTGTCAGCGGCTCCGCGTCGCCGGGAACAGCGGCTTGCAGGTCGTGCAGACCTCGCCGTCCTCACCGTTTACACTCCGATCGTCGACGGCACGGTGCTCGATGCCCAGACGCTCGAGCAGCGCCCACGCCAGCAGCGCGATCGCGGCGACGGCGACGACCGGGCGAACGGCGGCCGCGATAAGTGGAACGGCCTCCCGCAGTTCGGTGGTGAGATAAACCGCGATCAGGCCGAGCACGGGCCAGCGCACGTCACACCGGGTGGCTTCCCCGCCGATCGGGGCATCGAAGTAGCTGGCGACGACCAGGCCGATCAGCCCGGCCCCGACGACCGTGACCGCATAGGCCCAGACGGCACTGGGGAACATCAGTGATCCGCCGGCCACGGCAACGGAGCCCGAGGCGAGTGTCAGCGCGGTTAACGCCGCCGCCGCGATGCCGGCTGCGACCATCCGTCTTCGGCGAGGCCAGATGCGGAGGTCGGTGAACGTTCTAGAGATTCTCATGGTGTGGCTGATTCCTCGATTGTCAAAAGGGTTGATACCCCACGGGGTATTTTATACACATGTAGTCAGACCCGACAAGGCCAGATGATCTGCGCAAGACCATGAGCCGGCTCAAGCGCGCCCAGGGGCAACTCGTCGCGGTGATCGCCGCCGTCGAAGCAGGCACCGACTGCCGGGCGGTCGTCACCCAGCTCGCCGCCGTCTCCAGCGCCATCGACCGCGCCGGCTTCACGATCATCACCTCCGCGATGAAGGAGTGTCTCCCCGACCAGGGCGACACCGTTGACAAGAAGCCCCTCCACGTGGAGGAACTCGAGAAGCTGTTCCTAGCGCTGTCCTAGTCGACAAGCGCCACCACGGCCTGCACGGCCACATAGACCGCGACGATCAGAACCAGAACGGCGAATCCGCGTTTCAGCACAGTGTCGGACAGTCCGCGGGCGAGCCGGCCGGCGATCAGCGACGCAGCCATGGCCGTCACGGCGAACGCACCGGTCACGGCCAAGTCGATCTGCACGTCACCCAGGTGCGCGGTGAACCCGGCCAACGAGTTGATGACGATGATGACCAGCGAGGTTCCCACGGTCACGCTCATGGGCAGGCCGAGCACGAGGGTGAGCGCGGGCACGATGAGGAAGCCTCCACCGACTCCGAGCAGCCCGGTCAGGAAACCGACCACCGCGCCGGTGGCGATCGCGCGGGGCAGGCAGCTGCGCCACCTGATCTCCCCGCCCGGGAGCGCACAGGGGCCGCCGCCAGGTCGGGGCGGCATGAACATGCGGATGCCGGCGATCACCATGATCACGGCGAAAATCAGCAACAGAACTCCCGGGTTAAGCAGCCGGTTGACCATGGTGCCCAGGTAGGCGGTCGCCACCCCGGCCGACCCGACGATGGTGGCCAGCCGCCAGTTGACGCCGCGACGCAGCCGCGGGAGCACGGCGACGGCGGAGGCCGCTCCGACAACGATCAGGGAGGTGGGGATCGCCTCCTCCAACGGCAGCCCGACCCCGTAGACGAGGGCCGGCACGGCGATGATCGCCCCGCCCCCACCGACCAGGCCCAGCAGGGACCCGACGATGAGCCCGAGGACGAGGGCCGCGATGATCACGGGCGCTGAGGCAGAACAGTGGGCAGCCGCTCAGCAGTCCACTCGAGCATTCCGCCCGTCATCGTATTCGCGTCGAATCCCGCGGCAGCCACGTAGTCGGCGGCGCTGGCGCTGCGACTCCCGCTGCGACAGCCCAGGATCACGGGTCGCTTCGGGTCCAGAGCTGCGGTGTTCTCCGGAATCGTACTGAGCGGAATGTGCCGGGCTCCGGCGATCATGCCGTCGAGAAGCTCGGGGGTTTCCCGCACTTCGACGATCTGCGCCTCGGCCAGGCGGCTGAAGACCTGCTGCGGGGTGAGTTCCATTATGAGTGCCTTTCCAGGGACAGATTGGGGCGGAATGGTGCCCACAGAACCAGGAGGACTCCGGTCAGCGCGACGACGCCGAACAGGACCGCTCCCAGAAGACGATGGGGAGCACCAGGGCCGCGTACCAAAACAGGCCCGGCGTGAGCACCCCGGGCAAAAACGGAGAGACTGATCGAGACGACAGTGTCGAGGCCAGAACCGAAGAGCACACCGATCGGCAGCATCTTCCAGGGACGGTCCACGAGCCGGGACTGCGCTTCTCGGCCGGGTGGATCGCCGTTCGCTTTCCCGGCATGGGGTTAGACGGTCAGCTCGGCCAGGGTGAGTCCGGCAGCCGTGGCCTCGTCGAAGTTCCCGTCGACGTGCACGACCTCACGGCCGGCGCGCTGCAGAAGGCTGGCGGCGACCCCGGCACGGTAGCCGGAACCGCAGTGCACCCAGATTGTGCCGGCCGGGATCTCCTCCATCCGGGAGAGCAACTCGTGCAGCGGAACATTCACCGCACCGAGCAGGTGGGAACCGGCGAACTCGTCGGCGCGACGGGTGTCCAGGAGGACATCCTGTTCGGCGCGGCCCTGCAGCATCCCGACCCAGCCCACACGCGGGTAGGTGGCGACCGGGGCATCCGGGGCCAGGGCGTGCGGCTCGGTGCCGATGGCGGCATCCGGCGAGTCGATGCCGATGCGCGACAGGTCACGGATGGCGTCCTCGACGTCTGCGCGGTCGCCGACCAGGGTGAGCTGCTCCTTCCAGGGCAGAACCCAGCCCAGGTAGGTGGTGAAGTTCGAGCCGTTGCCGTATTCGAAGCTCACGGCACCCTGCAGGTGGTTACTCGAGAACGCGACCCGGTTGCGCAGGTCGACGACCCACTCCCCCTCGGCCAGGCGCCGGGTGAGCTCGACGGCGTCGAGGGACTCGGGCACCTGCAGGTTCGGCGCGCCGGGACCCTGCGTATTCGCGGGGGCCATGTGCGCGTAGTAGGAGGGGTAGGCGGTGAGGTTGGTGATCAGGTCGCGCACGAAGTGCTCCTCATCGGAGTCGGTCAGGGCGTGGTTCGCCGTGAGCTGTTCGCCGATGGTGGATGCTCCGGCGCCGGTGGCCGGGCCGCTGGAGCAGAAGGAGCCGAACCCGTGGGTCGGGAAGAGCGCGGCGTCATGCTCGGCCTTGTGCACGAGCCGGCGCACCGAGGCATACTGGTCGTGGGTGAGCGCGACCGTGTCGGTCGTGGCTACCAAGTCGGTGCGTCCGACCGAGCCGAACAGCAGGCTGCCGCCGGAGAAGACCGCCTCTTCGCTGCCGTCGCTGACAATGTAGGACACGTGGGTGTGGGTGTGCCCCGGCGTGGCCACCACGGTGACGGTCAGGCCGCCGACTGGGAAGACCTGGCCGTCGGTGACCGGCTCCCGCTCGAAAGTGACGGAGTCGGCGGCGTTGACCAGGTACTTCGCGCCGTGCACCCGGGCGAGCGCGAAGCCGCCGGTCACGTAGTCGTTGTGCAGGTGGGTCTCGGCGACGTGGGTGATGGTGACTCCGGCCTCGCGTGCCGCGCTCTCCACCCGGTCGGTGTCGCGCTGCGGGTCGATGACCAGCGCGACCGCGCCGTCGTGCACCAGGTAGCTGCGGTCTCCCAGCTGCGGGGTTTCGATAACGATAACGTCCATGGTTCGAAGTCCTCCAAGTCTTGCGTGCGTCGTGCTGACGTCTTGCCTGCGTTGTGCGTGCGCTCGGATCGCACATTGGATACGATACCCCCAGGGGTATCTGAAAAGCAACCTGTCGGGCCGCTCCGGGCGTCGCCCGACGCTTGACCAAAATACCCCATGGGGTATATTCTGGAGTCATGGCAACCATTGACACCACCGAGAAAACCTTCGACCAGACCATCACCGACAACTCCATCGTGCTGGTGGACTTCTGGGCGGCCTGGTGCGGCCCGTGCCGCATGTTCGCGCCCACCTTCACCGCCGCGTCCGAGAAGCACCCCGACATCGTGTTCGCCAAGGTCGACACCGAGGCCGAGCAGAGCCTGGCCGCCGCCGCGGGCATCCGTTCGATCCCGACGCTGATGGCCTTCCGCGATAAAGTGCTGGTGTTCTCCCAGCCCGGCGCCCTGAACGCCTCCTCACTGGAAGAGGTCATCACCGCCGTGCGGAGCCTCGACATGGACGAGGTGCACGCCAGCATCGCGGCACGCCAGGCCGCCGACAAGGCGTCTGCCTGACCGGCCTCTCCGCCTTACCGACTCCCGGCGACGCCCCCCAGGCCGGCCAGTCGAACCCGAGCGGCATGGTCATGGGCACGCTGACCGAGGACCAGAAGTCAGAGCTCGCGGCGATGAGCGAAGAAGAGAAGCTCGCGTACGACCTGTACGCCGCATTCGACGCCCAGTACGACCCGGCGCTCTCTACCCGCATCGCCAAGTCGGAATCCAAGCACCTGGATGCCGTGTGCACCCTCCTGGAGCGGTATGAGCTCACCGACCCGACCGTCGGACTGGAGGCCGACGAGTTCCTGACCGACGACACCCAGGACCTCTACGACACCCTCCTCGCCGAGGGCTCGGTCAGCGTGGACACCGCGATGGAGGCCGGACGCGCGGTCGAGGAGACCGACATCGCCGATCTGACCATCGCGGTCGAGGGCGTCACCGCCCCCGACGTGCTGAAGGTCTACGAGCGACTGCTGGCCGCTTTCGAAAGCACCTCGTCGCTTTCGGCGGCTAAGCACCGGCAACACCGCGAAGGGCACCCACGCTCGTGGGTGCCCTTCGCGGTGTTGTGGGTGGTGCCGGTGTTGCGGGCACTACGGGGTCGTGACGATCGGGAGACCGGTGGAGACGGTGGCGGCAGACATGGCGCCGGCATCCGTCACCGAGGTGAACCCGAGATCGGCCAGACGGGCCGCCGCGGCGGCCGAACGGCTGCCCGAGCGGCAGTACACGACGTAGTCGCCGTCGGTCGGCAACGCCGCAACCTGGCTGTCGAAGTCGGATGACTGCACATCGATGTTCAGCGCGTCTTCGAGGTGACCGGCGGCGTACTCCCCGGGGGTGCGCACGTCGATCACGACGGTGCCGGCCGCCATGGCGGACTCAGCCGCCGGGGCGACCGGAGCGGAGCACGCGGTGAGGCCGAACAGGGCGGCACCGGCCAGGACGAGTGCTGCGACGAGGTTCTTCATGCCTAGTTGCAGGTGCAGCGCTGAGCGGGCGGGATGTCGGCCATGACGCTGTCGACGTGCTCACCGCAACCGGTCCAGGTGATCTTGCCGCAACGGTTACAACGAATGGGGCTGCACATAGCTGACTCCTTCTCGATTCACTGAAAGTATCAGTATACCCCCTAGGGTATCTAGAGCGCCACCATCGGCCTCGGTCTCTTTCCCGACAGCCCTTGCCCCCAGACCACGGCCCGCCCGAACGAATTCGACGGAGATTTTCCGATTTTCGACCTGTGTGGGCCACAAACCGGGCTCCAGAGCCAAAATCTCCGTCGAATTCGTTAGGGGCGATGGGCGGGGTGCGAGTCGCGGGCGAGCTGGGTGGCCAGTTCGCCGAGGGCGGTGATGGTGTGGTCCGGTGCCGCGAAGAAGCTGGGGTAGATCTCATCGGCGCGGTTCAGCCACGCAGTGCGGAGGCCTGCCTGCGCGGCCCCGTGGATGTCCCAGGGGTGCACGGCCACCAGGAGCAGGTCGCCCGGCTTCACTCCGCAGACATCCGCGGCGTAGTCGTAGGCGGCCCGAACCGGCTTCCAGGCCGGGGCGTCCTCCACCGTGAGCAGAGCCTCGAACTCCCCTCGGAGACCCGCGCGGGTCAGGAGGGACTCGGCCACCTGCGCGGATCCGTTGGAGAAGGTCACCAGGCGCAACCCTGCACTTTTCAGATCACGGATGCCGTCGGCAATGTCCGGATGCAGGCTCAAAGTCTCGAAGCCGTCCATCACGTGGCGCACCGAGTCGTCGAGGCTACGGGTCAGGTCGACGTCGCGGAGGACCCCGCGCAGGATCTCGGATCCGATCATGGAGAATTGCGCGGTTCCTCCCGCGGCGGCGAGGGCGAAGCCGTCCCGCAGCAGCGAGGCGAACCAGACCCGGGCCAGGTGGGCCGGGGCTCCGATCTCCACGAACCGGGCGCTCAGCGGGGACATATCGGAGAGGGTTTCGTTGACGTCGAAAACGATTACTGAAGGTGTGCTGTTCATAGTGATTTCCTTTGATTGGTGCGGTTCTGCCGCCGTGCCTTTCCCGCGAGGAACACCCCAGCCACGGTCAGGGCTCAGGTGGTCCTCCGGTCAAAGCTTTCTTCCGCGCAACACCCTAGTCGCGCGGGGAGGGATCCACCGGGGTGGCCTCCCCTCCGATCCCACCTGGGTCGTCGATCTCGGCATATTTCCGGTCACGATCCGGCTCGCTCAGGGAATTCTTCTCAAACGAAGAAGAATCCCAAAAGTTCTGCCGGGAATCGTGAAGAAGACCGCTTGTTATTGCAGCAGTCTTCAAGTAGCAGCCGATAACGGGCCGCCGGAAGCCGTCCAACGCTCTGCACAATTCAACGTCGAAGGAATGCACATGACCATCTATCAAGACGACACCCAGGCTGTCGAAGCTCTCAAGAACGCGGCCGGAAGCAGCTGGGACGCGATCAACCCTGAGTCGGTCGCCCGCATGCGTGCACAGAACCGCTTCAAGACCGGCCTCGAAATCGCCCAGTACACCGCCGACATCATGCGCAAGGACATGGCGGAGTACGACGCGGACTCCTCCGTCTACACACAGTCCCTCGGAGTCTGGCACGGCTTCATCGGCCAGCAGAAGATGATCTCGATCAAGAAGCACCTGAAGACCACGAACAAGCGCTACCTGTACCTGTCCGGCTGGATGGTCGCTGCTTTGCGAAGCGACTTCGGCCCGCTGCCCGACCAGTCCATGCACGAGAAGACGGCCGTTCCCGCGCTGGTCGAGGAGCTCTACACCTTCCTCCGCCAGGCCGACGCCCGCGAGCTGGACCTGCTATTCACCGCCCTGGACGGGGCCCATACCGCCGGCAACGACGCCAAGGCCGCGGACATCCAGGAACAGATCGACAACTACGAGACCCACGTCGTGCCGATCATCGCGGACATCGACGCCGGTTTCGGTAACCCCGAGGCGACGTACCTTCTGGCCAAGAAGATGATCGAGGCAGGCGCCTGCGCCATCCAGATCGAGAATCAGGTCTCGGACGAGAAGCAGTGCGGCCACCAGGACGGCAAGGTCACCGTTCCCCACGAGGACTTCATCGCGAAGATCAACGCCGTGCGGTACGCGTTCCTCGAGCTCGGCATCGACAACGGCATCATCGTCTCGCGCACCGACTCGCTCGGTGCCGGCCTGACGCAGAAGCTCGCCGTGACCTACCAGCCCGGGGACCTGGGCGACCAGTACAACTCCTTCCTCGACGTCGACGAGATCACCGAGGCCGAGTTGGGTAACGGGGATGTTGTCATCAAGCGCGACGGCAAGCTGCTGCGCCCCAAGCGCCTGGCAAGCAACCTGTTCCAGTTCCGTCAGGGCACCGGTGAGGCCCGTTGCGTGCTCGACAGCATCACCTCGCTGCAGAACGGCGCGGACCTGCTCTGGATTGAGACGGAGAAGCCGCACGTCGCCCAGATCGCCGGAATGATGAACGAGGTTCGCAAGGTCATCCCGAACGCCAAGTTGGTCTACAACAACAGCCCGTCGTTCAACTGGACGCTCAACTTCCGTCAGCAGGCGTACGACAACCTGCTCGCCGAGGGCAGGGACGTGTCGGCCTACGACCGCGCGAAGCTGATGAGCGTCGCCTACGACGAGACCGAGCTCGCTCAGATCGCTGACGAGAGCATCCGCACCTTCCAGCGCGACGGCTCGGCCGAGGCCGGCATCTTCCACCACCTCATCACTTTGCCGACCTACCACACGGCCGCGCTGTCCACCGATGACCTGGCCAAGGGCTACTTCGCCGACCAGGGCATGCTCGCCTACGTCAAGGGTGTGCAGCGTCGAGAGATCCGTGAGGGGATCGCCACGGTCAAGCACCAGAACATGTCCGGCTCCGACATCGGTGACAACCACAAGGAGTACTTCGCCGGCGAGGCCGCCCTGAAGGCCGGCGGCACCAACAACACGATGAACCAGTTCGAGGAACCGGCACTGAGCCACTAGCCCGAGTTCTGCAGAGGTCGCAATGAAGAAGCCCCAGTCGCAGAACTGGGGTTTCTTCGTTGGCCCTCCACCTTGGCCGGCAGGCTGAGGTTGTGCCAATCCTTGCCCGCAAAGGCTTCCACCTGCTCGTCGCCCCCTCGGGGCTGGCCAGACGCCTGCCGATGCCGATGCCGATGCCGATCGAGCGTCGGTCACCGAGGCCCCGTTCTTCGCCTCGAGCAACCACCTCACGACGCACGAGCCAAACCCGCGGCGAGCGGGGTCGGCGGCTTGCCGGTGAGGCACGCGAGGTCACCGGTGGTCTCACCGAGCAGGCCGTCACGGATATCGGTGTCGAGCCCCACAACAAAGCCCACCAGGCCCGCGTCGAGTCCGAATCCCGTCAGCATGTCCGCGTGCGCGGCCGGGGTGAGGTTGCGGAAGGTGACGTCGCTCCCGATGAGGGTGCCGATGGTCGCCGCCAGCTCGTCGAAGTCTCAGGCGTGGTCGCCCGGGAGCCCGAGGTCTGACCGGCCAGTACGTCGTCCAGCAAGGCATCCGCATATTCGGGGCGGCTGGCCATGTGCTCGGGAGCCAGCAACCGGGCGGAGGTCGTGGCCTTGGGGCACTCGTGTCGACACGGAGTTGGGCCACGCGCTCGCCATGCGACTCCTGCCGTTCTTGACTGGATCGCCGGCAACGCCGTGTAACACGTGCACGCGAAATCGCGGATCCCGAGTCAGAACGGCGCAGGCTCGTCGCGGTCCGCCTGCCGTACGGTCTTCTCCGGGGGGGCAACTTCTCCGCCCGACGCATGCCCGAGAACGCGACCGCGACCGAGAACGCGACCGCGACCGCCCAACGATGCTGGCGCGGCGTGGTTGCTGATGCAGGGTCATACGCAGCTCGCCCGACTATGCTGACCGCGGCGGCAGCGAGTTGCCAATGCGGAAACGGCGGTGGCGGTGAAGCCTTCGGGGTTCGACCTGGATGCCCGGTTGCGGCGCTACCCGTGGGTGTCGCGGGCCATGAACGCGGAGGCCGTCTACGGCACTGTGCTGACCGCGGGTCTCATTTCCGCGTTCTCCCTGTACAACCCCGGCCTGCCGGCCCTCATCGCCCGTACCGTGGGAACCGTCCTGGTGTTCTGGGGCGCGCATGTGTACGCCGAGATCGTCGGCAATCGGGACCTGAGCTGGCGGGAGGCGGTCCGTGAGGCGCTGCAACGCTCAGCCGGGCTGTTATGGGCGCTCATCGTGCCGGTAGCCTGCCTGATCCTCGCCGCACTCCTCGGGTGGTCGATAGATGCGGCCGTAGACCTTTCACTGTGGGCTGCTGTGGTCACCCTCGCGGTGCTGGGTTGGTGGGCTGCCCGGCAACGGCAGGCCGGTTCACGCGCGAAGCTCGCCACCGCGGCGGGAACGGCGGGCATGGGCTTGGCACTGATCGCACTCAAGGCGCTCGTGCACTGAGCGAGGCGCGACCGCCGGCGACGGCGCTCCGGTCAGGCGCTGTCGTCTTCAGCGAGAAGCCTGTCGATCTGCCCCATGGCCTGGCGCATACCCTCTTCCATACCCAGCTCGGAAATCTGTTGCATTTGCTCGAGGCTCGCAAACGTCGACACCGTGGTCATGCGGGTACGACCGTCGGCCTCCTCCAGAGTCACCACGGCCCGCACCGAGCCCATCTCGAGAATCGGGTCACCGTTCTCGTCGGCGAAGCCGTCCTCGAATTCCAACCGGCGCGGCGGCTGGATCAGCGTGGTCACCCACCAGCCGGGCCCCTTCTCGCCGTCCGGGCCGGTCATGTAGTAGTTCGACCGGCCGCCGGGCACGAAGTCGTGCCGCTCGAAGGTGGCCGGCCAGGTCGGCGGGCCCCACCAGCGCTCGAGCTGACGCGGGTCCTCCCAGAGCTGCCACACCCGCTCCGGGCTCGCGTCGAAATCGGCCACGAAGGTGAGCGTCAGCGCCTCGGTGTCGGTGTTCGAACTGATGACGGTCATGATTTCTCCTTCGGGGTTTTCGCTTTCTGGTCTCAGAACAGGATGTCGCTTATGTCTTCCGCGGTGAATACCCCGTGGGTATGAAAACAGGGACAGATCGACGGCACGGAGGGCACCTGGCCGTTCGAGAAGTGCACCGGTATGCCGTCGGGTGCGATGGGCAAGGTCGTGGCGGCGACCGGTCCGGCTCGAGCACCGGGCCTAAAAACCGACCACGCGCAAGCGCTGCGCGACCGCCGCCTCACCGTAGGGATAGTCGGAAACGACCGGTGAACTGAGTGCGCCTAACAGTTCCAGGTGCTCTGGGCTCAGTTGCACGTCGGCCGCGGACAGGTTTTCCGCGAGCTGCTTCACACTCCGCGCCCCGAGGATGACCGAGGTCACCGCCGGTTGCACCTCAAGCCAGGCAAGGGACACCTGCGCGCTCGTGGCACCGATCTCGGCTGCAACCTCAGCGACGGCGTCGATGATACGCCAGGTGCGTTCCTGCTTGTTGCGCGGACCCCAGGCTTCCATCCCGCGCGCGGGATCCTCACCGAGGCGCGTTGCTCCGGTGGGGTCCGTGTCGCGCCGGTACTTACCCGACAACCAGCCTCCGCCGAGGGGCGACCAAGGGAGAAGCCCCAGGCCCGCGTCGAGTGCGGCCGGCACGATCTCCGATTCGATTTCGCGCACGAGGAGGCTGTACTGCGGTTGCAGGGTGACCGGCGGCGTGAAACCGAGCGCCCGCGCCACGTACACGGCCTTCGTCAGCTGCCAACCCAGAAAGTTGGAGAAGCCGTAGTAGCCGATTTTCCCGCTCCGGATGGCGTCGTCGAGAAAGCGCAGGGTCTCCTCCAGCGGCGTCAACGCGTCCCAGGCGTGCAGTTGATATAGGTCGACGTGATCCGTGCCCAGCCGGCGCAGCGAATCGTCAAGTGCCCGGTTCAGATGCCGGCGGCTGGTTCCCCGATCGTTGGGGCCGGTGCCCATCGGAAACCTGCCCTTGGTCGCGAGAACGATCTGCTCACGCTCGGTCGGGTGCGAAGCCAGCCAGGACCCGATCATTTCCTCCGAGACCCCGGAGCTGTAGACATCCGCGGTGTCGACGAAGTTGCCGCCTGCCTCTACATATGTGTCCAGAAGTGTGTGTGCCATCTCCTGATCGGCCTCCGCGCCGAAAGTCATGGTGCCGAGGGCGTAGGTCGAAACGACCGCGCCGCTGTTGCCGAGTGAGCGATATTCCATGTGCGATTCCTGTTCTTTTTCGAGGCGGAGTGCCCGAGACCCTGCCATCAGTCTCACACGCTCGACTACGTCGATACCGCCCGTCCGTTGACCTGAGGGCCACCCCGGGCGACCCTGTTCGACACCCATCGATTCCATGCCTTCTTCACCACCAGCACCGTCGACACCGTCGCCGCCGACACAACCCACCGCACTCACGCCACGATAGCGCTCGTGAATGCCGACCTTAGAGCAGTTCCTTGGCGCACCTGCCCGAGCACTGGCCCTCGGAGAAACCCAGGACGGCCCTGTTCGACCAGAACTTTCGACCGCGACAACCCGACCCCACCTGACCAAGCAGCGGACACCGGCATCAACAGGAACACCAGCGGAACACCCCGGGCCGCGAGACCCGGACCGCATCCGCGCCTGAAACTCTCAAAGCCCCCCACAAAACCGATATCAGAATTCCCTCACAAGCCAGCCGGTGGACTCCGGCTAAGCAGCCGTGCTCGTCGGCCGTGCGGCGCGAGTCCTCACGGTCGAGCCAGTCTCCCAAAAGCTGTCTCTCGGTCGCGGTGAGCACGGTTGTGTCGGCTAAAGACGCTCGAAGCCGCACAGCAGCAGTGACCGCAGCGGACCCGACTGTCGGTCCGGCGTCGTTCAGGACAGATGCGAGTACCGCTTCACGAGTGCGATGGGATACCTGGAAGCTCGGAAACGTCGAGAATCCCGGCTTTGGCTGCGCGGTGGAGAGGACCGGCGAGAGTGGTTGCTGCCGCCACAGAAGCGGGAGTGGTTTGACCTGGCCGCGATCCGCTATACAGCGGGTGGCTGCACACCGGCCGCGCGGCTGACGGCACGCGTGGCCACTCCATCACGCCCGACGTTGACAAGGAGGGTCGTCGCGGCAGCGATGGGCCGAGCGCGGGTCTTGCGCCCGGTGTGAGTCAATTCCTTTTGCCCATTCCGACGGTGACAGACGGCAGTTGGCGGCAGCCAGGGTCGTGATAATGTGCCAGTGGCATCAGTGTACGTAACTACTGAAATCTGAATCTCCCAGACCCAGCTGAAGGATCCCTGCATGGATTTTAGCAGACGTCATTTCTTGATCGGCTCCGGAGCGGTGTCATTACCCCTGCTCCTGTCAGGATGCGGTTTCGCGCCGCAGCAGTCAACCTCTACGGCCACGGGGTCAAAAACGTTGACATTCACTACGTGGGGCACAGACGCGGAGCTCGCAAGTTTCGCTCGCGCCATCGCGTCGTTCGAGGAGGCAAACGCGGGAACGAAGATCGAGCTGAACTCGGTTCCCTACGGACAGATGTTCACCAACATTGATGCCCAGCTGCAGGCGGGGAATCCGCCGGACATCTTCCGCGTGCCGTATTACACGTTTGGCAGTTACGCCGGTCGGGACCAGCTTTTGGACTTGAGCCCGTACCTGGAATCCGGATTTTCCGATCGCTTCACCGACGCGGCCTGGGCGGCCGTGCAGGGTAACGATAAGCCGTTCGGGGTGCCTCACCACACCGATACCTCAGTGATCCTGTACAACAAAGCCATTCTGGAACTGGCCGGGATCACGTCGGTTCCCACCTCTCTCGACAGCGCCTGGACGTGGGACGAGCTGTCCGAGGTCGCCGCGACCCTGCGTGCCGCCCAACCCGCAGAGGCCTACCCCATGGCCTACAACTGGCAGGGTAATGGCGTCACCCGCTGGCTTAGCCTGCTCTTCCAGGCGGACGGCCGGTTCCTGGACACGAACCTCACCGACCCTGCGATCGACTCGGCCGCAGGGTTGGCTGCCCTGGAATTCTCGTCAAGCTTTTTCACGAAGAACTTCGTCCCGCCGAACAACACCATCAAGTCGGCCACGTTCGCGAGCGACACCTGGTATTCGCAGACCTCGGCGATGGTTTGGTCCGGTGCGTTCGCTATCCCGGATGCCACGAACACACTCGACTTCGAGTGGGGCGCGACCTTCGCGCCACGTGGCAAGCGCGGTGGGGGCGACTTCGGGGGGAATGCGCTCGTCGCCACTGCGGGCACCGCCAACCCGGAGCTCGCCGCAGCCTTCCTTGACTTCGTCACGGGCGGCACGCAAATGCGCGACTTCTGCGAGACCGCCTCACTCCTGCCGACCCGGAAGGATCTCAGCGAATCGGGCATCGCTTTCGATGTACGTCCCGAGCTCGCCCCCATCTTCCTCAGCCAGGCTTCAACGGTGCGCGCCAAGGACTCAAGCCAGGTGGCGTCCCCCGACATGTCGAGAATCATCACCGTACTCCAGGACAACCTGGAATCGGCCTTCGCCGGTTCGACAAGTACCGCAGACACTCTGAAATCAATCGCAGAAGGGATCGCCCAAACCACGGGCAATTCGTGACAAAAGTCGCCGTCGAGCAGGACCGGGTCGCGGGCACCGTCGCGCCGTCGCTTACGCTTCCAAGGCGCCCGGGGCGTCGTAATGGTAAAACCGTGCGCGAGGCACTCGCGGGGTGGCTGTTTCTGACCCCGAACATGCTGCTGCTTTGCCTATTCGTGCTCGTCCCGCTCGTGTGGACCGTGGTGATCAGCTTTCAGGAGACCAACGGGTTCGGGGTCGGTGAATACGTCGGTGTCGCCAATTATGAGCGCCTTCTTGGCGATCCGCTCTTTTGGAGATCCACGGCGAACACCCTGCTGTTCACAATCATCGTGACGCCTCTGTCGATGGTCCTTGGCCTCGGCGCAGCCGTGCTATTCAACTCGATCCTTCCCGCCCGAGGCGTGTTCCGTTCCATTCTCATCATCCCGATGGCTATCTCGGGCGTCGCCACCGCACTGATCGGTGTACTCGTTTTCAACGAGAACAACGGCATCCTCGACAATTTGATCCGATTTATCGGACTTCCGAGCGTTAACTGGCAGTCCGGTGGATTCGCCGCGTTCGTGTCTGTTGTTCTCGTGACGTTGTGGTGGAGGGTCGGATTCAACATGCTCATCTACCTGGCGGGCCTTCAGAGCATCGGCCCCGAACTCTATGAAGCGGCCGAACTGGATGGGGCGGGTTTCTGGGTCCGATTCCGGAATGTGACAGTGCCCCTGCTTGGCCCGTCGTCATTCTTTCTGCTCATTCTGAACGTCATCTATTCCTTCCAAGTCTTCGACATCGTGTTCGTGATGACCGGCGGCGGCCCACAGAATGCCACATCCGTGCTTGTCACCTACGCCTATGACACGGGTTTCGTGACTCGCGACCAGGGTTACGCCGCCGCTATCGGTGTCGTGCTTCTTCTCGTAACCTTTATCTTCACTGCGGTACGGTGGCGAACCAGCCGCAGCCGGGACCTGGTCGAATAAGGACACAATCGTGACAACATCCACCCTCTCGCCAGCGCCGGCGACCCGCAGGCAGAAGACGACAAGATTAGGGGCGCCGCGCTCGCGCAGAGGCTCGCGACGGGGGCTCGTCGCCCGCATCGTTGCGGCGATCCTCATCAGCATCGTTGTGCTGTTCCCGCTGTACTGGATGCTTGTAGTCGCGTTCTCATCGCGGTCCGAGCTGCTGGGTGGCACACTGCGTCTCTGGCCGCGCACCCTGACAGTCGGAAACTTTGAGCGCGTCCTCGCAGGGTTCCCGATTGCCACATGGTTTAGCAATTCCATGGCGATCTCGATCACGGTGGCAGTTCTCACGGTGCTCGTCAACCTGTTAGGCGGGTATGCCCTGTCGCAGCTCAAGTTCCGCGGTTCGAACGTCGTTTTTCTCATCGCCCTGACAACGTTGATGATCCCCGTGCAGGTGATTATGGTGCCGCTGTTTCGGCTCGTAACGAACCTCGGGCTTTACGGCAGCTACTGGGCGGTCATCCTGCCCACGGCCGCGAGCGCTTTCGGGTTGTTCCTCGCACGCCAATTCATTCTCTCCATCCCGCGCGACCTGATCGAGGCGGCGCTCATCGACGGGGCTAGCCACTTTAGAGTGTTCACGAGTATAGTTTTGCCGCTCTCAAAGCCGCTGATCGCTGTGCTGTTCTTCATGACGCTGCTGCAGTCCTGGAATGATTTCGCCTGGCCACTTATCGCCCTCAAGCAGAACGAACTCTTCACCCTGCCGATCGGCCTGCTCTACTTGCAGGGCCAATTCGGGTCGGATTTCGGTGCAACGATGGCGTTCGCCCTTATCAACGTGGTGCCCATGGTGGTGCTGTTTCTGGTGTTCCAGCGCTTCTTCGTGCAGGGATTCGCGCGCAGCGGCATCAAATAGGTGTGGCTTGTGAATTCGTCAAGTATCCGACCCGATGTGGCCGGGCTGGGACCGGGTCGAGGCGGCGATCCGCCCGACGTTGCGCGCATCGATGAATGCTGTTCGTGGCCGACCACGATGACGTCAGCGCTTCGGGTCCGGCTGCGGCATCCGCACGTGTCGAGCCGACCATTGTTTTTGAGTCGAGCACGCTGGGTAAGCAAGCGTGGCCGCGGCATCCGCGGGCCAGCACCAACCTGGCTGATCACCGTTCCGCGCTCGAACTGGTGGGCGCTGGTCTGCTCAACCCGGAGAACCGGTGGCAACCTGTGAAGATCCACAACAAGGCGACGGAGGTGGACGCATGATCGTGTTGCTCTCGCTGTTCGTCAACGATGGTCGAGCGAAAGTCGAACTCGCGGTCGCCCACGGAAAACGCGGGTTCGGCGGTCGCTAGGCGCTGCGTGAACGCCAGGACGACCACGAGGCGGCACGAGCAGTTTTCGCGTGCCGCAGACTCGGCGACTGAACGGCGTTCGCCTGGGTCTGCGATGGGTCTAGCCGATACGAATGAGTTTCTTGTTCACGAATTCGCTGGCACCGTAGCGTCCGAGTTCGCGACCGAAGCCGCTTCTTTTCACTCCGCCGAACGGTAGCTCCGCGCTGCCGGCGTTGACGAGGTTGACGTAGACCATGCCGGCCTCGATGCGGTCGGCAACCCGCAGTGCCTGCTCGGGATCGGTCGTAAACAGGTAGGAGCCGAGCCCGAACGGAGTGTCGTTCGCGAGGGCGATGGCTTCATCTTCTGAGCCTGCCCGGTAGACGAACGCTACGGGGCCGAAGAACTCCTCGTGGTATGTGTCGTTGTCTCGCGTGACATCGGTGAGCACGCCAGACGGGTAGAAGTTACCAGACCGTTTGCCAGTGCCCGCCAAGGTCGCTCCCTGTGCGACTGCACGCTCGACCTGCTCCGCGAGATGTTCGGCCGCGTCGAGGGACGAGAGGGGTCCGTAGTCTGCCCCGGGGACGGTCGGGTCGCTGGGAGAGCAAGCCAGGATGGCGGCGGTGAACTTCTCCGTGAACTCATCGTAAAGTTCATCGATCACGATAAATCGCTTGGCGGCGTCGCAGGCCTGCCCGCCATTGCGGAGGCGACCGGCAACGGCGGCATCCACTGCGGCGGCCATGTCGTCGGTGCTCAGCAGAATGAACGGGTCTGATCCGCCCAGCTCCAGCACGACCTTCTTGAGGTGACGACCGGCCACCTCGGCAACGGCCGCGCCGGCGCCCTCCGAACCGGTGAGGGAGACGCCCTGCACCCGCGGGTCGGCGATGATCGTGGCGACCTGCTCGCTGTCCGCGTACACATTGGTATAGGCACCAGCCGGAAAGCCTGCGTCGTGAAAGATTTGCTCAATCGCCGCGGACGACTCCGGGCACTGCGACGCATGCTTGAGGATGATCGTGTTGCCTGTCATGAGGTTCGGTGCGGCGAAGCGCGCAACCTGGTAGTACGGGAAATTCCACGGCATGACACCGATCAGCACACCGAGCGATTTGGAACGCATGAACGCGGAACCCTCGCCGCTCAGCAGGGTGATTGGTTCGTCCTTCAGAAATTCCTGCGCGTTGTCGGCGTAGTACCGGTAGATGTCGGCGGCGTAGTCGACCTCGCCGAGCGCTTGATCGACGGGCTTGCCCATCTCGCGCACGATCATGGCCGCCAGCTTGTCACGGCGCTCCTCATGCAAATCGCCGACCCTGCGCAGGAGTGTGGCCCGCTCGTTGGTTGAAGAGCTGCGTGACCAGCCGCGGTGGGCCTCATCCGCCGATGCGATAACCTGCTCGATTTCATCAGCAGAAAGCTGGGCGTAAGTTTTGATGGTTTCGCCTGTGGCGGGGTTGACAACGGCATGGTGGCTCACGAGCCACCTCCTTTCACGGTCGGACTATGTTCCGGAAATTGGCACTGATACGAGCCAACCATGTTCGCGGGATTTGTCAAGGCGAATGAGGCCAGCGGAAGTTGCGGCGGCTCGTTTCGTCTCGGTGTGGTCTTCTTAGCCTGAATCCACGGGTCGACGTGGGATTTTGACGGCGCGATATACCAAGAATACCCAGCTGATCAGGTAGATAGAACTTGTCTAGAGTTTGAATTTACCAAACAGATGAGCATCTTGTAGATGCAAGCTACCCACACCGACCGCACCGTTTCTGCATCATTTACCGACCCGAATCTTGTGTCGTGCGCTGAGTTGGTCCCGATCATGAAATTGGCCGCCAGAGCGGGGCTGGCGACCCTGGCCGATCAGTGGCTGACCGTCCCCGCCGACAAGGGTGCCAACGCCGGCTTGAAAGTCACCTCACTGGTCGGAGGGATGGTCGCCGGCGCAGACTCGATCGACGACCTCGCGATTCTTCATCACGGCGGCATGCGGAAGGTCTTCACCAACTGATACGCGCCGTCGACGTCGGGGTCGTTCCTGCGCGAGTTCGCGTTCGGTCACGTCCGGCAGCTCGACGCCGTCGCCTCACGCTTCATGCGGGGCCTCGCGCCCGAAACCCCACTGCTCGTGCACGACACCGACGGCTACATCTTCCTCGACATTGACGACACCATCATCGAAGTCCACGGGTACCAGAAGGAAGGCTCCGGCTACAGGTACTCCGGCGTGCGCGGCCTCAACGTGTTGCTCGACGCGCTGAAAACTGACGTGTCAGTGCCGATCATCATCAGCGCCGATCATCATCGGTCAACGGCTCCGCCGCGGTGCGTGCTAGTCACAGCGCGGCGCCGCCCGTTTGATCCGTGATGCCCTCGCCACTACCAAACGGCTCCACGGAGCCGAAAAAACGCGCGCGCTCCTCCGCGCCGACTCTGCCTGCTACGGTCACGCCTCAATCAGTGCGGCCCTCACAGCCGGTGCCGACGTCTCCGTCACCGCCCGCGTGAACCCCGCCATCAAACGAGCGATCGGAACGATCCCCGACAACGCCTGGACAGCGATTGCGTACACCAACGCGATCTATGACAACAGCACGAAAACGTGGATCGCGTAGCACCGAAGTCGCCGAGGTCCCGTTCACCGCGTTCACGTCCCGCAAGAAGGCTGAGAACATCACCGGACGCCTGGCTGCCTCGTGTTCGCGGGGCGTGACACGGCCGGCAAGGGCGGCACTACCAACGCACCACCGCGCAGGTGAGCCCCCGGGTCTTCCGAGTCGCGGCACTTGCCGTTCCCACTGAACGCGAGAAGTCCCAGCTGTACATCCAGCGTTACCTGGAGCATTTCCCCGCAGCCGGCGAGCTGGTCCTCTTCGACCGCAGCTGGAACAACCATGTGGGCGTGGAGCGGGTGATTGGTTTCTGCACTCCGGATCAGACCGAGCACTTCCTGCGGATGACGCCGCTGGGCGCTTTGGTATGTCGCGCATACCGACGACAAGAAGAGGGTTCGCCTCGACATCATCAGCCACCTCCTCAGCCTGGTGCCGTACGTGCCGTTCCCTGGGCTCGACGTCAGGCTCCCCCAGCGCCAGAAGCGCGGTGACTACCGGGGGCCGAAGCTGACGGTTCGACAGATTCCGACCCCGTTCATAGTCACGTCGCGATGCCCGTCGCGATGGGGAGCCGGTGATGCAAGCCACAACCGCAGCATCCACTGCCCCGGTGCCGGCCATCGCCTGAACCAGCTTTCCTGAACTAGCCTTGACCTGCACGGTCCAACGGCGGGTGGGGGTAGATGTGACATTGCTTGAAGGTGCGATCATCCTGATCGCCGGGCTGGCCGCGGGAGTCATCAACGTGGTCGCCGGCGCCGGAACACTCATCACCTTCCCCGTTCTCCTGGCGTTGGGCGTGCCGCCGATCACGGCGAACGTGTCCAATACCGTGGGTCTGATCCCTGCGTCCATTGCCGGCGCCCACGGCTACCGACGCGAGTTGCGGTCGCAGTGGCGCCCCGTAGCTGTGATGGCGATCTTCTCCGCCGTGGGCGGCATCGTCGGCGGTCTGCTCCTGCTCGCCCTGCCCGCACAGGCGTTCGCCGGCGTCGTGCCCTTCCTGCTGCTGCTGGCCGCGGTGCTCTCGGCGATCCAGCCTCGGGTGGCCGGCTTCGTGCGACGTAAGGCGCCGGCGGCACCCGCCGGCACACTGCTGACCAAAACGGATACGCGTCCCCTCACCCTCGGGCTCATTCTCGGGGTGCTCGCGACGGGCGTGTACGGCGGGTATTTCGGTGCCGCCCAGGGGGTCGTGCTGCTCGCACTGCTGGGCATACTCTGGTCCACCGACATACACCGGGCCAACGGGACCAAGAACGTGCTCGCCGGAGTCGCGAACATCGTTTCGGCGATCATCTTCATCTCCAGCGGGACCGTGGACTGGAGAATCGCTCTCCTCATCGGCATCGGCTCCGCGGCGGGCGGCTGGCTGGGTGCCCGTATCGGCCGCACGCTCTCCGCGCCGGTACTGCGCACCATCCTGGTCGTGGTCGCGGTGACCGCCGCAGTGGTGCTCTTCCTGAGCTAGGGGGCGGAGCCGCCCGGGCCCGGCGCCGAACCAATTCGACGGAGATTTTGAGGCAGCGCGCAGTCTTGGGCAGATTTGGAGCCGTTTCGGCCCAAATCTCCGTCGAATTCGTCAGGGAGACCGGATGCCGCAGTCTGGCGCGGGTGGGTGGCGCGCCACCGTCTGAGACGGGCGGCGCGCCACCGCGTGTCACCTGAGGATGCGAATGAGCTTCTTGTTGGCAAACTCCGCGATGCCGAAGCGTCCCAGTTCACGGCCGAAGCCAGATCTCTTCACTCCACCGAAGGGCAGCTCTGCTCCGTCGAGGAGCGAGCCGTTGATGAAGACCATCCCGGCGTCGATCTGGTCCGCCACCCGCAGGGCCTGTTCCGGGTCGGTGGTGAAGAGATACGAACCCAGGCCGTACGGGACGTCGTTGGCCACCTGCACAGCCTCGGCCTCGTTCGCCACGCGATAGACGGCGGCGACCGGGCCGAAGAACTCTTCCCGGTAAGCGTCACTCTGAGGGGACACGTCGGTCAGGACCGTCGGCGAGAAGAAGGCGCCCATGCGGTTTCCCCGCGCGGTGACGGTTGCGCCCTGGGCTTCGGCGCGCTGGAGCTGTTCCTCGAGGCCCTCGGCGGCACCGAGGGAGGACAGCGGGCCGAGCGTGGTGTCCGGCGACGTGGGGTCTCCGGGAACGTTGCCGGTGATCTTTGCTGTGAAGCTCGCCAGGAAGGCGTCGTACAGGCCGTCGATCACGATGAAGCGCTTGGCCGCGTTGCAGGACTGGCCGGAGTTGTCGAGGCGAGCGTCGACGGCGGCGTCGACCGCTTCGTCCATATTGTCCGTGCTGAGCAGGATGAACGGGTCGGATCCGCCCAGTTCGAGCACGACCTTCTTGAGGTTGCGGCCGGCGACCTCCGCGACCGCCGCACCCGCGCCTTCAGAACCGGTCAGCGACACACCGCAGACACGGGGGTCCGGAATGATGATGTCGGAGATCTGAGCACTGGAGGCGTAGACGTTGCGGTATGCGCCGTCGGGGAAACCGGCATCCGTGAAGATCGCCTCGATCGCGGCAGCGGACTCGGGGCACTGCGAGGCGTGCTTGAGCAGGATTGTGTTGCCGAGAACCAGGTTCGGACCGGCGAAGCGGGCGACCTGATAGTAGGGGAAGTTCCACGGCATGATCCCGACGAGCACTCCGAGGGAGGCGCTCCGAATGAACGCCGCGCCTTCACCACCGAGCAGCTCGATCGGTTCGTCGGCGAGGAAGGCCTCGCCGTGGGTCGCGTAGTACGAGTAGATGTCGGCCGCGAAGTCGACCTCGCCGAGGGCCTGCGCGACGGGCTTGCCCATCTCGCGCACGATGAGCTCGGCCAGATGCTCACGCCGCTCGGTGTGCAGGTGCGCGACACGCTGCATCAGGGCCGCGCGCTCGGCGACAGACGTGCGGCGAGAGAACTCACTGTGCGCACGGTCTGCGGCTCCGATGGCCTCGGTCACCTCAGCATCGGTTGCCAGAGTAAAACTCGGTCCGCTGTCCCCGGTGGCGGGGTTCGTGACTGTGTACTTGTTCATATTTTCTCCCCAAGCTTGCTTCGTTGACGCCGATCAAGACGGGACCGCTGCTGCCGGAGCCGGTCGCGCCCGTGTCGTTACAGTCTGCCGCTGTCAGGGGTTTTGGCCAGCCATTTTGGTGAACTTTTTCGGCCTTCCGGGTCTGTCACCGGATTCCGTTCAACTGTCAGGCGGCACAACCCGTCGGCGTTCCAGTCGAGGCCGCGAGCGCAGAGCGCCGCGACCTCGGCGCGGGGGTGCTCGGCGCGGGGGTGGTCAAGCACGTCGTGCACGCTACCAGCCGCCCTGCAGCACCTCGTCGAGCCGGTCGACGAAGAAGTCCGCGCTCTCCCGACTCAAGCACAGGGGCGGCTTGATCTTCAGCACGTTCTGCCTCTCCGAGGTGGGCTGCACGATCACGCCGAGCTCCAGCATCCGTTCGCAGATGGCGGCGGTCTCGCTGACCGCCGGCTCCAGGGTGTCCCGGTCGCGCACGAGTTCCACCCCCATGTACAGGCCCAGGCCGTGCACCATCCCGATCAACGGATGCCGTTCCGCGAGTTCTGCAAGCCGGCCTGCCAGGTGCCGGCCGACAGCATCCGCATTCTGCTGGAGGGATTCGTCCCGGATGACGTCGAGCACGGCCAGCCCCGCGACGCAGCTGACCGGACTGCCGCCGGCCGAGGAGAAGAAGTTGCCCTCCCTGGCCAGGGATTCGGCGATGTCCCGGCGGGTGAGCACCGCGCCGAGCGGGTATCCGTTGCCCATCGCCTTGGCCACCGTGAGGATGTCGGGCACGACGCCCTGCTGCTGCACGCCCCAGAAGTGGCTGCCCAGCCGGCCGTAGCCGACCTGCACCTCGTCGGCGATGCACAGCCCGCCGCGTGCACGGACCTGCTCGTAGACACGGGCGAGGTATCCCGCCGGGGGCACGACGCCGCCGGCATTGCCCAGCACGGGCTCGCAGATGAACGCGGCCAGGTCAGCCCCCGGGCCGTCCGGATCGGCCAACAGCCGGGCCAGGTCGGCCGCGTACTCCCCTGCCGCCCCGGCACCGCGATGCGTCCCGCGATAGGAGTTCGGAACATCCGCGATGTGCACCCAGTCGGGCCGGGAGGCCAAGGAGAAAGGGTTGTCGTAGGCCGAGGTCGACACCGCGTCGGAGGCCGACGTCCAGCCGTGGTAGCCCTCTCGTAAGGCGACGACGTTGCTGCGACCGGTGTGGATCCGGGCCAGGCGCAGGGCCAGGTCCACGGCCTCGCTGCCGCTGTTGACCAGAAGCACGGTGTCGAGGATGGGATCCGGTGATGTCGCCACGATGTGTTCGCAGAGGTCGGCCAACGCCGAGTAGAGGAACCGGGAGTTCGTGTTGAGCAACGCCAGCTGATCGCTCACGGCACGGGTGAACCGGGGGTGGCTGTGCCCGATCACGGCGACGTTGTTGACCATGTCAACGTAGGAGCGCCCGTGAGTGTCGATCAGCAGTTCCTGCCAGCCGCGTTCGATCTGCGGCGGCCGTTCGTAGTACTTCTCCTGCGCCGCGGCCATCATGGCACCGCGACGGGCCAGTTCGATCGCCGGGTCGACGACGGATGCCTGCGGCGCCAGCCCAAGCAGCCGCGCCGGGTCCGGTGCGAGGGTTGCCCACGCGGCGGCCCGAGAGGGCTGGGTGAAGTGCGGGACCGGCAGACCCGGGCGAGCGAGCTCCTGTACGGTCACCCGAGCAACCGGGCTCGCGACGCCCACGGGCTCCCCTGCGGCGATCGCGGCCCCCGGCACGAGGTTCGACACGATGCCGCCGATGCGCAGCCCGAAACCGGCCAGCGTCAGAACCAGAGTGTCGCCTCCGATCTCGGTGACCGAGGCAGCCGCGGGCGCGACGATCACCGAACCGGCAGGCAGGAAGACCTCGGTGAACAGCGCGAACGTGTCGGGTTCCCGGCGCGAGTGCGGCGGGGTTCGGGTGAGCCGGAACTGGCCGTAGGGGGCGACGGCGGCGCTGCGTCGGGCGAGGGCGGCCTGCGCGAGCCGCCACTCGGCATCCGTTGTCTGCCAGAGGCCGTCGGTCAGGGCCGGGCTGGTCACGGTGAAATCGAGCATTTCGTAGTCGCCGTCGGCGAGCGCGGGGATCATCGGCACGGTCGTCTGTTCGGGCACGGTCGTGTGTTCGGGCACGGTCGTGTGTTCGGCACCAGTGTGCGGCCGCCGACCGAGCGCCTGCCGGATGGCCGCGTCCGCTTCCTCCCAGCCGATCGCGCTGGCTGCGGCGAAGACCTGCCACTCGGCGTCCATCCGGTGCCTCGCGTAGTCGTTGTCCGCGTCGATCTGCACCTGCTGCTCGCCGCTGGCCACCAGCACCGCCCCGCGGAGCACGATCAGCGGCCAGAGCGCGGTGATCTCGGCCTCGGTCAGGGGAACGACCTCGTCGAAGGCGACGATCGCCTCGAGGGCCGCCAGCGGATTGTCCGGCATGTGGTGCAGAACGGATGCCGCCGTGACCGCCAGCTCCGCGACCAGCCACCCGGTGGCCAGATCGCCGAAGTCGATGACCCCCTCGGGCACGTGGTGGCCGTTCGGCAGCACCCGGCAGATCACGTTGTCGTCGGTGATGTCCCCGTGGATGGTCTGCAGCCGCAGCACGGACGCCACAGCCGCCAGACGTGCGGCGGCGCTGTCGGCGATGGCACGGAGCTGATCCCTGGTCTCTTCCGCCGGCACCCAGCGCATCAGCAGGTCGATCACGGTCTTCGCGTTGCGCAGGTCCCACTGCAGCGTGCGGTCGAGGCCGTCCGCCGCGAAGTCACGCAGGTGCAGCGACGTGGTGCCCGAGAGCCGGCCGAGCGCCCGGACCACCGGCGGGGCCAGATAGCCCCGCGCCTCGAGCGACGGGCCCTCGAGGAAGGTGAGTAGCCGCACCGGGAGGAGGGCGGCATCCGTTGCGTGCCAGTGCTGGCGGCTGAGGCCGTTCAGCCCCCGCACGGGCTGCGGCACGCGCATGCCGTGCTCGGTTAGGAACACCATCACCGCGTCCTGCGCGGCCAGCTCGGCGGCTGAGAAGGCCGGGTTGTCGACCTTGAGCACGTAGCGCTGCGTCGCTCCCCCCGCAGAGTCACCGGCGGAGTCACCCGCGGAGTCACCGGTGGCGGCACCGGTGGCGGCACCGGTGGCGGTGATCAAAAAGTTGCGGTCCTGCTGGCTGCCGAGCTCGCGGGCCGTGCCGGTGATCCCGAAGAGCGAGGACGCCATCGATTCGGCGTCGGCCGCGGTGACATCCGGGCGCACGAGCCCTTGGCCGCTGAAGAAATCAAAACCAGGCACGTCGACGCTCCTCGCAGATAGTGCAATGAATCCTGCCAGTTTGGCACCAGGGCCGCTCGTTCTGTGCGCCCAACGCTCAGTTCGCGCGCAACTCGGAGCCCGGCGGGCAGAGATGACATCATCGAGAGAGACAGCGTCGTCGTCACAGACCAAGGGACGCGAGCGAACACTCGTGGATTCCGGGAACGAACAACGACCGAAAGCCGCCGCAGTGAACCACTTAGCAGAGCCCTCCGACATCCGACTCATCGTTTCAGACATGGATGGCACTCTTCTCGACGACGACGGCAACGTGCCCGACGCGTTCTGGCCGCTCCTCGACGACCTCCATCGGGCCGGGATCCTGTTCGTGCCGGCCAGCGGACGCCAGTATCAGACACTGCACGGCATCTTCGGCGAGCACGACGGACTCATCTACATCGCGGAAAACGGAAGCAACGTGGTGCAGGACGGCATCAGCATCGACGTCGAACCCGTCTTGTCCGAGATCATCGCCCCCATCGTGGACTGGGTGCGCGGCACCGCCGCCACGGGTGCCGACCTGGGGCTCGTCGTCTGCGGCGCCCGGAGCGCCTACATCGAGCGCAGCGACGAGCGCTTCGTCGACCAGGTTCGCCGGTACTACGCAGCGGTCGAGGTCGTAGCGGATGTGCATGCGGCCGCCCTCGACGATGTCATCTTGAAACTGGCGATCTACGACCCTGCCCGCGCCGAACAGCGAAGCGGACCGGCCTTGCGCGGCCTGGGGCTGCCCGCGGAGGTCGTGGTCTCGGGCGAGAACTGGGTCGATGTGATGCGCCAGGGAGCGAACAAGGGTCGAGCGTTGGAACGGCTCCAGCAGCAGCTCGGCATCAGCCGGGCCCAGACGATGGCGTTCGGCGACTACCTCAACGACGCCGAGATGCTCGATGCCGCCGGGCACTCCTATGCCATGGCCAACGGCCACCCGAGCATCCTGGCGCGCGCCGCGAACATCGCGCCGTCGAGCTCGGAGGCCGGCGTGGTCAGCAGTATCCTCGCCGCCCTACCGCACCTGCAAAGTGCGCACGTGACCGCCTGATCGCCCGGTAGCTCCCTGCCGCGCCTCCGTCCCGAACGAATTCGACGGAGATTTTGCCCATAGCGGGCCCGAACACGACGGAATGGCTGTTTTCGACGAGAATCTCCGTCGAATTGGTTCGCCGCCTCTCATCTAGTCCTGGCCAGCCGGATGATATATGATCCGAGAAGCGATAATAGAACTTTGTGTTCGATTATCGAACACGTCAGGACATGCACGCTACGACAGTGACGTCCGATTCACCCACGCAGAGCCCACAAAGAAGTGAGGAAGCCGTGCAGTTTCACCACCACGGATACGTGTCCACCGATCCCCGCATCCAGGATGCCGCCGGGGTCGGCCTCAATCGCCCGGGCGAGCTCCCCGAGAACGTCGACGTTCTCATCGTCGGAACAGGCCCAGCCGGCATGATCACCGCCGCGCAGCTCTCCCAGTTCCCCGGCATCACGACCCGCATCGTCGAGCGCCGCGGTGAGCGCCTCGCAATCGGGCAAGCCGACGGCATCCAGGCCCGCAGCGTCGAGACCTTCCATGCGTTCGGTTTCGCGGAACGCATCATCGCCGAGGCCTACCGCATCACCGAAATGGCCTTCTGGACACCGGACCCCGCCGACGTGACCCGCATCATCCGTTCGGCCCGTGCCGTGGACGACCCCACCGGCATCAGCGAATTCCCGCACCTGATCGTCAACCAGGCGCGTGTTCTCGACTACTTCGCCGAGGTGATGGCGCACTCCCCCACGCGAATGGAGCCGGATTTCGGCTTCGATTTCCGCAGCCTGGAGAACACCGACGAGGGCGAGTATCCCGTCACGGTGACGCTCGTGCACACCACCGGGGAGAAGCAGGGCCAGGAACGCGTCGTGCACGCCAAGTACGTGGTGGGCGCCGACGGTGCCCGCAGCGCTGTGCGCGACTCGATCGGCTGTACGCTCGCCGGCGACCAGGCATTCCACGCCTGGGGCGTTATGGACGTGCTCGCGGTCACCGACTTCCCGGACATCCGCATGAAGTGCGCGATCCAGTCCGAATCCGGCGGCAACATCCTGCTCATCCCGCGCGAGGGCGGATACCTATTCCGCATGTATGTGGATCTCGGCGAGGTGGCCGCTGACGACAACGGGGCAGTGCGCACGACGACGATCGAGGAGATCATCGCGAAGGCCAACGGCATCCTCCACCCGTATACCCTCGACGTGAAGAATGTCGCCTGGCACAGCGTGTACGAGGTCGCCCATCGTCTCACCGATCGGTTCGACGACCTCCTCCCCCACGAGATCGGCACACGCACCCCGCGGGTGTTCATCACCGGGGACGCCTGCCACACGCATAGCGCCAAGGCCGGCCAGGGCATGAACGTGTCGATGCAGGACGGCTTCAACCTGGCCTGGAAACTCGGCTACGTGATCGAAGGCCGCAGCCCCGAATCCCTGCTCGGTACCTACTCTGCCGAGCGCCAGGTCATCGCAAAGAACCTGATCGATTTCGACAAGACCTGGTCGACCCTGATGGCGACGAAGTCGGAGGACCTGGAAGTTCCACTGGAGGAGTTCTATACGAAGACGGCCGAGTTCCCGTCGGGTTTCATGACGGAATACCCGCCGTCGATGCTGACCGGCGAGGCAACACACCAGCACCTCGCCACGGGATTCCCGCTCGGCAAGCGCTTTAAGTCCGCCCCGGTGGTGCGCGTCGGCGACGCCAACCCCGTGCAGCTCGGACACCACCACCGCGCCGATGGCCGGTGGCGCCTGTACGCGTTCGCGGATGCCGCTGTGTCCGGCGATGCCTCGGCGCTGACCGAGTGGGCCGAGTGGATCCGCACCTCACTCGAGTCGCCGCTGCTCGCTTACACCCCCACCGAGAGCGACATCGACAGTGTCTTCGACGTCAAGGTGGTCTACCAGCAAGAGCACACCGGGGTGGACATCGGCCGGGTTCCGGGCGTTTTCCTGCCGAAAAGAGGACCCTTTGAGCTGATCGACTACGAAAAGCTCTATGCAACCGACCCGGCGCACGACATCTTCGAGCTGCGCGGGATCGACCGCGGCGGTGCCGTCGTGGTGGTGCGCCCGGACATGTATGTGGCTAACGTGCTGCCGCTGACCGCGACCGCTGAGCTCGCGGCGTTCTTCCGACAGATGTTGCTGGTGCGGTAGCCGCTCCTGCGTTAGCCGCTCCTGCGGACACCTCAGGCCGCGAGAGCGGGTGACTCGTCGCTTTGTGCTGCGCTGTTCGACGATTCACCCGCTCTCGCAGCTAGTCGGCGGACGGCCTCTGCCGCTGCTTCTTGGTGGCCGACCGCTGTTGCTTCGCGGCGAGGTGCCTTCGGCCCGAACCACGAGTGGGTTTGGTCGGCCGGCGGATGGGCGCATCGGGAGCCAGGCCCGTGGCCACGATGTCGGCGAGCTTCGCCAGAGCGAGCTCGCGGTTGCGCAGCTGGGAGCGCCGCTCGGACGCGGTCACGGTGATCGCCCCGTCGACGAGGCGTTTGGCGAGGCGGGCGAGCAGGCGCATCCGCTGGTCGTCGGAAAGCTTCTCCGACTCGGCAACGCTCCAGATGAGCTCGACGCGGCTGTCGGAGGTGTTCACGTGCTGGCCGCCCGGCCCTGACGACCGCGAGAACCGCCAGCCGAGTTCGCGCTCGGGAATAATCAGCGCGGGCGACACCTCCAGATCCATGTGACCAGCGTGACACGATCTTGGGGTTGGTGTCGGCTGGAGTGCTCCGGTGGCCAAGCAACACCGCGATCGCGCCTGTCGAACTGTGGGGGCACTGTGCGCCCGGGTGGTGGCGGACGAAGCCACGTTCCTAGGAGGCGGTGGTGACCCGATTTCGGGAACGCACGGTGACGCTGGTCGAGCCCGCCGAGACCGGTGAGCGGCTGGCCGGGTTCCCTCCCCCAGGCCGCCAGGTGCGGGTGGGGTCGTAGCAGTAGGGTGCCCGGACTTCGGGTTTGCCCCGGATCATGCGGATGTTCCAGCCGGAGGTGTCGATGCTGTGGTGGTGGTACCAGCAGAGCAGGACCCCGTTGGTGATCTCGGTTTTTCCGCCGCGGTACCAGGGGGTGACGTGGTGTACTTCGCACCAGGCGGCGGGCACGGTGCACCCCGGAATGATGCAGCCGCCGTCGCGGGCGCTGATGGCGCGGCGTTGGGCCCGGTTGAAGAAACGATTCTCGGTGCTGAGGCTGAGGACCTCGTTGTGCGGCCCGAACCGGATCTCCTGAAATCCGCCGGCGCAGAGCGCCTGCTTCACACTTGTCAGCGAGATCGGCGCTTCGACGCCGTCGATCCAACCCACCCCATGGTCGGCGGTAAGGTCGGCCTGGTTGACGTGGATCATGACGGTGGGGGCGGCGCCGCCCATGGTCGGGGTCCCCGGGTCACGGGTGGCGGTTTCGAACACACCACGGAGGATGTCGGCGCGTTTCTGACCACCGTTACGGTCGTCGCTGAGGGCCGCGGCCTCCGCCCCCGGGATCAGCTGCCCGGCCGCCATGCGCGCCTGTTCTTCTTCGGTCGGAAACTTGGGCGCCGCGTGGGCGGAGAGATACGTGTCGAAGATGGCGTTCATGATGCCGCGGAGCTCCGGCGTGACTCCGCCGCGGAGCGGGTAGAGACCGTCGCGGAAGAGCCCGAAGCCGACGGTGCTGCGGGCCTCGGCGACGGGCTCGTTGGGGGCGGTGCCGTCGGGATCGAGGCGGGCCTGCCACTGGCTGGCCATGCCCCGCACCAGGTCCGCAGGAAACGCGAACCCCTCCCCGGGCAGGCCGCGGGTGTCGTCGGTGACGGCGCCGGTGGCACTGGCCACCAGGGCACGTTCGGCAGTGCCGAGCTCGTCGGGCGCGACCCGGGCCGCAACCTGGTCGAGGGCGGTGACGATGTTCTCGGCCGCGTCCACGCCGAGGTCCCCGGCGGTGAGGGAATCGGCCACGGCCGGGTAGTAGGGCGGCAACATGCTGGTGCCCGCCCGGCGCGGCGTGACGTTCTCGCCCAGGCGCACCCGCCGGTTCGCCTCACGCGACGAGACGCGGGTCAGGCGGGTGATCAGGTCGATGCCGCTGCTGGCCCCGTTCTTATACGCCAGGGACTCATGGCCCAGGATGCGGCGGGACCGCACCGAAATGTCAGCGGCGGAGGCGACCCTGGCCGCATCGACCCGACGGCCGAGGTCTTCGACCGTGCCCAGCACCATCATCGCGTCCGCCTCGCCCAGGAGCGAGAAAGACACCGAGTCGAGCACGGCCGCGGCCAGATCACGGGCCTGCTGCAGCTGCTGCACGAGGGGTGATTGTGCACGGGGTGACTGTGCACGGGGTGCCTGCGCGAGGGGTGCCTGCGCGAGGGAAGGCACCGCCTGCGGTGAGGCGGTGGGGTGGTGCGGAGTGGGGGCTCCAGCCATACCGTAATAGTAGATGTGTACTAATGATAAGTCAAGAGGTTCTGCACGAGTATAGAAAATAATTCGGTCGGCGCGGTGCCGTGGTTGGCCGACCACGCGCATCCGTCGGTGCGCCCCTCAGGCACCGCGGGCTCCCTAACGAATTTGACGGAGATTTTGGCTCCCCTGCTGTATCCGTGGGTGTTTCGGAGCGCCTTAACGGCCGCACGCCGCTTCCTGTCTAGGTTTCTGACTGT
>NZ_SOGE01000014.1:0-205751 GCF_004402575.1 Cryobacterium sp. TMT2-4 | reverse complement strand
CCTTGAGTTTCTGTTCCTAGACAGTCAGAAACCTAGACAGGAAGCGGCGTGCGGCCGTTAAGGCGCTCCGAAACACCCACAGATGAAGCAGGAGAGCCAAAATCTCCGTCGAATTCGTTCGAAGCGGAGGTAATCTCCCTGAGCGGCGATGCCGCATCAGCCACGGCAGCCAGGGCCGCCGCGGCTGTACGGATTTATCCGCCTAGACGGCCGCGAGCGCCCGGTCGATGTCGTCGATGAGGTCGGCGACGCCTTCGATGCCCACGGACAGACGGATGATGTTGTCCGCTACTTCGAGTTCAGTGCCGCGAACCGATGCGTGGGTCATCTCGGAGGGGTAGTTGACCAGCGATTCCACGCCACCGAGCGATTCGGCCAGCTGGAACAGCTGCGTGGCCTCGGCGAAGGAACGCGCCGCGGCCACGCCGCCCACGAAGGAGATCGACAGCATGCCGCCGAAGCCGCTCATCTGCTTCTTCGCCAGCTCGTGGCCCGGGTGCGTCGGCAGGCCGGGGTAGTAGACCCGGTCGATCGCCGGGTGGCCCTGCAGGTGCTCGGCGATCGCCTGGGCGTTGCTGCAGTGGCGGTCCATCCGCACCGAGAGGGTCTTGATTCCGCGCACGGTGAGCCAGGCATCCATCGGGGCCGAGACGGGGCCGGCGGCGAACTGCAGGAACTGGGCCTTCTCGGCGAGCTCGTCGTCGTTGATGATCAGGGCGCCGCCGAGCACGTCGGAGTGGCCACCGAGGTACTTCGTGGTGGAATGCACGACGACGTCCGCCCCCAAGGCCAGCGGCTGCTGTAGCGCGGGCGAGGCGAACGTGTTGTCCACGATCACGGTCACGCCGAAGCGGTGGCCGATCCGGGCCAGAGCGGCGATGTCGCAGACCTTCATCAATGGATTGCTGGGCGTCTCCACCCAGAGGATCTTCGTCTCGCCCGGGATGATGGCCTGTTCGACGGCGGCGAGGTCGCTCATCTCCACGGTGGAGTTGAGGATGCCCCAGGCACCGTGCACCCGGTTGATCAGCCGGTGCGTGCCGCCATAGACGTCGTTGCCGAGCACGATGTGGTCGCCCGGTGCGAGCAGCGCGCGCAGGATGGTGTCCTCCGCGGCGAGCCCGCTGGCGAAGGAGAGGCCGTGCTTTCCGCCCTCCAGCGCGGCCAGCAGGGTCTCAAGCGCGGTGCGGGTCGGGTTGCCGCCGCGGCTGTACTCGTAGCCGCCGCGCAGGTGGCCGATGCTCTCCTGCACATACGTGGACGTCTGGTAGATGGGCGGGATCACGGCGCCGGTCGTCGGGTCGAATTCCTGCCCCGCGTGGATGGCGATGGTGTCGAAGTTTCGTGTGCGAGCCATTGATTCGTCCTTAGTCATGCTGTTCAGGCGCTCAGGTAGGTGAGCAGGTCGTGGCGGGTGATGACGCCGAGGGGTTTGCCGCCGTCGGTGACGAGGAGCGCATCGTGGCCGGCGAAGGCGGCGCGCGCGGCCGCGACGGGCTCGTTCACCCCGATTAGCGGGAGGGAGTCGCCGACGAACTCGCCGACGCGGTCGGCCAGTTTCGCTTCGCCGGAGAAGACGAGTTCCATCAGCCGGCGTTCGTCGACCGCGCCGACGACCTCGCCCATCACCACCGGGGGCTTTTCGGTGAGCACCAGCACCTGGGAGACGCTGGCCTCGGTCATGACTCCGATGGCGTCGTGCACCGTGGCGCTGGGGTGCACGTAGACGAACGGCGGCAGGGCGCCGGTCTTGGACGAGAGCAGGTCGCCGACCGTGTGCCCGGCGGGCGCGTTGCTGAAACCGTAGCTGCGCATCCAGCCGTCATTGAAGATCTTGCCCAGGTAGCCGCGCCCGCCGTCGGGCAGCAGCACGACGATGGTGTCGTCGGCGCCGAGGGTTCTCGCCGCGCGCAGGGCGGCGACGACGGCCATGCCGCTCGAACCTCCGACCAGAATGCCCTCTTCGAGGGCGAGCCGGCGGGTCATCGCGAAGGAGTCGGCGTCGGAGACGGCGATCACCTCGTGCACGACCTCCGGGTCGTAGGCGCCCGGCCAGAAGTCCTCGCCCACGCCCTCGACCAGATACGGCCGGCCGGTGCCACCGGAGTACACCGAGCCCTCCGGATCGGCGCCGATGATGCGCACGCTCTCTCCCGAGACCTCGCGCAGGTACCGTCCGGTACCGGTGATGGTGCCGCCGGTGCCGACGCCCGCGACGAAGTGGGTGATCGTGCCGTCGGTGTCGCGCCAGATCTCGGGCCCGGTCGTCTCGTAGTGGCTGAGCGGGCCGTTCGGGTTGAAGTACTGGTTGGGCTTGAAAGCCCCCGGGATCTCCCGGGCCAGCCGGTCGGACACGCTGTAATAGGAGTCAGGGTGGTCGGGGGCGACGGATGTCGGGGTCACCACAATCTCCGCGCCGTAGGCCGTGAGCACGTTGCGCTTGTCCTCGCCCACCTTGTCCGGCAGCACGAACACGCACTTGTAGCCGCGTTGCTGGGCAACGAGAGCGAGGCCGACGCCCGTGTTGCCCGAGGTCGGCTCGACGATGGTGCCGCCGGGAAGCAGGAAGCCGTCCCGTTCGGCGGCATCGATGATGCGCACCGCGATGCGGTCCTTCGCGGAGCCGCCCGGGTTCAGGTACTCCAGCTTGACCAGCACGGTGGCGCTGACGTCAGCCGTCACCTTGTGCAGCCTGACCAGGGGGGTGTCACCGATGAGGTCGAGAACGGTGTCGGCAATTTTCATCGAGAGTCCTTCATCGAGGGTTCTTCGTCACGGATTCGAGCCGGGTCAACTCTATCGGCGTGAGCGGAGTGGGGGCCGTGGGCGTCGGCGACGTGACCTGCTCCGAGTACAGCCGCGCGTAGACGCCATCGTCTTTGAGCAGTTCGGCGTGGGTGCCCCTCTCTACGATCCGGCCGGCGTCGACGACGAAGATGACGTCGGCGGACACGATGGTCGACAGCCGGTGCGCGATGGCGATGGTCGTACGCCCGCGGGAAGCGGTGTCCAGGGCCGCCTGAACGACGCGCTCGGAGATGGCGTCCAGGGCACTGGTGGCCTCGTCGAGGATCAGCACCTCGGGGTCCTTGAGCAGCACCCGCGCGATGGCGATGCGCTGCTTCTCGCCGCCGGAGAGCCGGTAGCCGCGCTCCCCCACCAGGGTGTCGTAGCCGGCGGGGAAGGATGCGATCGTGTCGTGGATACTCGCCGACCGGGCCGCGGCCTCGAGCTCGGCATCCGTCGCCTCCGGTTTCGCGTAGCGGAGGTTCTCGGCGATGGTCGCGTGGAAGAGGTAGGTCTCCTGGCTGACGATGCCGATGTGGGAGACGAGGGACTGCTGCTGGAGGCCCTGCACCTCGACGCCGGAGAAGAGTACCCGCCCGGCCGAGGCCTCGTAGAAGCGCGGGATGAGATAGGACACGGTGGTCTTGCCTGCCCCGGACGGGCCGACGAAGGCCGCGAACTGGCCCGGCTCGATCGTGAAGGAGACGTCGTCCAGGGTGGGGCGCGATTCCGCGCCGGCATCCGGGTAGGCGAAGGTGACCCCGTCGAAGGCGACCCGGCCGACGGCCTCGCCGCGGGCCGGCACGGGGGCGGCGTCGGGGGCGTCGCGGATCGCGGGCCGGAGGTCGAGGTACTGGAAGATGCGGGCGAACAGGGCGCTTGAGGTCTGCAGGTCGAGGGCAACGCGCATCAGGCCGAGCAGCGGGAACAGCAGCCGTGACTGCACGGTCGTGAAGGCCACGATCGTGCCCGCCGTGATGTCGGTCGTTCCACTGCCCATCAGCAGACCGGCCACGAGGTAGACGATCGCCGGGATGCTGGAGAGGAAGATGCTCACCGTGGCGAAGAACCACTGGCCGCTCATCTGCTGGCTGATCTGCAACTCGACCTGGTTGGCATTCTCGTCGGCATACCGATGGATCTCGGTCTTCTGGCGGGTGAAGCTTTTCGAGAGCAGGATGCCGGATACGCTCAGCGTCTCCTGCGTGATCGCCGTCATGTCCGAGAGCGACTCCTGCGTCCTGGACGCGATGCGGGCCCGCACCTGGCCGACCCGGCGCTGGGCAAAGACGAGTACGGGCATCAGGATGATGGCGACGATCGCCAGCTGCCAGCTCAGCAGGAGCATCGCGACGAGCGCCGCGATCACGGTCACGGCGTTGCCGAGCAGACTGGAGATGGTGTTGGTGAGCACGCTCGCGACGCCGCCGACATCGTTCTGCAGCCTGGATTGGATGACGCCCGTCTTCGTTCGCGTGAAGAAGCTCAGTTCCATCGCCTGCAAGTGGGTGAACAGCCGCACCCGCAGGGCACCCATCACCGAGTTGCCGACCGTGGCGGTGAGCCAGGCCTGCCAGACGCCGAGCAACTGCGTCCCCAAATAGATGGCGATCATCACCCCCACGAGCACGGCGAGACGCTGCACGTCCGGGCTGCCGCCGGGCGGGAAGAGCCCCTCGTCGAAGGCCCGCTGCACGAGCAGGGGCGGCACGACGGAGAGCGCCGCGCTGATGAATACGAGAACCACGGTGACCGTGAGCTTCGCGCGGTGCGGCGCGAACAGGCCGATGATCCGGCGAAGCAAATTCGGGATGCGCGGGGCCTCGGCGTTCTCGGCCCGCTGCGCCACGACATCTGCGCCGCTTACCCGCCCCCGTCGACCGCCGCCGCCACCGTGCATTCCACTCATGAATTCACTCTAAACTCCCGCGCGGCACACAAATGTGCCCGTTCCGAACACCGGCGGCCCGGGTGGGCGCCAGCGGCGGAACGGGCACAGTCGCTGATGCGGCTAGCCCTTCGTCGAACCGGCCAGCAGGCCGCGCACGAAGTAGCGCTGCAGGGAGAAGAACACGATCAGCGGAACCAGGATCGAGATGAACGCGCCGGCCGTGAGCAGGTGCCAGTCCTGGCCGCGGGTACCGGTGATCTCGGCCAGCAGCTTGGTCATCGGCGCCACCGCACCGTCGGCGAAGATCAGCGCCACGAGCAGGTCGTTCCAGACCCAGAGGAACTGGAAGATGGCGAAGGATGCGATCGCCGGCATGGTCAGCGGCAGCACGATGCGGAAGAAGATCTGCCCGTGACCGGCGCCGTCGACCCGCGCCGCCTCGATGACGTCGGCGGGAATCTCCGACACGAAGTTGTGCAGCAGGTAGATGGCGAGCGGCAGGGCGAACATCGTGTGCGCGATCCACACCTGCGAGTAGCCGCCGGCGTCGCTGATCGAGGAGACCACCGGGAAGCCGAAGACCTCACCCCGCGAGAAGAACTGCAAGAGCGGCACGAGGGCCATCTGCAGCGGAACGATCTGCAGCGCGAAAACCGCGATGAACAGCACGTTCTTGCCGCGGAAGTCGATCCAGGCGAATGCGTAGGCCGCGAGGCTGGCGATGATCAGCGGCAGCAGTGTGGCCGGCAGGGTGATCGCGATCGAGTTGATGAACGCACCGGCCAGATTCAGCTGACTGTTGCCGGCCTGGAGCACATCGCTGTAGTTGTCGATGGTCAGACCCCAGTTCGAGAAGAGCGTCCACCAGCCGGTGGTGCGTACTTCCTGCGCCGGGCGGAAGGAGGAGACGAAGAGCCCGAAGGTCGGAACGGTCCAGAGCACGGCGATCACGAGCGCCGCGATCGTGGCGCCTCGGCTGGTCAACCGCTTCTTGGTGCGCTTGGCCGCCACGAACTCCTGACGGCGCTCGCCTCGGCGAGTTTGGCTCTTGGTGTTCTTGTCGACGGGGAGCTCAACCGGAAGAATCGCGCTCATCGGATTTCCCTCTGCTTCTGAATCTGGCGGGCGTTGTAGACGACGATCGGGAGCACGAGCAGGAACAGGATCACGGCGAAGGCGGCGGACCGGCCCTGCTCGAAGTTCTTGAACTGCGTGTACATCTCGTTCGCGATGACGCTGGTGTCGTTGGCGCCTGCGGTCATGGTCCGGACGATGTCGAAGACCTTGAGGGAGGCGATGGAGATCGTCGTCAACACGACGACGAGGGCGCCGCGGATGCCGGGCACCGTGACGTTGGTGAACTTCTGCCAGGCGTTGGTGCCGTCGAGTTCGGCGGCCTCCATCTGCTCGGCAGGCACGCCCTTGATGGCGGCGGAGAGCACGACCATGGCGAATCCGGTCTGCACCCAGATCAGCACGACGATCAGGAAGACCGTGTTCCAGGGTGCGTTGGCGAGGAAGTCGACGGGCTGGCCGCCGAACCACACCACAACCTGGTTGAGCAGGCCGATCTGGTTCTGGTCGGCCGGCCGGGCCGTGTAGACGAAGCGCCAGATGATGGACGCCCCGACGAAAGAGATGGCCATGGGCATGAAGACCATGATCTTGAAGTACTTCTCGCCGCGGCTCTTGTCGATGAAGACCGCATAGGCCAGGCCGGCGATCGTAGACACGAGCGGAGTGATGAGCACCCAGACGATCGTGTTGAGCACCGTGCGGATGGCCTCCGGCTGGGTGAACACCCAGACGAAGTTGTCGAGGCCGATGAACTCGGTTCCGCGGGAGTTCATGAACGCCTGCACCGTTGTCTGGATGGTCGGGATGATGAGTCCGACGATGAGGAGCAGGATGGCCGGAGCGAGGAAGCCGAAGAGCTGGAAGAGGTAGCCGGCGCCGGAGCGTGAGCGGTAGTCGACGATGAAGAAGACTCCGCCGAGAACGGCGGCCGCGGCGATGGCCCACCAGTACGATCCCGCGGCGAGCAGGATGAGCAGCGGGGCGGCGACGCAGACGGCGAGACGGATGACGGTGTAGCCGGTGCCCTTGCGCGGGGCTATCTCGACGACGAACAGGATCGCGGCCACCAGGGCGACGAACGCGAGGATGATGATGGGGACTTGGACCAGGGGCGGCAAGTCAGCCAGCCAGGCAAGGAACGCCGACATATGAAACCTCTCGAGTACGACTGCGGGCTCACAGTTTGCTGGTGGGGCGGAAAACTACCGCCACGGTACACCAGCAGGGGAGTGCGGGTCGCCCCTTTTCAGGAGGACGACCCGCACGGTTGTGGTGCTGTTAGATGAGCTGGTTCCGAATTGAACTAGCTGGAGGGCCAGCCGGCTTCGATGCTGGTGAGAACCTCGTCGGTCGGGGCTCCGTTGATCCAGTTGACCATTCCCTTCCAGAAGGTGCCGGCGCCCACGGAGCCGGGCATCAGGTCGGAGGCGTCAAAGCGGAAGGTGGTCTCCGGGTCCTGAAGGATCTTGATGGCTTCCTGCAGGATGGGGCTCTTCGCGTTGGCCGGGTCAAGACCCGAGTTGGCGCTGATGACTCCACCGAGGCTCACCCGGCTGTTCGCCCAGTCGTCGCTGGAGAGGTACGTCTGAACGGCCTGGGTGTCGGCGTCATCCGCGAATGCGGCGACAATCTCGCCACCACCGGTCACGGCCTGGCTGCCGGCCTCTTCGGCCGGGGTGATGAAAGCCCAGACGTCACCGTCGGGACCGACCTCTCCGCCGGCATCCGTGATGAAGCCGTCGAAGAAGGATGCCTGGTGGTGCAGCGCGCAGGTTCCTGCGGCGAGCGGCGTGGCCACGTCACCGAACGGGGTGCTGTTGATCGAGCGGACATCACCGAACGTGGCGTTGACGTTGGCAGGGTTCAGCAGGATCTCTCCGACGGAGTCGAAGGCGGCCTTGATTGCGGGGTCCGTGAACGGGATCTCGTTGGCAACCCACTTGTCGTAGGTCTCCGCTCCGGCCTGACGCAGGACGAGGTCTTCGACCCAGTCCGTGCCCGGCCAGCCGGTGGCGTCGCCCGAGCCGAATCCGGCGCACCACGGGGCGCTGCCGGTCTTCTCCTGGATGGTCTTCGTCACGGCGAGGAGTTCGTCCCAGGTCTCGGGAACTTCGACACCCCACTCGGTGAACTTAGCCGGGGAGTACCAGATGAAGCCCTTGACGCTGGCCATCAGTGGCGCGCCGTAGAACGTGTCCCCGACGGTGCCGTAGGCCTTCCAGTCCTTGGACCAGAACTCGTCGACGTTGTCTTCGACGGCTTTCGGGGCAGGCTTGAGGAAGTCGCGGCTGGCAAGGTCGGCCATCAGTCCGGGCTGCGGGAAGATCGCGATGTCGGGAGCACTGCCACCCTGGGCGCGGATGGCGATCTGAGCCTCGAACTCCTTTGACGCCTCGTACTGGATGTCGATGTTGTTCTCTTCTTCCCAGGCAGCCCAGGACTTCTCGAGGAGCTTGGCCTCGGTGTCACCGATGGTGCCGTAGACGGAGACGACGCCGTCGCCTTCAGCTCCTGAGTCGGTGTTCGTGCTGCCGGGGCCACCGGAACAGCCGGCCAAGGTCAGACCGGCGATCGCCGCAATGGCAATGGGTGCTGTGATTCGGCGGTGGAATGACCGCATTTTTCCTCCTCGTTGAGTTTGATGAAGATGCGCCGGGGATATCCCCGGACAAACACCCAGGTGCTGCAGGAACAGCTTCTGTGCCGAAAACGATCAGATAAGGAACCGGTTCCACACCACAAGGTACGGTACGCCGGGCCGAATCGCAAGACCAGATTTGTCACGGAATGGCAAAGATCGCACTCCCGCCACGACACCTTCGAAAGTTCGTCCCGCGGGACGTGTCGCATTCCGGCGGATATAATGGAACCGGTTCCAGCGGGCCTGCCAGAGCTGTACAGTGTTGGAAACGGGTCCAAGGGCGGAGGCTGGAATGAGCGCAATTGCGGATGTCGCACGCCTCGCCGGCGTCGCGAAGGCCACAGCCTCCCGTGCCCTGAGCGGTCGTGGCTATGTGTCGGAGCGGACCCGGATCAAGGTCATCGCTGCAGCCAGGGAGATCGGTTACGTCGCTTCACCCAACGCGGCCAGCCTCGTCACCGGCCGAACCAAGAGCATCGGCGTGATCATCCCGTTCATCAGCCGCTGGTTTTTCTCCGAGGTTCTGGAGAGCATGGAACAGGCGCTGCTGGACAAGGGGTACGACATGACCCTCTACAACCTGCCGGCACCCTCACCCGAACGGGAGAGGGTCTTCGAGTACTTCCTCGCGCGCAAACGCTTCGACGGAGTGATCTCGGTCGGTGTGGCGCTCAGCGATGAGGAGGTCACCCTGCTGCACCGTCTGGGCCGCCCGCTGGTCGGAATCGGCGGACCCATCCGCGGCGTGGACACGATCGCCATCGACGACGTTGCCGCGGCCCGGCTCGCCACCGAGCACCTGCTCAGCCTGGGGCACACGGACATCGTGCACATCGGCGGCAGCAAAGAAGACGAGATGGACTTCCAGGTGCACAGCAACCGGCTCACCGGTTTCTACGCCGCCATGAGCGCCGCCGGCCTGCCCACCGAACGCTCGGGCCTGTTCTACGCCTGCGAGTTCACGATGCCGGGCGGCTACGAGGTGGGCCTCGCCGTGTTCGGCGACCCGCGCACCCGCCCCACCGCGGTCTTCGCCGCGAGCGACGAGATCGCGATCGGTTTGATCGTCGCCGCCAGGGAACTGGGTATCCAGGTGCCGGCCGACCTGTCCGTGATCGGGATCGACGGACATCCGTATGCCGATATGTTCCGTCTGACCACCCTCGAGCAGCACCCGCGCACACAGGGCCGGCTCGCGGTGCAGGCCCTCCTGACGGAATTGGAGAACCCCGCTCAGCACGGCGACGAGGATCACCTGACCCGGCTGCCCACGAACCTGGTCATCCGCTCGAGCACCAGCGGCCCACGTCTCACCCACGGGGGCTGACACCGTGCGTCGGGCCTGACGGAACGGGCATAACGACAGAAGGCGCCGCATCCGATGGATGCGACGCCTTCTCTGTGTGGACGGCTTGGGCCGTCACGCCTCTACGAGAAGCAGAGAACCCCTCGCGGGGCCCCGACTACTTGAGGACGGCGGTGGCGCCGGCAGCTTCGAGAGCAGCCTTGCCCTTTTCAGCGGCTTCCTTGGAAACGCCTTCGAGGACGGCCTTCGGCGCGCCATCGACGACGGCCTTGGCCTCGCCGAGGCCCAGGCTGGTGAGCTCGCGCACAACCTTGATGACCTGGATCTTCTTGTCGCCGACAGCCTCGAGGATGACGTCGAAAGCGGACTGCTCTTCGACCTCTTCAACGGGGGCGGCGGGACCGGCAGCGCCGGCAGCGGCGACCGGTGCAGCGGCGGTGACCTCGAAGGTCTCCTCGAACGCCTTGACGAACTCGGAGAGTTCGATGAGGGTGAGGCCCTTGAACTGTTCGAGCAATTCCTCGGTGGAAAGCTTTGCCATGATTTTTCTCCCTATAGTTTCTTAGTTACTCACCGCGATGCCAGGCAGATGCCTAGTTCGCGGACTCCTGCTTCTCACGCAGCGCGTCGATGGTGCGAACAGCCTTCGACAGCGGTGCGTTGAACAGATATGCGGCTCCGAACAGCGAGGCCTTGAATGCGCCGGCCAGCTTGGCCAGCAGCACTTCGCGGGACTCGAGGTCGGCGAGCTTGCCTACCTCTGCGGCGGTGAGCGGGTTACCGTCGAAGTAACCACCCTTCACTACCAGGAGAGGGTTTGCCTTGGTGAAGGCACGCAGGGTCTTCGCAACGGCGACAGGGTCTCCGTGAACGAATGCGATTGCGGACGGACCGACAAGCTCGTCGTCAAACGACGTGATGCCGGCGTTGTTCGCCGCAATCTTGGTCAGCGTGTTCTTCACCACGGCGTACGTGGCGTCCGCACTGATGGAAACGCGCAGCGACTTGAGCTGCGCAACAGTGAGACCGCGGTACTCGGTGAGCAGAACGGCGGTCGAGCTCTGGAATTTCTCCGTAAGCTCGGCGACCGTTGCTTCCTTGTTCGCCATGGCGCTCCTCTTGGTTTCATGTGCCGGTAGCCCGGGGAGCAGACATGAAAAAAGCTCCGGCGCAGGCGCCGGAGCTGGGAACGCATTCCAGTGAATGCAGTCTGACTTCGAATCCTGCGCGGGCCGTTCACGTGAATGAACCTTCGATTGCCAGTGCATTTCTACACGGCAATAACCGGCGGTCTTTGGCTTTCGCCCACGATACGGGATGGTGGAGGCCGGTGCAAATCGGCATCCGTTCACTGCATCCCCGAACCCGCCTCCCGCTGCCTGCTGCCCGCTGCCCGCCTGCGACTCCTGAACCCGACCCTGAACCAATTCGACGGAGATTTTGCCCGAAATGGCCGGTTTCGGGTTCAAAACCTTGTTCTGGAGCAAAATCTCCGTCGAATTCGCATGGCGAACCGGGCAGACCACGCACCGGCACGGGACGGGGTCAGGCGAGCGCGACGGGGAGGGAGACGCGGAAACACGTGAAACCGGGGCGGCTCTCGACCTCGATCTCGCCCTGGTGCGCGGCCACGACCGCGTGGGCGATGGCCAGGCCGAGGCCCGTGCTGCCCGTTCCCCGGTAGCGCGTGCTGTCGCCGCGGGCGAAACGCTCGAACAGTGTGGCCCGGAGGTTCTCGGGGACGCCGGGGCCGTCATCCGTCACTGTCAGGATAACGCGGTCGTTCTGGCGCGCGAGGGCCACGTCGACCGTGGTCTCGGGGGGCGTGTGGATGCGCGCGTTGGCGAGCAGGTTGGCGAACACCTGGTGCAGCCGCGCGGCATCACCGACGATTTCCACCGGCTCGTCGGGCAGCTCCAGGCCCAGCACCCGTCCCGGGCCGGCGGCGTGGGCGTCGCTGACGACGTCCACGATCAGGCTGGTCAGGTCGACCGGGCCGCTGACCAGCTCCCGGCCTTCGTCGAGACGGGCGAGGAGCAGCAGGTCTTCGACCAGGCCGGTCATCCGCACAGAATCCGACTCGATCCGCCCCAGGGAATGCAGCGCGTCCGGCGGCAGTTCCTGGTCGGAGCGGCGGGTGAGTTCGGCGTAGCCGCGGATCGAGGCCAGCGGCGTGCGCAGCTCGTGGCTGGCGTCGGCGACGAACTGGCGCACCTTGCGCTCACTGGCCTGACGTGTTTCGAGCGCCACGTCCACGTGGTCGAGCATGCGGTTCAGCGCCGATCCCACCCGGCCGACCTCGGTGCGGGGGTCGGTGTCGGCGGCCGGTACCCGGTCGACGAGCGAGACCTCCCCACGGTCCAGGGGGAGCTCGGACACCCGCGCCGCCGTCTCGGTCACGCGCACCAACGGGCGCAGGGCGAGCCGCACGATCCAGGTGGCCAGAATCGCGACGATGAGGATGCCGACCAGGGAGACCACCGCAATGATGATGCCCAACTGGGTGACCGTGTTCTGCACCCCGGAGAGCGGCAGGCCCACCAGGTAAAGGGTGCCGTTGCGGGTCGTGTCGGCCCTGACCCGGTAGCTGCCGGCGTCTTCGCCGAGATGCACCGTCACCGCGGTCGATTCCCGCATCTGTTCGGCCAGCAACTGCACCTGCTCACCGGTCAGCTTGGCGATCTCGCCGCTCTCCTCCTCCGTGTAGCCGGCCGTGACGGTCGAGCCGTCGTAGACCAGGGCCAGCGTTCCAGGCTGCTGGGCCGGACCGGACAGAATCATCTGCGCCGTCGGTGTGAAGAGTGCCCCGTTGCCGCCCTCGTCGTCCGCATCCCGGCGCACGTCGATCACGGCGCCTGACCGGTCCGACGCGCTTTGCAGCTGCTGGTCGAGGCCGTCGATCAGGGAGGCACGGAGAATGGCGACGCTGACCATCCCGATACCAATACTGACCAGGGCGAGGAGGCCGACGACGGCGAGCACCAGCCGCCGGCGCAGGGTCCACGGCGCGCGTCGCCGGCGAGCGCCCGGCTCGCGGGGAGAATTCGGGGTCACGAAGCGGTCTTCAACATATAGCCGGCGCCGCGCACCGTGTGGATCATCGGCACGCGGCCGGCGTCGACCTTCTTGCGCAGATAGGAGATGTAGATCTCGACGACGGAGGACTTGCCGCCGAAGTCATAGGTCCACACCCGGTCGAGGATCTGGGCCTTGCTGAGCACCCGCCGGGGGTTGCGCATCAGGAAGCGCAACAGTTCGAATTCGGTGGCGGTCAGCTCGATCGCGTCTCCCCCGCGGAACACCTCGTAGCTGTCCTCGTCGAGGGTGAGGTCGCCGACCGAAATGCGGGGATCCAGGGAGTCGGCCACGGTGAGGGTGGACCGGCGGATGAGCCCGCGGAGCCGGGCGACGACCTCTTCAAGGCTGAACGGTTTGGTGACGTAGTCGTCGCCGCCGGCCGTCAGCCCCTTGAGCCGGTCGTCGAGGGAGTCCTTGGCCGTGAGGAAGAGCTCGGGCGTCTCGTGGCCGTCCGACCGCAGGCGTTGCAACACCTGCAGGCCGTCGAGGTCGGGCAGCATGATGTCGAGCACGATCGCATCCGGCCGGAATTCGCGGGCGATCGTGAGCGCCTGACGCCCCTCGCCGGCCGTGCGCACCTCCCAGCCCTCATAGCGCAGCGCCATCTGGAGCAGATCGGTCAGCGTGGGTTCGTCGTCGACCACGAGCACCCGGATGGCGCTGCCGTCCGCCCTGGTCAGGCGCGGTGCGCGGACCACTCGCTCGTTCTCGCTAGTGCTCATGATTACCAGTATCCGAATGTTGGCTATGAATCGGCTATGCGCAGTCTTGGTCTCTGCTGTGACGCGAAACCGTCATCCGTCCGCTGTCGCCCCGCAGCCATAGCGCGACGGCTGATGCCGCCCGGCGTGGGCAGGCCCGGCGAACAGGCACAATGGAACAGTGACGAACCAGCTGCTCTCCCTGTTCGATGAGGAGGTGCATCCGTCGCCCGTCGATGCCCGGCCGGTGGCGCCCCTGGTCGCCGCGGCGCACCTCCGGCGCATCGTTGCCGATTCCACCGACCGGGTGACCTGGCTGCGGGCCCGCGCCCAGGGGATCACGGCCACGGATGTCGCCAAGCTCGCCACCCCGAAATCGCTGCAGACCGCCGTCTACGACAAGCTCAACGGCAGCAGCTTCAACGGCAACAGCTTCACGGACCACGGGCGCGCCCGGGAGCCCGAGATCGCGGCCTGGGTGCTCGGCCGCTACGGCATCGAGCCCAGCACGGCCCTGTTCCACGCGGCCCACCACCGGCGGCACCTGGCCACCCCCGACGGCGTCGGCACCGGTTCAGGCCAGGGTGCCGGCGGCCTTGAACTGGCCGAGATCAAGACGACGAGCAAGGCCTGGCGCAGCATCCCGCGCTCGTACTTGCGTCAGGTGTGGTGGCAGCAGTACGTGCTCGGCGCCGAACGCACCCTGCTCGTCTGGGAACAGCACCAGGACTTCGTCCCCGTGAATGCCGAGCCCGAGTGCCGGTGGATCGACCGTGACGAAGACCAGATCGCGATCCTGGTGGGGTACGCCAACAACCTGATCGCCCTGCTCAACCAGCAGACCACCTCGGGTCCACCGCCCGCGCAGGCCTGACCGGTCGTCCACCGGTCGTCCACCGGTTTCGCAGCGCGCGGATGCCCGCGGGAAAGCCGCTTGCCGGGTGTCGCAGGCGGCTTTCCCCTCGGCGTCACGCCACTACTGATCGAGCAAGTTCGCGCCACTTCGGGTGCGGTACGACTTTTTCAGATGAGCCGGGCGGAGTGCTGAGTACTGGCTCGGTGGGGGATGAACCGAACCCAAGAGAGACCGGATGCGGGAAACCAGGGACTCTTCCACACACCGGGGTCGGTCCCCCTTTATGTGGACAGACTATGCGCCTGGCCCCCCTTCCAGCCAGACCTCGCCGCCACCAGATTCGGCCTCTTGCACCCCCAATTCGAGGGACACCGGGATGTGCCGGTTTGTCCCGGTTGTGCCCCGGCGGCGCGCAACCCACGAGAGAATGGGCAGATGGGAAACGCCACGAATCACTCACCGACCATGCGCGCCCTCGTGATCGACCGCCCCGGCCCGGCCGACGAGCTGCACCTGGCCGAGGTGGACGCCCCGATCGCGATTTTCGATGAACTCCTCGTGCGGGTCGTCGCCGCCGGAGTCAACCCGATCGATACCAAAACCAGGGCCGGCGGCGGCGTCACGAAGGCCATCCGCGGCTACCCGGCCGTGCTCGGACTCGATTTCAGCGGCGTCGTGGTCAGCGCGCCCTACGAGGCGTTCCCGCTGCAGCCCGGCGACGCGGTCTTCGGCATCGCCCGCGTGCCCCGCACCCCCGGCAGCTACGCCGAGCTGGTGACCGTCTCCAGCCTGAACGTCACCCGCAAGCCCGTGCGACTCAGCCACGTCGAGGCGGCTGCCGTACCGGTGGCGGCGCTCACCGCGTGGGGCATGGTCGTGGACCTGGCCGCGGCGGCTCCCGGGCAACGGATGCTCATTCACGCCGGCAGCGGCGGGGTCGGCCATTTCGCCGTGCAGTTTGCCAAGGCCTTCGGCGCCCACGTGACCGCGACCGGGTCGACCCGCAACCTTGATTTCCTGCGAGAGCTCGGCGCCGACGTCGTCATCGACCACACCCAGACCCGGTTCGACGAGGTGCTCTCCGGGCTGGACGCGGTGATCGACCTGGTCGGCAATGTTCACGACAACACCGGCACTCGGTCGCTCGGCGTGCTGCGCCCCGGCGGAATCCTGGTGAACGCGCCGACCGGAAGCTGGCCGACCATGGCGGAGGAGGCCGCGGCCGCGGGCATCCGTGCCACCGGATTCAAGGTGGCGCCCTCCGGGCACACCCTCGACGTCATCACCGAACTCATCGACGACGGCGCCGTGCGGGTGCACGTGGACCGGGTGTTCCCCCTCGCAGAAGGCGCGGCGGCGCACCGCCTGATCGAGGAGGGACACACACGCGGCAAGATCGTGCTGCGGGTGACGGATGACCCGACCGGCTCCTCTGCGGACTCCGGCTCCGACTCTGCCGGGCCTCGCTCGTGAGCGGCGACGGCCCGTCCCTCGTCTGGTTCCGCGACGACCTGCGCCTCGCGGACAACCCGGCCCTGCAGGCCGCGCTCGAACGCGGCAAGCCGATCGTGGCCGTGTACGTGCTGGACGAGGAGTCCCCTGCGGTCCGGCCGCTCGGTGGCGCGGCCCGGTGGTGGCTTCACGGGAGCGTGACAGCGCTGGCCGACTCGCTGGAACGCCTGGGCGGCCGGTTGACGCTGCGCCGGGGGCCGGCCGAGGACATGATCATGGCGCTCGCGGCATCCGTCGGCGCCGACGCCGTATTCTGGAACCGTCGCTACGGCGCCGCCGAGCGCGAGGTGGACACCCGGATCAAGTCGGGCCTCACCGCGGCCGGAACGGAGGCCCGCAGCTTTGCCGGCGCGCTCCTGTTCGAGCCGTGGACGATCCAGACCGGCCAGGGGGGCACCTACTCGGTGTTCACCCCCTTCTGGCGGGCGTGCACGGCCGGCCCGCCGCCGCGCGCACCCTACCCCGCACCCGAGTCGATCCCCGGCTTCCCCGGAGAGATCCCCTCCGACGCGCTCGACGGCTGGGGCCTCCTGCCGACCCGGCCCGACTGGGCGGCCGGACTGCGGGGCGCCTGGCAGCCCGGCGAGGACTCCGCTCACCGCCTGCTCGAGACCTTCCTGAGCGAGTCCCTCACCCGGTACGGCGACGAGCGCGACGAGCCGGCCCAGGCGGTCACCTCGCGTCTGTCGCCGCACCTGCGCTGGGGCGAGATCAGTCCATTCCAGATCTGGCATGCAACCGAGCGGGCCCGGATCGGCCTCACCGGGCCCGCCCAGGCCAGTGCGACCCGATTCCTTACCGAGATCGGCTGGCGGGAGTTCAGCTACCACGTGCTGTTCACCAACCCCACCCTCGCCACCGTCAACCTGCGGCCCGAATTCGACGCTTTCCCCTGGCCGAAACTTGACCAGCGCGTGCTCGAAGCCTGGCAGCGCGGCCGCACCGGGATCTCGCTCGTCGACGCCGGCATGCGAGAACTCTGGCGCACCGGCAGCATGCACAATCGAGTGCGCATGGTGACGGCATCGTTCCTGATCAAGAACCTGCTGATCGACTGGCGGCTCGGAGAGCAGTGGTTCTGGGACACCCTCGTCGACGCCGACGCCGCGAGCAACCCGTTCGGCTGGCAGTGGGTGGCCGGGTCCGGCGCCGACGCCGCCCCCTTTTTTCGGGTCTTCAACCCGGAGCTGCAGGCGAAGAAGTTCGATCCAAACGCGGAGTACATCCGTCAGAACGTGCCGGAATACGGCACGGATGCCTACCCGGCTCCGATCGTCGACCTCGGCGAGACGAGACGGGCGGCCCTCGCCGCCTACGAACAGATCAAGGGGATGAAGGAGCAGTCGATCGCGGCCCGCGCGGCCGGGGCGGAGGGCACCGGTTAGAGCGCCCGCTCCAACACGAAGTCGTCCTCGTACCGTTCGCCCACCAGGAAGCGCTTCTCGCCGACCGTGACGAACCCGTTCTTCTCGTAGAAGCGAATGGCCCGCGCGTTCTCCTGGTTCACGCCCAGCCAGTTGCCGGCCGCGCCCCGCGCCCGGGCGGCGTCCATGGTCGCGTTCATCAGGGCCGCCGCCACCCCGCGGCCGTGCGTCTCGGCGCGCAGGTAGCACTTGCTCAGTTCCGCCGTGGGTCGGATCGTGGCTGCCGCCCGCGCATCGTCATCGGCCGGCTCGGCGAATACGAGCATCGTGTAGCCGAGCATGACCCCGGCCGCCCCGGCCTCCCCGGCCACTTCGGCCACGAGAATCAGCCGGTCCGGGTCGGCCAGGTAGGCGTCGAAGTTGCCCTCCGCGAGCACGTCACGCAGGAACGCGGCGATGGCCTCGGCCGAGGTGTGTGGCGGGCAGGCGAGCGCGAAGGTGGCGACGGCCAGCTCGGCCAGCGCCGCGGCATCCGTCGCCGTCGCCGTGCGAATCTCGATCACCGATCCAGCTTATCGACGCCCCCACCAGCCCACCACTGCATGCGAGAGCGCGCACGATGCCCCCTCAGTAGTGCTGAACGGGCTGAGTGCGCGCTTACGCGGCCAGGAGCTACAGGTAACGGGCGTACGCTCCCACGGTGAGGAACGTCGGGAACTCGGGCTCGAGCGCGCATGCCCGGAACACCTCGAGCGCGTCGTCGAACCGGTCTCCGGGCGTGCGCTCGAGTGCCTCGTAAACGTCGACGAGCTGTTCCTCGACCCAGGTTCCGTCGATCCGGATGCCCTCGGCGGTGATCGAGCCCAGGTGGATCCACTGCCAGATCTGTGAGCGGGAGATTTCCGCGGTCGCGGCGTCCTCCATCAGGTTGTCGATGGCCGCCGCGCCGACGCCGCGCAGCCAGGACTCGATGTAGCGCAACCCGATCGTGAGGTTCTCGTGAACGCCGGCCTCGGTGATCTGCCCGCCGACGGACTCCACGTCGAGCAGCTGGGCGGCCGTGACGCTCACCTCGGCGCGGGTGCGGTGCAGCTGGTTCGGCTGGTCGCCGAGCACGCGGTCGAACTCGGCCTGGGCCGTCGGGATGAGGTCCGGGTGCGCCACCCAGGTGCCGTCGAAGCCGTCGGTGGCCTCGCGCTTCTTATCGGCGGCCACCGCCTCGAGGGCACGCCGGGTCACCTCCGGGTCGCGCCGGTTCGGGATGAACGCGCTCATTCCGCCGACGGCATACGCACCGCGCCGGTGGCAGGTCGACACCAGCAGCTCGGTGTAGGCACGCATGAAGGGCACGGTCATCGTGATCTGCTTGCGGTCGGGGAAGACGAACCGGCTCCCGCGGGTGCGGAACGTCTTGATGATGCTGAAGATGTAGTCCCAACGTCCGGCGTTCAGGCCTGCGCAATGGTCACGCAGCTCGTAGAGGATCTCCTCCATCTCGAAGGCGGCCTGGATCGTCTCGATCAACACGGTGGCCCGGATGGTGCCGTACTCGATGCCGAGGCGGTCCTCCGAGTGACTGAAGATATCGTCCCAGAGACGGGCCTCGACATGGCTCTCGAGCTTCGGCAGGTAGAAGTACGGCCCGCTGCCGCCCTCGATCAGGTGCTGCGCGTTGTGGAAGAAGTACAGCCCGAAGTCGACGAGGCTGCCGGACGCGTTCGTCCGGCGGTTCGCGCGGTCGACGAACGTCAGGTTCTTCTCCACCAGCTGCCAGCCGCGCGGGCGCATCACGATGGTGGGCGTGGCGCCGGTGGCGTCGCCGGTGACGGCGTACTGCTTGCCCTCCGGGCTGGTGAAGCTCAGCTGACCGCGCACGTGGTCGAACAGGGTCAGCTGGCCCTCGACGACGTTCGCCCAGGTGGGGCTGGTGGCGTCTTCCTGGTCGGCCAGCCAGACCTTCGCGCCCGAGTTCAGCGCGTTGATGGCCATCTTGCGGTCGGTCGGCCCGGTGATCTCCACCCGGCGGTCGACCAGCCCGGGACCCGCACCGGCAGCCGTCCAGGTGAGGTCACGACGGATGTGCGCGGTCTCGGTGAGGAATCCCGGGTCGCGCCCATTGGAGGCATCCACGCGCTTGCGCAGTCGAGTCGCCAGCAAGTCCTGCCGCGTACCGGCGAACCGGTCGTGCAGCTCGGCCAGGAATACCAGCGCCTCCGGCGTGAGGATCTCCTCATAGCGCGGACCGAGATCGCCGGTGATCTCGAGGTGCGGTTCGATGGTGGCAAAACTGCCGGTGTTCGTGGTCAGACTGGCGGCCTGGACCTGGTCGGATGTCGCCAGGGGCGGGGTGTTCATGGGCTGAGCTCCTTCGGAAGTTGAACGGGGAGGGCTGCGTGACTGGCGCCGCCTGGGGAAAGCGCCATTGCTTGCCTGATTCCCACTGTGGACTAGGAGACCCGGTCACGCCGTCGCCGGCATAACAGAAGAACAGCATTTCTTCTGGCTACGAGAAGTTATCCCCGGAGTATGTGAGCATGGGGCATGGTCACCGTCGATCCCGCCTTCCGCTCCTCCCTGTCCGCGGCTCCTCCCGAGGAGGCAGGGCTCGATGCGCTCACCCTGGGGCGGCGCATCCGTGAACTGCGCACGAACCGGCGCATGACTCTGGACGCCCTTGCGGCCGCCATCGACCGGGCACCCTCTCAGGTGTCGATGATCGAGAACGGCAAGCGCGAGCCGCGCCTGTCGATGCTGCGCACCATCGCGACCGCGCTCGGCACCACGGTCGACGACCTGTTGAAAACGGATGCCCCGTCCGAGCGGGCGGCGCTGGAAATCGCCGTCGAGCGCGCTCAGCGGGGCCCCGTGTTTACCGCCCTCGGACTGCCGCATATCCGCGTTGGCCGGGGAACGAGCGACGAAACATTGCAGACACTGCTCAGCCTGCACAACGAGATCCTGCGCCTACACCGGGAGCGGGCGGCGACCCCGGAGGAGGCCCGGCGAGCGAACGTGGAGCTGCGAGCCACCATGCGGGCCAGGGACAATTACTTCCCCGAGCTCGAGGCACAGGCGCAGCTCCTGCTCGCCGCGGTCGGCCACACCGGCGGGCCGGTTTCCCACCAGGTGGTGGCCGACATGGCGACCCATCTCGGCTACTCGCTGCACTACGTGGGCGACCTTCCGAACTCGACCCGCTCGGTGACGGACAAGCGCAACCGGCGCATCTACCTGCCCACCGAGCAGTCGGCGTCCCGCGACTCCCGCTCCCCCATTCTGCAAGCGTTCGCCACCCTACTCTGCGAACACGAGGAGCCCGGAAACTATGCGGAATTTCTGTCTCAGCGGGTGGAGACCAACTATCTGACCGCGGCCATCCTGCTGCCCGAAAAAGACACCGTGAAACTCCTCACCGAGGCGAAGAACCTGCGACGTATCTCGATGGAGGATCTGCGGGACGCCTTCGCGGTGTCCTATGAGACGGCGGCGCACCGGTTCACGAACCTCGCCACCGCGCGGCTCGACATCCCGGTGCACTTCATGAAGGTGCACGAGTCCGGCACCATGATCAAGGCGTACGAAAACGATTCGGTGCGCTTCCCGAGCGACGCGCTCGGCGCGGTCGAGGGCTCGACGGTCTGCCGCAACTGGACCGCGCGCACCGTCTTCCACGTCGCCGACCGGTTCAGCCCCTGGTACCAGTACACCGACACCCCGAGCGGTACCTTCTGGTGCACCTCGCGCATCGAGAAGGCCAAAGAGGGCGACTACTCCGTCAGTGTGGGCGTGCCGTTCACGCACGTGAAATGGTTCCGTGGCCGCGAAACCAACAACCGGGCCGTGTCCACCTGTCCCGACGAGTCGTGCTGCCGCCGCGCGCCCGAGGAGCTCTCGGAGCGCTGGTCCGGGCAGTCCTGGCCGGCCGCGCGCACGCCCACCAGCCTGCTCGCGGCCCTGCCCACGGGCACCTTTCCCGGCGTCGACCAGACCGAGGTGTTCCAGTTCCTGGAGTCGCACGCGCCGGTGAGATGAGAGCGGGGCGGGCGCATGGCCGACGGGGACCGCGCCTGAGATGATGAACGAGTAGCAGAGCCGCGCCGAACAAAGGACGATCCGTGGGCACGACCATTTTCGAGCGGGCCAGGCCCGCCGCATCCGTCATCGCGGGCGCCCTCGCCGACACCCGCTCCGCGCCGTTCTGGCTGGACGACGTGTCTCCGCAGACCGGCTATCCGACCCTCACGGCCGACCTCGACTGTGATCTCGCCATCGTCGGCGGCGGCTACCTCGGACTCTGGACTGCCGTGCTCGCTCAGCAGGAGAACCCGGGTGCTCGCGTGGTGCTGCTCGAGGCGCGCACGATCGGCTGGGCTGCGTCGGGCCGCAACGGCGGTTTCTGCGAGGCCAGCCTGACCCACGGCGAGGAGAACGGCCGACGCCGCTGGCCGACGGAGATCGACCGGCTCACCGAACTCGGCCTCAAGAACCTCGACGAGATCGAGCGGGCCGTCACCGAGCTCGGGCTGAAGTGCGACTTCGAGCGCACCGGCGCCATCGACCTGGCCGTCGAGGAGCACCAGGTCGACTGGCTGCGCGAGGAACCGACCGGAACCGACAGCGTGTTCCTGGATGCCGCGGCCCTGCGCGCCGAGGTCGGCTCCCCCACGTACCTGGCCGGCATCTGGCACAAGCGAAGCAACGCGCTCGTGCACCCGGGTCGGCTGGCTACCGAGCTCGCCCGGGTCGCCACCGAACTTGGGGTCGAGATCTTCGAACACACCCCGGTGAAGAACCTGGACACGCAGGGACTCACTCCGGCGCAGGGCACCCGGCTCCGCACCGAGTCGGGTGTGGTGCGGGCGACGAAGAGCGCGCTGGCGACCAACGTGTTCCCTTCGCTGCTGGCCCGCAACCGCCTGTCCACGGTGCCGGTCTACGATTACGTGCTGATGACCGAGCCGCTGTCGCCCGATCAGCTCACCGCCATCGGCTGGCAGAAGCGGCAGGGACTGAGCGATCTGGCCAACCAGTTCCACTACTACCGGTTGAGCGCAGACAACCGCATACTCTTCGGCGGCTACGACGCGATCTACCACTACGGAGCCCGAGTGCGGAGCGGCTATGAGAACCGGCCGGAAAGCTTCCAACAATTGGCCGGCCACTTCTTCACCACATTTCCGCAGCTGGCCGGGCTGCGTTTCAGCCACCAGTGGGCCGGCGCCATCGACACGTCGACCCAGTTCTGCGCGTTCTATGGCACGGCCCGCGGCGGACGGATCAGCTACGCCGCCGGGTTCACCGGTCTAGGCGTGGCCGCGACGCACTTCGCGGCGAAGGTCATGCTCGACCAACTGGCGGAGCGCAGGACCGAGCGCACGCAGCTGGAGATGGTGCGCGGGCGGCCACTCCCGTTCCCACCGGAGCCCCTCGCTTCGATGGGCATCCAGACCACGCGCTGGTCACTCGACCGCGCCGACCACAACCGAGGCCGCCGCAACATCATCCTGAAGACGCTCGACGCGCTGGGCCTCGGCTTCGACTCGTAGGGCTCGATAGCGCTCGGGGCGCTCAGCGCGCTCGGAACCCTGGCAGCGTCCGCGGCCCGAACGAATTCGACGGAGATTTGGCTCAAAACGGTTTAAACCACGTTGGGAGAGCGCTCCATCTTCAAAATCTCCGTCGAATTGGTTCGACGGGCGGGGTGGGTGAGCCACGGCATCCGTGGGTCCGAGGCAACGGATGCCGCGGCGCGGCTCAGGCCTCCCCGGTTCAGGTCGGGACGGCGCTGATCAGGAGATAGCGGTCGCCGATGACCTCAAAGGCCGTGCTGGTGGCCTCCTGCACGATGTCCATCTGATTCGACAGGTCGTTCAGGAGGTCCATGATCGGCCGGTATTCCAGCTGGCTGCGGATCTGACCCAGCACCCGTTGCGACCCTCGGTCACACCGACGCGGTCGGTGTGCGGTTCCATCTCGCGCAGGCATTGTTCCGCCCGCGAGATGAACAAGGCCACCGACCGCGGAAACAGCCGGCCTCGTAGGCCCCCGACGGAGCGCCGGATGGTCGTCCCCGAAGGCCCGCTGGCCTCGGTCAACGACCGGGTTGGCCAGCAACCGTGCGGTCATGTCTCCCTGCTCCAGGCTGCAGAAGTGCCGCGCCTCGCCGCGGCTGACGCCGGACTCGACCGTGGGCCGCTCCTCCTGCTCGATCACGCGGGGCACCGCGGCCAGCGGGACGGGCCGTGAGCGAGGTGAGCTCGGGGAACATCTCATCCCCGGCCCGGGGCGCGCCCCGTCCAGCGCGTCCAGCCACTCAGCCCGCAAGACTGCGGTCCACCATAGCCCTCGACGAGGTCAACCATGCTGGGCTCGTAGCGGCCCGGTGTTGCCGGAATCTTCTCCCCACAAGACACCACGGTTGTATGCAACAGTGCCCCCCGATTCAGGGGCCAACTCAGAGAAATATGGCATAGTGCGCACCGGGATTCGAGAAGATTGCATACAGTAAAACCCCCTGGATCGAGTCGGAACGGAGGGATGAGTCGTGAAGACCTTCCTCTCCTCCTGGCAATCCCCCGGCGAACCTCATTGCTCTCCCGCCCGTCGGCCCCGACGTCGGCCGACGATGAGCCTGTCCCCTCCGACGGATTCCGCGCCACGGCACTGCTCGACGTGCGCGGTCTGCAGATTACCGAGAGCACCCAGACGGGTGCCCCGGTGCTGGCCACGGGCATCTCCCTCTCGGTGGCGCGGGGTGAGGTCATCGGCCTGGTCGGTGTCACCGGTTCCGGGGCACGCGAGATCGCTCTGGCCATCCCGGGCCGGCTGCCCGAACCGGCGGTGATCGCGGCCGGCTCCATCCTGATCGACGGTATCGAGCTCGTCCGGGCATCGCGGCGCGCCCTCAACCGGTTGCGCGACACGAAAATCTCTCTCACTTCCCCTGCCGCGCCGACGGGCCTGGCCCCGGACCAGGTCATCGGCCGCCAGCTCGCCCGAACCCTGCGCCGGACAGGGGGTCTGTCCCGAACGGATGCCGCTCGGCGTGCGTTGGAACTCCTCGAGAAGGTCGGGCTGCCGGATCCGCAGGCGACGTCGCTGGTGGTTCCGACCCAGCTCGAACCGACCGCGCTGCTCCAGGTGACGATCGCGGCCGCGCTCTCACAGCCCCCGGACGTCCTGATCCTGGACGAGCCGACGCGCGCCGTCGAGGCTGCGGGCGAGCCCTCCGCACTGGTGCTCTGCCGCGGGTTCCTCCAGGAGTTCGGACTGTCGATCATCGTGGTCTCCCGGAACCTCGGCCTGGCGGCCGCCATCTGCGACCGAGTGGCGGTCGTGGAGGCGGGACGGGTCGTCGAGCAGGCTTCGGCGGCCGAGATCCTCGCTTCACCGCGGCATCCGCACACCCACAGCCTGCTCGAGGCGGCCCGCTACGCGCGCGGCTGACCGGTTCCGGTTAGGCCGGTTCCGTCCCCGATCCGGACCGACCCGACGACACCGCGTTGCGCGCTGCGAGAATGTGCGAGCGCATGGCGACCTCGGCCCAGAGTGCGTCTCCCGACCATAGCGCCGTGAGGATGTCGCGGTGGTGGTGGTTGCTGCCGGCCCGGAAGACGGCGGCGTCGCGGCGGAAGAGCGAGGCCATCATCGGGGCGCGGCCGACGGACGCGGCCAGGGCCATCAGCTGGGTGACGCCCGACGCGGCCACGATGATGCGGTGGAATTCGGCGTTGAGCACGCCCAGCCGGCCGATGCCCTCGGCGTCGGTTGCGCGCACGAACTCCTCCATGGCGTCAATCAGGATGGCCAGCCGGTCGAGGTCGGCCGGCTCGATCCGCGCCGCCGCGAGGCCCGCCGCCCTGCTCTCGAGAGCCGCGCGAAGAAAATACGTCTCGCAGATCTGCTCGGTGGTCCATTCCACGACCGTGGCACCCCGGTTCGGCACGAACTCCACCAGGCCGGCCTCGTCGAGCCGGCGCAGCGCCTCGCGCACGGGGGTGCGGCTGACGCCGAGTTCCTGGGCTAGCACCGTCTCCCGCAGCGTGGCCCTGGCGGGCAATTCCCCCGAGAGGATGCGCGCACGCAGGTTCGCGAACACGGTCTGTCCCCCCGTCACCCCCACTGTGCTCCTCCCCCGTCGATCGGCCCGACAGCCAATCTGCTTGCCACTATGTCACATCGCGGCCTCAGGAGAACGCGTTCAGGCCGGTCAGGGCCCGCCCGAGCACGAGCTGGTGGATTTCGTCGGTGCCCTCATAGGTGCGCACCGATTCCAGGTTCGCCAGGTGGCGCATCACCGGGAATTCGCTGGTAATGCCGTCGCCGCCGAGGATGACGCGGGCCTCGCGGGCGATCTGGATCGCCTCGCGCACGCTGTTGAGCTTGCCGATGCTGATCTGGGTGGGGGTCAGCGTGCCGCGCTCCTTGAGCCGACCGAGGTGCAGGGCCAGCAGCACCCCCTTCTCGTATTCCACGAGCATGTCGGCGAGCTTGGCCTGGATCAACTGGGTAGCCCCAATCGGTTTGCCGAACACCTCACGGGTCTTCGCGCGCAGGATGGCGGCGTCGAGGCAGCTGCGGGCGGCGCCCATGGCCCCCCAGACGATGCCGAAGCGCGCCTCGTTGAGGCAGCCGAACGGCCCGGACAGCCCAGCGGCACCGGGCAGGATCGCATCGAATGGCACCTGCACGGCGTCCAGGTGCACATCGCACTGGATCGACGCACGCATCGAAAGCTTCTTGCCGATGGGGATGGCGGTGAAACCGATACTGTCGGTCGGAACCAGGAAGCCGCGCACACCGGCATCCGTTTGGGCCCAGACGATCGCGACGTCGGCGATGCTGGCCAGGCCGATCCAGCGTTTGGCACCCTCGATCACCCAGCCGTCGGCGCCCCGGGTGGCGGTGGTCGCCATCGCGGCCGGGTCGCTGCCGCCGGTCGGTTCGGTCAACGCGAAGCAGCCCACGAGCTGGCCGGCGGCCATGCCCGGCAGCCAGTGCTGCTTCTGCTCCGCAGACCCGTACTTGTGGATGGCCGACATCGCCAGCGAGCCCTGCACCGAGACGAAAGTGCGCCAGCCGCTGTCAGCGGCCTCCAGCTCGAGGCAGACCAGCCCGTAGCTCACCGCCCCCGCGCCGGCGCAGCCGTACCCGGTGAGGTGCATGCCGAGGAACCCGGCCGCCCCGAGTTCAGGGATCAGCTCGGCCCGGAAGTGCTTCTCCTCGAAGTCGTCCTCGATGGTCGGCAGGATGCGGTTGGTCGCGAAAGCGCGCGCCGCGCGCGCCCAGACGATCTCCTCCGGCTCGAGCAGGGCATCGAGGTCGAAGACGGTGTCGACCAGCGGGCTGGGCACAAGCGGGGTGGGGCGGCCTGCGGCGGTCACGAGAGTCCTTTGGGGGTCGGCGGAACACGAGCGAGATCTGTGGCTGGTACGGGGGCTGGTACGGGGGCTCGCCCTGGGGCAGCGGTCGGGGACGGGGCGAGCCAGTCGGCGCCCTCGTGCTCGCCCAGCCGCGGCGGGCACAGGCGGTAGGCGGCCGGGCGGCCGGCGAGGTGGATGGGGTTGGCAACCTGGCGGCTGGTGCGGCCGGCCGCACCCAGTTCCACCACCGGGTCGAGCCCCAGCGCGGCGGCGAAGGCGAACGCCTCGTCGAGGGTGTTGACCTGGCCGGCCGGCACACCGGCATCGGTCAGAACGCCCACCCAGTGCGCCGCGGGCTCGGGCCGGAGCCGGTCCTCAATCAACTTTTTCAGCACCGTGCGGTGCCGCACCCGGTCGGCGTTACCGCGGAACCGGTCGTCGTCGGCCAGGGCGGGAGCCCCGAGCAGTCGCACCAGGGTGCGGAACTGGCGATCGTTGCCCACCGCGATCACCAGCGGCCGGTCGGCGGCGTCGAACAGCTCGTACGGCGCGATGCTCGGGTGCGCATTGCCCATCCGGGTCGGTGACTGCCCGGTCGCGAGGGTGCCCGCGGCCTGGTTGGTCAGTGCGGAGAGCAGGGTGGTCAGCAGGTCCACCTCCACCCGGTGGCCGGCGGTCCCGCCCGCGTCGGTCGCATCACGCGCACGCAGGGCGAGTAGGACGCCGCTGACCGCGTTGAGCCCGGAGAGCACGTCCACGAGGGCCACCCCCACTTTGCTCGGCTCTTCGTCTGGGCGACCGGTGACGCTCATCAGCCCGCCGACAGCCTGTACGAGCAGGTCGTAGCCGGGCAGGCGGGCGCCGGCCCCCGCGCCGAAGCCCGTGATCGAGCAGTAGACCAAGCTCGGATTGACGGCCCGCAGCTGCTCGAAGCCCAGAGCAAACCGGTCCATCACGCCGGGCCGGAAGTTCTCCACCACGACGTCGGCGGTCTCGGCGAGTCGCCGGGCCACGGCCAGTCCCGCATCGGTGCCGAGGTCGCAGACGACGCTGCGCTTGTTGCGGTTCACCGACCCGAAGTAGGTGGAGTCCCCCTGCGCGTCGACCGGCGGCAGCCACTGCCGGGTGTCGTCGCCGACCGGGCTCTCGATCTTGATCACATCAGCGCCGAAGTCGGCCAGCATCATGGTGGCGTAGGGGCCGGCCAGTACCCGGGAGAAATCCGCGACCCGAAGGCCCGCCAACGGCTGCCCGGTTGCGTCCTGCGGCACGACCCACCTCTGTCCCCGTCGACTCGGACCACAGGACTCCGCCAGTGGCCGCTCTGACTCCGATCCTACCGGGCGGGTCGTGACCCGGAGACAGGAACTGCGAACGGGAACTCTCGGTGAAAGTTGGATCCATCGGTTCCGTGCGTTTGCTCGCGCACAGCACTATGGTGAGCACATTCTCGCTCTCCGGCTCGATCGGAAAGGTTCCCATGTCATCACACGCGTCATCCCAGAGGAAAGGGCTCGGCGACGCCGAGCACCTCGAGGCCCTCGGCTACGAAGACACCTTCCATCGTTCGATGTCGCTCTGGGGCAATTTCGCCCTTGGCTTCACCTACCTCTCGCCGCTCGTCGGCGTCTACTCGCTGTTCGCCCTGGCCCTGAGCACGGGCGGGCCACCCTCGATCTTCTGGCTGGTGATCGTGGGCACCGGCCAGCTGCTGGTGGCACTGGTCTTCGGCGAGGTGGTGTCCCAATACCCGATCGCGGGCGGTATCTACCCGTGGACACGTCGTCTCTGGGGCAAGAGGTACGCATGGATGACCGCCTGGGTCTACGTCTGGGCGATGCTCGTCACAATCACCGCCGTCGCGGAATTCGGCAGCGGGTTCCTCGCCAGCCTGATCAACGCGCCCGTCACCAAAGAGGTCACGCTCGGGCTCTCGGTGCTCTTTCTCGTCGTGGCCTTCGCGTTCAACTTCTCCGGCACGAAGATGCTGGCCCGCGCGGCCCGGATCGGGCTCGCTGCCGAATTGATCGGCGTGATCGGTCTCGGCCTCTACCTACTCCTTTTCCAGCGCAAGCAGGAGTTCAGCGTCTTCTTCGACACCCTGGGCGTCGAGGGTGACGGCAGTTACGCCACCGCGTTCCTCGGGGCCGCGCTTGCCGGACTGTTCCTGTTCTACGGCTTCGAAGCCTGCGGCGACGTGGCCGAGGAGGTGCCCGACCCGGCCAGAGGTATCCCCCGGGCCATGATCCTCACCATCCTGGTCGGCGGCGTCTCCGCCCTGTTCTCGTTCGGCGGGTACGTCCTGGCCGCGCCGGACCTGCAGGCCGTGGTCGACGGGACAGACATCGACCCGATCCCCGCGATCCTGGACGCGACCCTCGGCACGGTCGGTGCCACGCTGTTCCTCATAGTGGCGATCACGGCCTTCCTGTCCTGCGTGCTCAGCCTGCAGGCCGCGGCCAGCCGCCTGATCTTCTCTTTCGCACGAGACGGGATGGTCCCCGGCAAGACCTGGCTGGGCCAGGTGTCCCCGCGCACGGCAGTGCCGGTCAACGCACTGATCGTCGCGTCCACGATCCCGCTGTTGCTCTGCGTTGTGATCTACCTGGGCGGCAGCACGATCCTGACCCAGATCACGGCCTTCGCGGTGCTCGGCATCTATGTCGCGTTCCAGGCCGTGGTTCTGGCCGCGCTCCGCCAGCGGTTCAAGGGGTGGCGTCCGGCCGGGCCGTTCAGCCTGGGACCTCTCGGGTTCATCGTGAACATCATCGCCCTGGCCTACGGGATCTCCGCCATGATCCTGCTGGCGCGCCCGGGCACGACCGGGGTGTTCCTCGACGACTGGATCGTGCTGATCGGTTTGGCTGTAGTGATGGGCAGCGGCCTGCTGTACCTCTTCATCGCGAAGCCGCACACCACCTCGCACCAGCCGGAGGGCGACGCGATCGCGGTCGCCGCGATGCTTCGCGCGCACCCGCAGAACACCGATCGGGACGACCCCGCACGCAGAGACGCACGCCCCACGATGGCCAGCGAGTGAGCATCCGTTAACGAGGGAAGGGCCCAGTCTTTTGACGGGCCCTTCCTGGTGCAGCCGGGCTGCGGTGGAACTGACTAGATGCTGTTCACATCGAGAGCGATGCCGGGGCCGAACGTGGTCGAAACGGCACCCTTCATGATGTAACGGCCCTTGGAGGAGCTGGGCTTGAGGCGAACGATCTCCTCGAGAGCGGCGCTGATGTTCTCATTCAGCTGCTCGGCGGTGAAGGACACCTTGCCGACGACGAACTGCACGTTGGCGTGCTTGTCGACGCGGAACGCGATCTTTCCGCCCTTGATGTCGGACACGGCGCGCGCGACGTCAGGCGTCACGGTTCCGGTCTTCGGGTTCGGCATGAGTCCGCGCGGGCCGAGAACCTTACCGAGACGACCGACCTTGCCCATGAGCTCCGGGGTCGAGACGGCGGAGTCGAACGACGTGTAGCCGGCGGCCACCTTCTCGATGAGCTCGTCGCCACCGACCTCGTCGGCACCAGCAGCGATTGCCGCTTCGGCCGCGGGGCCCGTTGCGAAGACGATGACGCGGGCGGTGCGACCGGTGCCGTGAGGAAGAATCACGGTACCGCGAACCATCTGGTCAGCCTTGCGAGGGTCGACGCCGAGCTTGAGCGCGACCTCGACGGTCGAGTTGAAGTTCGCGGAGCCGGTCTCCCGGGCCAGGGTGACGGCCTCGGTCGGGGTGTAGAGCTTGTCTGCGTCGATCTTCTCGGCCGCGGCCCGGTAGGCCTTTGACTTCTGTGCCATGTTGAATCTCCTGTAAAACGAAATTGAGAGTGTGGTGCGAGCCTGGCTGGCTCTTCCACGTACTGCTGGTGGCGGAATGCCTGGGGGAGGTGGTTAGGCCTCGACCGTGATGCCCATGGAGCGGGCGGTGCCGGCGATGATCTTCGACGCTGCGTCGAGGTCGTTCGCGTTGAGGTCGACCATCTTGGCCTCGGCGATCTCGCGGACCTGGGCCTGGGTGAGCTTCGCAACCTTGACGGTGTGCGGGGTTCCACTGCCCTTGGCGACGCCGGCCGCCTTCTTGATGAGCTCCGCCGCCGGCGGAGTCTTCAGGATGAAAGTGAATGAACGGTCGTCGTAGACGGTGATTTCTACCGGGATGACGTTGCCGCGCTGGGATTCCGTCTGAGCGTTGTACGCCTTGCAGAATTCCATGATGTTGACGCCGTGCTGACCCAGCGCCGGCCCGATGGGCGGTGCGGGGTTGGCGGCGCCGGCCTTGATCTGAAGCTTGATCAGACCGGTTACCTTCTTCTTCGGTGCCATTGTTCTTCCTTACTTTGTAATGACGAGCAGCCAGGGGCCGCTCTCCCGGTGGCCCGGACGGGCCCCGGTGAACTTGAATCCGTGGGGAGGGTGTTCAGTCCCTTTAGAGCTTGGTGACCTGGTCGAAGCTGAGCTCGACCGGGGTTTCGCGCTCGAAGAGGGAAACCAGCACGATGAGCTTGCCGCTTTCCGCCTTGATCTCGCTGATCGATCCGGGCAGGCCCGCGAACGAGCCTTCCTTGATCGTGATCGTCTCGCCGATCTCGTAGTCGATCTCGGCCGGGAGGGCGCGGGTAGGGACCTTGCCGCCGTGTCCGCCGGTCTTGGCGGTGGGGACGTCTTGGATCTCGACGAGGCTCTTCAGCATGCCGAAGGCTTCCTCGAAGCGAAGCGGCGTGGGGTTGTGCGCGTTGCCGACGAATCCGGTGACGCCGGGCGTGTGACGCACCACGGACCAGCTGTCTTCGTTGAGGTCCATGCGAACGAGCACGTAGCCGGGGATGCGCACCCGGGTGACCATCTTGCGCTGGCCGTTCTTGATCTCGACGACGTCTTCCATCGGAACCTCGACCTGGTAGATGAAATCTTCCATGGCCATCGACTGCTTGCGGTTCTCGATGTTCGACTTCACGCGGCGTTCGAAGCCGGCATAGGAATGAATGACGAACCACTTGCCGGGCTGGAAGCGCAGTTCCTTGCGGAATTCTTCGTAGGGGTCTTCGGGGGTCTCGTCCTCGGCGGGCTCGGCACCGACATCCGTTGCCTCTTCAGCCTCGACTGCCACTTCGTCTTCGTCTTCCACGGCCTCGACGGCGGCCTCGGCCTCGTCGTCGGAATCGATGTCGAGGGCCTCGTCGACGAGAGCGTCGGCGTCGGGGTCAGCGGGCTCGACCAACGCGTCGAGCGCGGCGTCGAGGTTGACTTCGACGCCCATGCTCGGGTCGAACACGTGCACGGCGACCTGCTCGGCAGCCTCTACGGAGTCTTCTTCAGCGGCGAGGGTGTTGCCCTCCTGCGCCTCGTCCTCGGTGGAGGACTGCTCGGCGGCGGTGGCCCAGTCGACATCGTCGTGATTCGTGTCAGTCACTAAATTTCAATCCTTTTCTATTGCGTGGGCACGAAACCGTGACCCAAACAGCGTTTGCCCTGAATTCTGCAGTGACTCTTCTTCATTGATGCGTGGCTGCGACCGCTGGGAGCGGATGCGGCACCGGAAGTTGCCTACCCGCCCGGCGTTCCGAACACGTACGTGACGGCGAGCGCGAACATCCAGTCGAAGGCGGAAACGATGGCCATCATGATGACAACGAATACCAGCACCACACCCGTGTAGCTGAGGAGTTCTTTGCGGGTGGGGGTGACGACCTTGCGGAGCTCCGCCATGACCTGCTTGATGAACAGGGACATCCGAGCGAAAGGACCGCGCTTGGAATCGAGCGCAAGTTTCGCGTTTGCGACGATTTCCTCACTGGGTTCGTCGACAACTTTTCGGGCCACCTGATTACACCTTTCATGTGCCGACGGAATGCCACCGACTTGCAGGGCGGACAGGACTCGAACCTGCAACCTGCGGTTTTGGAGACCGCTGCTCTACCAATTGAGCCACCACCCTATGGAACGAAATTCAAACTACCTCGAGACACTCGGACCCCGGAACGAACCGACAAGCGGGCGCAAAAAAGCTTGGCAGAATTGAATTACCTCGTCGAGTCTAGGTCACCCGGGGGCCACTGTAAAGCCGAGACAGCCCCAGCAGAACGAGGCAGCCCCGTATGCTCGAAGCGTGGCCCACGAATCCAAGCGCATCTCTACCCGAATCGGCTCCATTGCGGAGTCCGCGACCCTCAAGGTGGACGGCAAGGCGAAGGCCCTGCAGGCCGCCGGCCGGCCGGTCATCAGTTTCGCCGCGGGCGAGCCTGATTTCCCCACCCCGGAGCACATCGTCGAAGCCGCCCTACTGGCGGTCCGCGACCCGAAGAACCACCGGTACACTCCGGCGGCCGGGCTGCCCGACCTGCGCGAGGCCATTGCGGCCAAAACGCTCCGTGACAGCGGCCTGGCGATCTCGCCCAGCCAGGTGGTCGTCACCAACGGCGGCAAGCAGGCCGTCTACCAGGCTTTCGCCACGCTGCTCGACCCGGGCGATGAGGTGCTCGTGCCCACGCCGTACTGGACCACCTACCCGGAGTCGATCCGGCTGGCCGGCGGCGTGCAGGTCGACGTCTTCGCCGGCAGTGACCAGAGCTACCTCGTCACCGTCGAGCAGCTCGAGGCGGCGCGCACGCCGCGCACCAAGGTGCTGCTGTTCGTGTCGCCGTCCAACCCCACCGGAGCCGTCTACTCCCCCGAGCAGACGAAGGCCATCGGCGAGTGGGCCGAGGAACACGGCCTCTGGATCGTCAGCGACGAGATCTACCAGAACCTCACGTATGACGGCGTGCGTGCGATCTCGATCGTCGAGGCCGTCCCCGCGCTGGCCGACCGCACCATCCTGGTCAACGGCGTCGCCAAGACCTACGCGATGACCGGCTGGCGGCTCGGCTGGATGGTCGGCCCGCAGGACGCGATTAAGGCCGCCGCCAACCTGCAGTCGCACCTGTCGTCGAACGTGTCGAACATCTCCCAGCGCGCCGGGATCGCCGCACTCAACGGCCCTCAGGATGCCGCGATCGCCATGCGGGATGCCTTCGACCGTCGCCGACAGGTCATCGTCGCCGAGCTGAACACGATCCCCGGCATCGTCACGCCGACGCCGCAGGGGGCGTTCTACGTCTACCCCGACGTCACCGGCCTGCTCGGACGCACCTGGGGCGGCGTCACCCCGACCACCTCCCTGGAGCTGGCCGATCTTATCCTGGACCAGGCCGAGGTGGCCGTCGTGCCCGGCGAGGCGTTCGGCCCCAGCGGCTACCTGCGCTTCTCCTACGCGCTCGGCGACGCGGCCCTGCTCGAGGGCGTGCAGCGCCTCCAGCGACTGTTCGCCTAGCGCAGCGCGCCAAACGGCTCGCCGGTGAACCGACAGCTTGGGGGGTCAGGGGCCCTTCTGCTCCCCCCTTCCTGTCGCTCGGCCGGGGCTGTGGACAATCTCCGGCACCCTGTCCACGCTCGAGCGCCGCACCGCTATCCTGCGACGGATACCACCCGGCGCCTTCCTCAGTCATCACACCGCCGCCCTGATCGTCGGCATTCCGCTGCCGCTGGTCATCCCCATCGTGCCGATCCTGCAGTTCATCTCCGGCGTCTATCTGCAGTTCTACCTGCTGCCCGACTGGATGCAGAACGCGGCCATCGTATTCCCACTGAAGTGGATGGCGAAGGGCATGCGCGGAGTGTTCCTGCCCGACAGCTTCGCGAACCTTGAGCAGAGCGGTTCCCGGGACTTTCCGCTGATCGCGCTGAGCCTGCTCATCTGGCTGGTGGTGGGGCTGGTGCTCAGCCGGGTCACGTTTCGCTGGATCCGCAAGGACACCTAGGAGCGTGACTCCTGAACGGCTTGTTGTGTCGCTCACGGAAGGTCAGAGCTGACCGCACCGCGTGGACACTGTTCATCACAGGATGAGCACCGGGCCCGGCCTCGAACCAACTCGACGGAGATTTTGGGCCAAACACCCATTTTTGAGCCCAAACGCGCTGTTCAGAGTGAAATCTCCGTCGAATTCGTTCGGGACGAGTTGCGGCAGGGCCCAGACTCGACCGACATGGCGTTTGCAGCGCACGTCCATCCCGCGTCGCGGTCCACTGCACGCCTGCGTCGGCCTCCAGAACAACGACCTCGGAACCCCGAGCCGCGAACCCCCATCGCCCGCAGCCATCAGGGCTCACTCACCGAACGACACCCGGCATTGTCGGCTCGGGCCACCGCGAGCACACTGGCAGCATGACCGACGCACCCGAGAGCCAGACGACGCCGTCGGCCGCGGGGCCCGGCACTCCCCCCACCCCCTCCGACGGGAGCAACGACTTCTTCGCCGCAATCCGTTCCACGGGGATCGTGCGCGGGAGCGACCGTTGGCTGGCCGGCGTCTGCGGCGGAGTCGCACTGCGAGCTGGGCTGAACCCCACGCTGGTGCGAGTTGTGACCATCGCGCTGGGCGTCCTCGGCGGTCCGGTTCTGTTCACGTGCGCGGTCGGCTGGGCTCTCCTGCCCGGCCCGACCGGTCGCATCCATGCCGAACAGGCCGTTCGCGGCGTCTTTCCGCCCGTCATGATCGGGATCATCGCGCTGGTGGGCATCAGCTCTGCCTCCTACACGCGCAGCCTGTGGTGGCAGAGCCCGGCGGCCGTGCTGCCCGACTGGCTGGCGACCACACTCGCGGTGGGCTGGAGCGTCGGGGTGACGATCGGGCTCATCTGGCTGGTGTTCTTCCTGGCCCGACGCACCACGGCGCCGGCCGGCGGGTACCCGCACAGCACCGCCGCGGAAGGCATCGGGGCCGGTGTCGCTTTCGGGGCCATGCAGCCCGCCGAAGCAGCGGGCAGCTCCGGGACAGCCGGCACAGCCGGCGGCGCCGTCACCGTCGGCGGCCCTGCCGCGCCACCACCCGGACGCGGCTCCTGGCGCGACCTTCGCCCCGGGGCCGGCTTCAGCGCGATCGTGCTCGGGTCGGCATTGCTCTGCGGCGCGGTCGCCGCCGGTGTGTGGTCGGGCGGCAACTGGTCGGATGCCGCACTGGTGCTGGGCCTGGCCGTCACGCTGGGGGTGCTGGCCGTTGGCATCATCGTGTCGGGCATTCGCGGAAAGCAGAGCGGCGCCCTGGGTGGGTTCGCCTTCCTTGCGGCGGTGGCCCTGGTGCTGCTGGGCCTATTCCCGAGCGGCACCGCGTTCTTCCTGGTCGGCATCCCGGTCTGGACGGTCAGCGCCGATGCCGACGCTGCTCCCCCGGGGTATGCCGTGCTCTCCGGCCGGGCCACCATCGATCTCACGGCCCTCAACGCGGCGAGCGTGGAGGACCGCACGATCGATATCTGGATGGGCGTGGGCGTCACCGAGCTGATCCTGCCCCGCGGCCGGGCCGTGCTGGTGGAGACGAATGCGCTGGCCGGCAGGATCGACTACGTCGGCGGCTCGGTCGCCGTGCAGCAGGGCGGCGCCTTCTACTCTGACTCGCGTACCTTCAACGACGACGGCACCGGCACCGTGGCCCGCGTCCGCGTCTGGACGGCGCTCGGCCAGGTCACTGTCGTCGGCCCCTCGCGTCTGGAACCCTGATGACCACGACCCCCGACCCGAACCAGCCGCCGAACGAGCCGCCGAACCCGCCGTTCGCCCGGCCGCTCGACGATCAGCCCACGGATGCCGTCACGTCCGTGACGGCAGCACCTGACCCCGCGCCCGCCGAGCCCGAGGGCCATGGGGAGAGCGGTCACGAGGTGGAGGTTGAGACCACCCGTGCAGCCCCGGCTCACACGGTCGCCTGTCCGAGCCCCATCCCTGACTACGCGATGGAGCCCTCCGTCGAGCCGCCAGCGACGGCACAGGCGTTTCTCGCCTCGGACCCGCCGTTTCCGGTCGCGCCGGTGCCGACGGCCCGCGCCGCGGCCCCGACCGCCGCCGCCGCCGAACCGGCGTACCCCGAGGCATCCATGCGACTTCTCCGCCGCCCGCTGTTCAGCACGATCGTCTGGGGAGTGATCCTGCTCGCCCTGGCCGGCTACGTGCTGCTCGGGGTGCTGGTACCTGCTCCCGCCGATCCCACGCTCTGGCTGCTCGGCGGCGTGATTGTGATCGGACTCCTGCTAATCGTGGTCGGCATCATCGCCGCGCTCCGCCGCGCCGGCTGACGCCCCCGCCCGCGCTCACACCCCGGTTTGACGGCTTCAGGCCCGCGAGAGCGGCGCGGGCCGCGCTAGGCGTCGAGGCCGACGAGCACGGGCTCGGGCTGCAGGATCACGCCGAACTCGGACTGCACGCGAGCCTCCACCAGCCGGGCGAGCTGCGCGATCTCGTCGGCGGTGGCCCCGCCAGTGTTGGTCAGCGCAAGGGTGTGCTTGCTGGAGATCGCGGCGCGGGAGCCCGGCAGCCGGAAGCCGCGCGAGATCCCGGAGTGCTCGATCAGCCAGGCGGCGCTCAGCTTCACGAGCGGCACGGACCGCTCCCCGGGGATCGGTCCGACGCCGGCATACTCGTCGAGCGGGATCACCCGGTCGGGCAGTTCCTGCTCGCCGAGCGGCCAGCGGGGCACGGCGTCCGGCAATGTGCGCGAAAACGCCAGCGACACGATCGGATTGGTGAAGAAGGAGCCGGCGCTGCGGGTATCAGCGTCATTCGGGTCGAGCACCATGCCCTTCCCCGCGCGCAGGGCCAGGACGGCGCCCCGCAGCTGCGCGAGCGGCACCCGATCGCCCAGCTGCACGCCGAGTGCGGTCGCAAGCTGCGGGTAGGACACCGGCCGGCTGAGCGCGCCGCCGAGAACGGATGCCTCGCTCTGCGTGTCGTGCAGGTTCAATTCGACCGCGATCACCAGACCGCGGAGCCCCTGTTTCAGAGCCGAGGTGCGGTAGCCCAGTTCGAGCTCGCCAGCCTCCATCCGTCGCCGTTCGCCACTGTCGTAGTCGAGGAAGTCGATGGCAGCCAGGCTGTTGCCGAGTTCCTGGCCGTAGGCGCCGATGTTCTGCACCGGGGAGGCCCCGGTCGAACCGGGGATGCCGGAGAGTGCCTCGATACCGGACCAGCCCTGCGCCACGGTGTAGGCCACCAGCTCGTCCCAGGGCTCGCCAGCCTGCACTCGCAGCACCAGCCGGTCCGGGTGATCAGACGGCGAAGGGGACGCGGGAGAGGAAGCCGAGACAACGTCCACCCCGCGGGTCAGCACCCGGATCACCGTACCGTCGAAGCCCTCGTCGGCCACGATCGTGTTCGATCCGCCGCCGAGCAGCAGCCACTCATCGCCCGAGGCCCACACGATCAGGGTCTGGTCGACAAGGTCCTGCTCGGTGGCGGGCGACACCATCCGGGCGGCAGGGCCGCCGACGCCCATGGTGGTCAGGTCGGCAAAGGTCGGCGCGGAGGCAGCGGGGCTCGTCATCGGGAACGACCACTCAGACCAGGCGCACGCGTGCCTGCGCCTTGCCCAGCACAGTCACCTCGCCCGACGACACGATGAGGTCGATGCGGGCGACGCCGGCATCCGTGTCGATGGCGCCGACCTTGGCGACCACGGTCACGACCGCCGCGCCGTCGGCCGGCACGAGCACGGGGCGGGTGAACCGCACCTGATAGTCCACGATGCGGCCGGGGTCGCCGACCCAGGCGACGACCGGCTGAACGGCGAAGCCCATGGTGAGCATGCCGTGCGCGAGCACGCCGGGCAGTCCCACGGACACGGCCACGTCGTCGCGGTAGTGGATGGGGTTGAAGTCTCCGGATGCCCCGGCGTAGTGCACGAGGGAGTCGCGCGTGAGCGGGAACGTGCCCTCGGCGACGACGTCTCCGACGGTCAGGTCAGCGAGGCGGGGCGTAGCGATGATGGTCATTCGTCTCCCCTGACGACAAGGGTGGAGGTCGCGGTCACGACGTGCGCGCCGGCGGCGTCGACGATGGTTGACACGGCCGTCACCATGGAGTGGCCGCCGAGGCTCTTTACGCCGGCCACGTGGAGCGTGGCGGTGAGTTCGTCACCGGCCACGATCGGGCGGCTGAACGTGAACCGCTGGTCTCCGTGCACGACGCGGGTGAAGTCGATGCCGGCATCCGGGACGGCCAGAAGCTGCGCCAGGGTGGCCTCCTGAACGACCACGGCGAATGTGGGCGGGGCGACGACGTCGGCGTAGCCCGCGGCGCGCGCGGCCTCCGGGTCGAGGTTGATCGGACTCGTGGCAAAGACCGCGCGGGAGAACTCGCGCACCTTCTCCCGGCCGACGAGATAGGGGGCGACGGGCGGGAAGACCCGGCCCTGCAGTTCGGGGTTGACAGACACAGGCCGAGTTTACCGGCCTCGGCCGGGGACGGCGCCATCGGGCAGACTGGCTGGTGTGAAGATCAAGCGCGTGCGTCTGGGTGACCCTGAGGTGGTCCCGCTCCTGGCCGACCTGGCGCGGGAGTATGACGAGCGCTACGGCGACGGCGACTCGGTGCACGACGTGCCGGCGGATGCCTTCGCCCCGCCGAGCGGCACCTTCCTCGTGCTGCTCGATGGGGGCGTGACGGTGGCGGGTGGCGGCATCCGTCGCCTGAGCGAGACGACCGGCGAGGTGAAACGGATGTGGACCAACCCGGCCTACCGCCGGCAGGGCCACGCCGTGGCCCTGCTCGCCGCCCTCGAGGAGGTGGCGCAGCAATTCGGCTACCGGCACCTGCGCCTGGAGACGGGCCACGCGCAGCCGGAGGCGCTCGCGCTGTACCGGCGCCTCGGCTACCGGGAGATCGGCAATTACGGGATCTACGAGAACGCGACCGGGTTCGAGCGCACGTTTGCCTCCCCGGAACGCCCCGCCTGACAGTCCGGCATTGGCCTGCGACACGCCCGCTTGCTAGCGTAGACACGTCATGCCTAACAAATTAGAGCCACATCCCGACCTTCCCATCGACCTGCCCACGGCCGAACGCATCCATGCGGCCGTCGCGCATTATGGCGAACAGGCCGTCATCGACAATTCCGTCGCGCTACTCCGCGCCAAGAACGCCGGCAAGGACTTCCTGCTCTACGCCGGCGGACGCCACGCCCTGGGCATCCTCGAAGGTGCCCCCGCCCTCTACTGGCCCGAGCTGTGGGGTGCCCGTGCGCTGCTCTACGTCTGGGGCGATTCGGCGGCACCGTACATCGTCGTCGGCATGAACAACCAGGCTTGGCGGGTGCGCGAGATGTGCGCCAAGGTCGTCCTGCTGCGCGGCCTCGAGGTGGCGCCCAAGCTGGTGCGCCTGACCACCGACGAGGTTCCGCGCGTGCGCGCCGCGGCCCTGCACGCGCTGGCCGCCCAGGGCACCGCCGACCACCTCGCCACCATCGTGCAGCGTCTGCGCGACCCCGACAAAGAGGTGCGCCGCGCGGCCCAGCAGGCCCGCGACGTGCTCAACGCACGGTGGAACCTTGCGGTCGAGCAGGGCCAGGGCACCGAGCAGACCCACGGAACCCGGCACACCCACCCGAGCGCGTAGCCGAGCCCGGAACCGGGACACACACGCAGTACCGAGACGGGGGGTCCGGATGTTCCATCGCTTTGTGGCCATGGGCGACAGTTTCACCGAAGGCGTCGGTGACGACCTGCCGGGCGGCCAGGTGCGCGGCTGGGCCGACCTGGTCGCGCTCGGGCTCGCCGCGGCATCCACCCACCCCGTCTCCTACGCCAACCTCGCCGTGCGCGGTCGGCTGCTCGGCCCGATCGTGGCGGAGCAGCTGGAGTCCGCGCTCGCGCTCGGCCCCGACCTGCTCAGCATCTGCGGCGGCGGCAACGACGTGATGCGGCCGCGGGTCGAGATCCCCTATGTGGTCGACCTGATGCGGAAGGTCGTCGACCGGGCCGAGACGCAGGGCGTGCACGTGCTGGTGCTCAGCGGCGGCAATCCCTCGCACCACCTGCCGCTCGGCAACCTGATGCGCCGGCGTGGCGATCAGCTGGCGGATGCCGCGCGCGCCGCCTTCGACCGGCCGGGCGTCACGCTCGTCGACAATTGGGCCGACTCCGAGCTGGAGCACAAGCGGTTCTGGTCGGTCGACAAACTGCACCTCAACGCGCTCGGGCACACCCGGGTGGCCACAAACGTGCTGGCCGAGCTGGGGGTGCCGGTTCCGGTGGAGTGGCTGGATGCGCCCGCCGCGGCCGACGAGCAGGTGCAGAGCACGACCGCGTATTACCGCGAGTTCGTGCTGCCGTGGATCGGACGCCGGCTCACCGGACGCTCCTCCGGAGACGGCCGCCCGCCCAAGCGGCCCACCCTGGAGCCGGTCGATGTCGGCTGATCTTTCCGGAAGGGGCGCCCGCGCCGCGACCAGGCTGCCGCGTCGGGCCCGCATCCGGCCCGGGAGAGTCGATTTGCGTCCCCTCACGCGCGTGGATTGACGGCGATCGATTTTCGGCGGTAGATTGCATCGATAGTCATCAATGTATGTAGGTCCCAGTCGAGGGAGAACGCCATGAGCGAGAATAGTAACCCGGTGCGCGAAGAGGTGCGGGCCCGCTACGCGAGCGTGGCCGTCTCGGTTACGAATGAGGGGCGTCGGTCGCTGCTCACCGAGACGCCTGCCGCCGGCTGCTGCGAACCGGCCGCCATCGACGAGAGCCTGGTTTTCGGCTCCGCGCTCTACGACGACGCGTCGACCGCGGACCTCCCGGGCGCGGCCCTGCTGGCGAGCCTCGGCTGCGGCAACCCCGCGGCGGTCGCAGACCTGCAGGCCGGCGAAACCGTGCTCGACCTCGGCTCGGGCGGAGGCATCGACGTGCTCCTCTCCGCCCGCCGGGTCGGCCCCACCGGGTTCGCCTACGGCCTCGACATGACCGACGAGATGCTCGACCTTGCCCGGCATAATGCGGCCGCAGCCCAGGCGCAGAACGTCCAGTTCCTGAAAGGCACGATCGAGGAGATCCCACTAGGCTCCGGCAGCGTCGACGTCGTCATCTCCAACTGCGTGATCAACCTGTCGACGGACAAACCCGCCGTGATCGGCGAGATGTTTCGCGTGCTGCGGCCCGGCGGCCGCGTCGGAGTGTCCGACGTCGTGGCCGAGAACCACCTCGCTCCCGCCCAGCGGGCCGAGCGCGGCTCCCACGTGGGCTGCATCGCCGGCGCGCTCTCGATCACGGAGTACAAGTCCCTGCTCGCCGCCGCGGGCTTCGAGCAGGTGGGCGTCACCCTGACCCACGAGGTGACCGACGGGATGCACGGCGCCATTGTGCGGGCGGTCAAGCCGGCCGGCGCCGCCTAGACCGGCCAGCGACGCCTAACCCGCGGTGGGTACGCGCAGCAGGGCACCCTCCCGGCGGCAGGTGGCGGCCGCGATCAGCATGGCGTCGGCCAGCAGGGCCTGCCAGCCCGCAGCATCCGTGGGCACGCCCCTCGTCAGCATGGTCTGCACGGCCCCGGCGAGGGTGGCGTCGCCCGCGCCCATGGTGTCGACGACGGCGCCGGGAAGCAAGGCGATCGGCTCGCTGACCCGCAGATCGGCGCCGCAGGCAACGGATGCCCCCGCGCGCCCGGCCGTGGCCAGCACCGTCTGCGTGCCGGCAGCCAGCAGCCGCTCCCGCAACTCTTCGAGGGTGCTGCGGTAGAGCAGCTCGGCGTCCTCGTCCCCCACCTTCGTGAGGAGGCTCCGGGCAGCGATTCGTTCGAAGTTCGCCACGAACAGGTCGCCGTCGGCGAGCATGCCCGAACGCGGATTCGGGTCGATCACGAGGCGGCGTTCCGGCTCCGCGACCGCGGCGATGAAGGCATCCGTCTGGGCCGTGTCATCGAAAGGGAAGCAGCTCACGACCACGAGGCGGGCGGTGTCCAGGGCTGCGCGCTCGGCCGGGCCGAACTCGATGCGGCGCTTCCGTGCGGCCTCGTTGAAGGCGTAGGTGGGCTCGCCGTCGGTGCGGTCGGAGGTAGCGCGGGAGCTGCCAAACGGCCCGGGTGTGGCGACCAACGTCACGTCGTGCGCGGCGAGGAACTCGCGCAGCCGGGCACCGTCGGCGTCGTCGCCGACCATGGCGATCAGGGTGGTCGGCACACCGAGCACGGCCAGGCCGACGGCCACGTTGAGGGCGGCGCCGCCGGGGAACTCCAGGCGGGACCCCGGGCTCAGCATCTCGTCGATGAGTGCGTCGCCGACCACGACCACCCGGTTCTGCTCAGTCAGGTTCTGCTCAGTCAGGCTCTGCTCAGTCAGGCTCTGCTCAGTCAGGCTCTGCTCAGTCAGGTTCTGCTCAGTCAGGTTCTGCTCAGTCATTCGCACTCTCCCTTGCCCCTGCCAACAACCCTGTCGCACCAAGCCTAGGTGAGTGAGTCCTCATCGATATTGAACCAATTCGACGGAGATTCTCGTGCAGAACTGCTTTTTAGGCGCGTTGAGGAGCAACTCTGGCAAAATCTCCGTCGAATTCGTTCGGGGCGCTAGCCCGAGCCGGCCTGTGTCACCCCGCGTCACCCCGAGTCAGCCCGCGAAACCAAATGCGGCCGCGTTTGTCCAGACCCTTCCGCCGGGCGCGGCATCGTCGTACGCTTCAACACAGGCAGGGTGGCTCCCCGAACACCGGTCCTTAGTCCCTGATTGCAGGGTCCGTATGAGACCGGAGCGAAGCACCCCTCGTCGGGGGCAGGACATCATCGGGGTGACCTGCCCCCACACTCCGACACGTAAAGTCGGAGCATGGCTTCCGATGCACCCACCTCGTGGATCTCCGCCGACGAGATCTTCGCCCGCGTCGGCGTCGGCGCCGCGGCGCGCGCCCTGCAGGTCGCCGTGCGGGCTGGGCTCGACCCGGGGCTTGATTTCAGCCGCAGCATCCTGCCCCTCGACCGGGGCCAGCTGCTGCTCATGCCGTCGCAGTCCGCGGAGTTCGTGGGCGTCAAGATCGCCACCGTCGCGCCGGGCAACCCGCAGCTCGGCCGGTCACGCATCCAGGGCGTCTACCTGCTGATGGATGCTGTCACGCTCAGCCCGGTCGCCCTGCTCGACGGCATCGCACTGACGACCCTGCGCACCCCGGCGGTGTCGGCGGCCGTCGCCGACCTGCTCGCGCCCGCCGAGGTGGAGCACCTCGTGGTGTTCGGCGCGGGACCCCAGGCGCGCGGGCATGTCGAGGCGATGCGCGCCATCCGCCGGGTCGGTCGGGTCACCGTGGTCGGCCGGCACCCGGGCCGCGCCGAGGCACTGGCCGAGCAGGTGCGGGCGGGCGGGCTGCCCGCGCAGACCGGCACCCCCGGCGCCGTGGCCGACGCTCAGCTCATCGTCTGCGCCACCACCGCCCGCACCCCGCTGTTCGACGGGTCCCTAGTGCCGCGGAACTCCTGCACGGTGGCGGTCGGGTCGCACGAGCCCGACGCCCGTGAGCTTTCCAGCGAGCTGATCGGACGCGCGCAGGTCGTCGTCGAAGACAGCCAGGTCGCGCTGCGGGAGGGCGGCGACGTGCTGATCCCGCTCCGGGAGGGCGTGATCCAGGCCGATTCCCTGGTGCCGATGCGGGACATCCTGACCGGCACGGTCGCCGTCGACCAGTCGCGTCCCCGCGTCTTCACGAGCTCCGGCATGTCCTGGCAGGACCTGGTGGTCGCCCAGGCCGTCTTCCGCCCGTAATCCCACCGCGCGTGTACGCCGTTCATCACGGAGCGCCGTGTGTAGCGTCGAACCAATTCGACGGAGATTTTCTCATCAAGGCGCTGTTTCAGAGGGTTTGAGACCGTCTCAGACAAAATCTCCGTCGAATTCGTTCGGGCTGGATTTAATGCAGGCGAGCGCGCGCGCTCGCTGAGCTGCAGCCGAACCCGGCTTCAGCCGATGGCCGCGGGCGACGGATGTGACCGGGCCGGCACCGCGAGCACGTCGGCCGCCGCCCGTAGTCGGTGCCCCTGCTCCACCCGCTGTCCCCACGAGGTGCCCGCGATGATCAGGCCTGCCCCGAGCACCGCCACCAGGCCGAGGTTCTCACTGCCGAGGCTCACCCCCACGACCACCGCCCAGACCGGTTCGGTGCCCATCAGCAGGCTGGCCCGCGCGGCCGAGGTGTGCCGGATCGCCCAGGTCTGGGCCAGGAACGCGAACACGCTGCAGGCCAGACCGAGGTAGAGCACCCCGAGCCAGGCGGCCGGACCGAAGGCGCCGATCGCCCGAAGTGTTCCCGGCGCATCCGCTGCGGTGAACGCCAGGGCACCCACGGCGGCCTGCACCAGCGTGATCGTGAGCGTCCCGGGCCGGCGGCCGGCGTCGTCGGCGCGGGTCACCCGGCCGACCATGGTGACGTGCAGGGCGCGCACGAGCGCTGCGGCGAGCATGAGCAGGTCGCCAGGGTTCGGGGCGCGAAAACCATTGCCGGAAACGAGCAGCGCTACCCCGACGACCGCGAGCACCGCAGCCACGAAGAACGAACGCGGTAGCCAGTTGCGCGCCGCGACCGACTCGAGGATCGGGGTGAGGATGATCGTCAAGCTGATGATCAGGCCCGCGTTGGTGGCCGAGGTCACGGCCACGCCGGCCGTCTCCAACCAGAGAATCGCCGCCTGGGTGAGCCCGAGCAGCGCGCCCCCGGCCAGCTCGGCGCGGGTCGGCCGCCGAGGCCGGCTCAACGCCCAGATCAGCAGCAGCGCCAGCGCAGCCACCAGAAAGCGCAGCGCGAGCACGGCGCCCACACTCGCCTGCTCGGTCAGCACCTTGGCGGCGAGGTAGCTGCCACCCCAGACCAGCGCGACAAGCAGCAGGACGGCGTCGATGCGGTAACGTCCGAGCCGCGGGAGGAAGGTCATGGGCCAATGCTGCCGGGCGGCATCCGTTAAGTCCAGATCACCAATTCTGAACTAACACTTTAGTGTTTGCTTATGGATCTGCATCAGCTCTTCATCCTGCGGGAACTCGGCGAGCGCGGCAGCGTCGCCGCGGTGGCCCGCGCGCTGTTCGTCTCGTCGTCGGCGGTGTCGCAGCAGCTGTCCGCGCTGCAGCGCAGCACGGGCGTGGCGCTGACCGAACGACGCGGGCGCAGGCTTGTGCTGACACCCGCCGGCACGGCTCTCGCTACCGCCGCCGCCAGCGTGTCCACCGCGATGGCCGCCGCCGAGCAGTCGGTGGCACATTTCCACGAAGAGCCGGCCGCGCCGGTGAGCCTGTCGGCGTTCCACAGCGCTGGGCTGGCCTGGTTCGGGCCTCTGATCTCGCGACTGGCCAGTCCGGCCGGACCCACCGGGACGCCAATCCGGTGCGGCGACGAGGATGTCGCACGGCAGGATTTCCCGGCACTGGTCGCCGACTATGACCTCGTCATCGCCCACCGGCTGCCGCACGATCCCCTCTGGCCGCAACGGGTCACGGTCACCCCGCTGCTCTACGAACCGCTGGATGTGGCGCTGCATGTCGGACATCCTCTGGCCGGTCGGTCGTCGGTGTCGGTCGCCGACATCGCCGACGAGCCCTGGATCGCCGGGCACCCGGGCTTCCCGCTCGCGGAGGCGGTGAATGTCGTCGCGGCGAGCGCCGGGCACCCCCTACGGATCGAGCACCGCATCAACGAGTTCTTCGTGGCGGCCTCCGTGGTCGCTTCGGGGTCCGCGATCGCACTGCTGCCCCGGTACACGATGGCCCCGGCGCCAGGGTCCGGCCTGGTGCTGCTGCCGATCGACGACCTGCGGGTCGGCCGCCAGATCGACGTTCTCAGCCGCCCCGAGACGCTGCTGCGGGCGTCGGTGCGCCGGGTGCTGGGCGAGCTGCGAGCGGTGGCCGGCTCCCGCACGGAATGACCGCTGCGTTGAGAGGATGTCCGACTCACCGGCATGGTCAATGACGCCGAGGTCTTCCAGCGGACACCCTACCCCGCGAGAGCGGGGACGGGCGACGGATGCGTCGCCTCACCAGTCGACGAGCTGCGCCCTGTCTCGCTGCACATCGAACGTGAACTGCTGATGCCTGACCATCGCGGGGATCTCCCACACCAACCAGATGGGGACCAGCAGGAACAGCCACAGCCCGGCAGGGGTCTGGAGCATACCGAAGACGGCGACGAACCCTGCGGGCGGAACTGTGATCACGGTATCGGCCCCCCTCAGTGCCTTTGGGCGGGAGGAAATGACTACCGTCCATTGATGCTCCGGGTGCGGATACGCAACGGCGCCGACCGTGGAAACAGCAGAGAGAGAACTTACCCGCGATCCCGGGCCGCGATCCGTTCGAGCTCGTCGCCGATGCCGATGTCGGCCACGACGATTCGTCCGGCCAGGCTCGCCGCGGGTTCCCGCAGCAGACCTGGTTTGCAGCCTCCGAACGTCACCGTCAGGTGCGCGGGCAGCACGGTGGGGTCCGGCACGGCGCCGTCGTCGACGCCGATCCCGCTGGGCGAGTCCACCGCCACCACGAGGGGCGCACCGGGGTCGTGCAGCGCGGGAAGGATGGCCGCCACCACCTCACGAGCCCGCCCGCGGAGCGCCGGGCTGGTGCTCGTGCCGGTGCCGAGGATGCCGTCGAGGATCACGGCGGATACCCGCGCCACTCGGGCGAGAGCGGCATCCGTTTCAGCCAGGGGCAGCAGCGCCGCCCCGGCCGCCAGGGCAGCGCTGAGGCCGCCGTCGTGGAGCTGTGCCGACGTGGGCACGATGGTCACCAAGGCACCCTGCGCGGCCAGCAGCGCGGCCGCGTGCAGGGCGTCGCCGCCGTTGTTCCCCGCACCGGCCAGCACCAGCACCCGCGCGTCCGGCACTCCCCCGCTTTCCGTGAGCAGCTCCTCGAGCAGGGCCGCCGTCTCCGCGGCGAGCGCGGCCGATGCCCGCTCCATCAGCGGCACGCCCTCGGCCAGGAAGGGAGTCTCGGCCTCGCGCATCTGGGCGGCGGTGTAGGTTTTCACGTCGCCAGAGTACTCCCGCGGCGGTGCGGCTCACGGCACCGAGGGCGACCGGCCGAGCCCTGCCGAGATCTGTCCGTGCCCCCTCGTGCCACCCGGTTCGCACCCGTCTCCCATCCTGACCGGGCATGCTGAAGTCCTGATCGCCCGCCACTCCGGCCGGCGCGCGACAAGAGAGCTGAAACAGTGGCCGGCGCACGCGGCATCACCCTTCCGAAACTGACTCTGGCCACCGAGCGGAGCCGCCCGGCTCCCCCGCGGCCCTTCCTGCAGCGCGGCCGCCGCTTCGCCGAACTCGTGCGTATCGCCCGGAAGAATGGACTGCTGCCGGTGCGGCGGCTCGACTTCACGACCAACCCGAGCGGGGCAGCCGTTCGCGCCGTGCAGGCCGAGGGTCTGCGGGCCGCGCTGGAGGAGGCCGGTGGAGCCTTCGTCAAGATGGGCCAGCTGCTCTCCACCCGATCCGACTTCCTGCCCCCGGAATTCGCCCGGGCCCTCGCGACGCTTCAGCAGAGCGTGAAGCCTGCCCCCTGGGGCGAGGTCGAACGGATGCTGGAGGAGGAGTTCGGCGGACCCCTCGCCGGCGTCTTCGCCAGCTTCGATCCCGACCCCATCGCCGCGGCCTCCATCGGCCAGGTGCACCGGGCGACCCTGATGAACGGCACTGTGGTGGCCGTCAAGGTGCAGCGGCCAGGGATCGTGCCGGAGCTGCGGCGCGACGTCGCCATCGCCGTGCGGGTGACGAACCTGATGAGCCTGACGTCTCCGCAGGCCAGAACTCTGGGCATCAAGGCGGTCGCCGAGGACTATGCGGCCGACCTCGTGCGCCAACTGGACTTCCGGCTGGAGGCGCTGAACCTCTCGGCCATGCGCGCCCTCCAGCTGCGCGGCCCGCGGGCCGGCGACCTGCGTTTCCCCGAGCTGTTCGAGTCTCTGTCCAGCGATCGCGTGCTGGTGATGGAGTACCTGGTCGGCGACACGTTCAGCGACCTGAACGAGACGTCCGACGCGCCTCGGGCCGAGCTCGGCGCCGCCATGCGCACCGTGCTCAGCGCCTTCGTGCGCCAGATCGTCTTCGACGGCGTCTTCCACGCCGACCTGCACCCCGGCAACATCATGCTGCTGGCCGACGGCACCCCCGCGCTAGTCGACTTCGGATCGGTGGGCCGGCTCGACCTGCAGCTGCGGGAGACGATCCAGGAGCTGCTGATCGCTTTCCTCCAGTCCGACACCCAGCTCATCGCCGACGGGCTCCTCAAAGTCGCCCCGCTGCGGGACGGTGCGGACGAGAAGGCGTTCCGCCGCGAGCTGAGCGCGTTCATCACGTTCGAGTTGGGGCCCGGCGCGCGGGTCAGCGTGCTGACCGTGGATGTCCTGGTGGCTATCCTCACCCGGTACGGCGTGGGAATCCCCGCCGAGTTCGTAGCGGCGGCGCGGGCGTTCGCGGTGCTCGAGGGCACCCTGCGCTCCAGCATGCCGGAGTTCGACCTGCTCGAGGAGTCCCGCAGGCTGGCGAGCGTACAGATCCGCGACCAGATGGCGCCGGCCAACGTGCGCGAACTCCTGACCACCGAGCTTCTGGCTCTGCTGCCCAGCGTGCGCCGGCTCCCCCGGCGTTTCGACCAGATCGGGCAGGCCCTCGAGATGGGCAACCTCAACGTCAATGTGCGGCTGCTCGCGGACCAGAACGACCGGCGGCTGCTCACCGGGCTGGTGCGGCAGAGCCTGCTGGCCCTGGTCGGCGGGGCCGCCGGGGTGATGTCCCTGGTCTACCTCACGACACCCGCACCGGCGGACCCGGGGGTCATCAGCACGGTGACGGCCGGGTTCAGCCTGGGTGCCGGCTCCGTGGTGCTGCTGGTTTCGGCGTTCGCGGATTCGCTCGTGACCCGCAGCCGCGCGTGACCCGTGCGACTGAATCGAGCGACTGCCACGTGCGACTGCTACGCGCGTCGGGAAACGACGAAGGCCCCGCCTGAGGCAGGGCCTTCGTCATACGTTCTGGGAGCGGGAGCGGGAATTGAACCCGCGACACAATCATCACAATCGTTCCGATTCAATCAATCGACCCCGCGCTACGAATCTGGTCGTAGCGTTCCGAAATGACGACCTGGATATTGCGTTTTCGCAGCATGGCCCGGTGCGCTTTGGCCGAGTAGGCCTTGTCTGCCAGCACCCGGTCGGGTCGAGTGCGGGCCCGTCCCGGGCCGATCCGGTCGACGCTGAGCGAAGCCATAATCTCCGTGAGCATTGGCGAATCCCTGCCCGGTGCCCAGAAGAACCACAAGCGGGCGCATTTTTCCGTCGCAAAGCTGATGAATCTTGGTGGCCAAACCGCCGCGAGAGCGGCCACTGGCATGATCAGGAGGCTCTTCCAACAGATTCGTGTACTTCGACAGGGCCCCCGTGATGCGCGGAAGGTTCGTCGCATGTTGATGCACCCGATATCTTCGGAACCAGGCGGCCCTGCAGCTCAACGTGCTGGGAACCCTGTTGGCTCGGGCGGAGCGGTATCGGATCGAGCGGGAGGTGTGGGCGTGGTGGCAAGCCGCACTGACCAACATGATGTCAACGCCCAGATCTCGGCCGCGGCGCCCGCATGTATCGAGCCGGCCGTTGTTTGAGGCGAGCACGCCGGGTGAGCGGTTGTGGCCGCGGTATCCGCGAGCCAGCACGAACCGGGCCGATCACCGTTCCGCGCTCGATCTGGTGGGCGCGGGACTGCTGAGCCCGGAGAACCGGTGGCAGCACCTGGGCGAGGTCGCGTAGGTGATTCCATTCGCGGAGACAGTCTTGGTCAGGTCTTCAGGAATGCGGCCTTGGAAGAATGCGAGAACTTCGCTGATGTCCGGTTCGTCCCAGAGGGAGATCTCGGGGACGCTGATCAGCTCGCTCATGGGCCCCACGATTAGTTTCACGAAGATCGTTTCCCGGTGATATTGACCGTGGGCAGGTTGAGTGATTCGGTTGTCTGACTAATGCCGAGGGCGGTGACGAGGTGGAAAAGTGCGCCGGAGAGGGCATCAGCGGTGAGGAAAGATGCCCCGCTGGAGGAGATTCGCCTCATGAGCTCACTTTTCCCCCACCCCGCTGGGTATTCAAGCCCCCGTTGGGATGAGGTCACCTAGGAATAGTCTCAGTCCAAGCTCCGGCGTGACAGTGGCCCCGCTTCCACGCTGAGCTTCCCTGTCCCCGGCCCCGGCACGGAGACAGCACCTTGCACAACCAAGCTCATGCCCTTTCGGAACGCGACGAAATAGCGGCGCAGCCGTCGGAGCCATTTCCCGGTGGAGCTGCTTCGCGGCACAGAGATTGTAAAGTGATATCGCTCTAAATGATGGCGGCTACGCCAGCACAACCGTAGGGACCCGCGTTCGCGGGCACCGCGTCTCGCGTCGTTATAGGCGGCTTAGGACTCCGAGTGCGTCACCGAGTGCACTCGAGATTGAGCGGCCTGCCGGGTTGCGGTGCCATTGTTCAAGTGCGGAGAAGTAGCCGAAGACTAAGGCAGACGACTTGATATGGGCTTCCGAGGTGGTGAGTCCACCGGATGCGGCGAGGATTGGAGCGATCCGATCGACTGCGTTGGCCAGCATCTCGTAGGAAGACCTGCGGACGGATGGTTCGTCGAAGAAGTAACGGATGCGTCGACGCGCAAGGCTCCCCTCCGGGATGTGCTGATCAGGTGATGGCTCAAACCGAGCCACGATGGCGCGCACCGTGCCGAGTAGGTCAGTGTTGTCGATGACAGCAGCAAGTTCGGCCTCGCTCAGGGTGTCGAAGTCATCGGCAAGGACGATCCCTTCCTTGGTGCCGAAGTATCGGTAGACCGTAGAAGGAGAAACCTCGGCAGCTTCTGCAATGTTCTCGACTATTACGTGCTGGAAGCCACGCTCGTCGAACAAGTCCAACGCTATCTGTTGAATGTGACGCATCGCCGCGCGTCGCTTGCGATCCCGCAATCCTAATGCCATCTCCCCATGATACTACTAGTGACTTGCATTTGACTTGCAGTGCCATAATTTTATATAGTCACAATCAACTGATAGTCACTGTCGAATGGGGTGTTATGAAGACGGAACGCACGGCATCGCGGCAGGTCGCGTTGTCGATCTGTGTTGGTATGGGATTGGCTGGGACGGTAGTGGCCCTCATCTTGATGGCTGTCGACCAAGTGAGTAGTGACAGTATTGCCGCCCACGTCCAGGAGCTCTACGAACCGTTTGGCAAGATCCCTGACCCGATTGTTCCCTGGATTTTCTTGTACAGCATCTTCGCGGTCGGGGTGGTCGGGTGGGCGATCGCGTCCGTTGGCGCATGGCGCAAAGCATGGTGGTCTCGGTGGTGGTGCGCGGCCACCTTCTGCGTGGGTAGTGCGCTGCTAATTTTTGCGGCGGTTGTCTCCGAACACGGCTCCCCCATCCTGCCGCTGCCGTGGCGCATAGTGAGCATCGCCGTGGCCGCGGTCGGCGCGATCACCACAATGATCGCCTGGCTTCCCACCACTGATCGGATAACGGAATGAGCATCCCCACTTCGTCCACGCGCCTGGGGTAAGTCTCCTCACCAGAATGAGGTCTTCGTTCAAGCCGGATAACCCTGTGTCCACTAACCACGGCCAAAGCTACGCCGCCGGGTCCACCAGTGGCGTGTTTGGGTGGTGCTAGGTCTGGTGGGGGCCTTGGGCTGTTTATAGCGCCCGCCCAGACTGGTGCTGTGAGGCTGTTGATCATCACGGGCTGTGCGGTCCCCGACGCACACGGCGCCGTGGCCTATTCCGCAGGGCAGATCCGCCGGCAGGTGCTCGAGGTGATGGGAGCGAGAGCTAACTGTGCACCCGACTCGCGGCACATCGCCGAGTGCGGATACCTGGTGAGCCTGGTCGCGACAAGTCAGACCGCCTATGAATCGCTCGGCCGCGGAATTCGCTTTCGCGCCTGCGACACCCGCAATCTCACTCGGTTCTTGTACCACCCTGGGAGATAGCGGTGGGCGGCAACACAACGCCTGCCCCTGAGAGTACGTCGGGGGCGGTGTTCGAAGTAGGCGAGAGCTGAGATTTCAGGAGCGGTGGTGGGAGCCGGCCAGGGTGGGGATCTGATCGGCGGGGTCGTCCGTCCCCTCTGGGACGTCGTCGGCGGGCACCAATCCTGCGTCGATAGTGTCGTCGGTGTTCAGGCGTACCAGCTGGTCGCGGGTGAACCCGAAGAACCAGGTGGCGAAGAATCCCACGGTGTAGGCGACGATCAGGCCGCAAGCGTAGCCGAGTGCGGCGGCGCCCCAGCCCTGGCTGCCCTGGAGCAGTGGGAACAGCGAGACGTCACTGGCGCCGATGGCGATCGCGCCGACGGTGTAGCCGAGCTGATCGAATAGGCCGATTACTGCGCCGCCGAATGCGCCGCCGATGCAAGCGGTGATGAAGGGGCGGCCCAGCGGCAGGGTGACGCCGTAGATGAGTGGCTCGCCAACGCCGAGGAATCCTGCGGGCAGTGCACTCTTGATGGTACGTCCGATGCTGGTGTTGCGGCGGAGCCTGAAGAACACGGCGATGGCGGCACCGATTTGGCCGGCGCCGCCCATGGCCAGGACCGGCAGCAGGGTGGTGTAACCGACCTGTTCGATCAGGGTGGTGTGGATTGGGGTGAGTGTTTGGTGCAACCCGGTCATCACCAACGGCAGGAACAGCCCGCCGAGGACGAAGCCAGCGAAGACACCCGCAGTGCTCAGCAGCCAGGTGGCGCCGATACCGATCTGGATAGACACCCAGCCGGCGGCCGGCATCAGTAGGAACAGGGCGGCGAGGCCGGCGATCAGCACGGTCGACGTGGGCACGATGAACAAGGCGAGCACGTCGGGCGCCCATCTGCGGGCCCACCGCTCGACGTAGGCGCCCAGGATGGCGGCGGCCATGGCGCCGAGAACCCCTCCCTGGCCGGGGGCCAGTTGCTGACCCCAGACGACGATGTTTGCGACTCCAGGAGCCACAATGATTCCCCCGATAACGCCGCCGATGATGGGTGTGCCGCCAAACTCTTTGGCAGCGTTCATCGCAACGAACACGGCGAGTAGGGCGAAGAACCCGCTGGACATGACGCTGAAGATCGGAGACAGGGTGGCCAACCACGGAACCTGGCCGCTTGTGGCCAGGTTGGTCAGGATTCCGTTGATGCCGGCGATGAGTCCGCAGGCGATCAGCGCGGGGATCAGTGGGACGAAGATGTTGGAGATGCGCCTCAGAGCGTTCTTGACCGGGGTGTTGTTGCGCTGCTTGTTCTGTTGCCGGATGGCCGCACCTTTGTCGGCCAGCTGAGCGGCCGAGGAGGCAGCCGACCCTTCCGCGCGGGCGGCGCTGAGGGCCGACTCCACGTCGATGGCCACCCGGTCGACCAGACCCGGGCCTAGCACGATCTGGCAGTTATCGCCGGGCAGCGCGGCGAGCACCCCGGCGATCGCACGCAGTGCGGCGACATCGACTCGATCCTGGTCACGGACGCCGACACGCAATCGGGTCATACATTTCTCGACGTCGATGATGTTCTCGGCGCCGCCCAGACCAATGAGCAACTGGTCTGCGATGACTCGTGAGTCGGCCATGACTGATGTCCTTTCGAGCAAAGTGCGGGGTTGCACGGGGCTCCTAGCGGGATGGAGAACCCGGGCTACAAAATTATGTCGTAATATGAAAATAGCTTTCACAGGCTTAGGAGTCAAGAGGTAATTATTTTCACCACTCGTCTGCGTTGTTGACGGCAGGTTTCGACAATCCCCAGGCTGAAATCTCTGCTGCGCTGCTGCGCACTGGTCACCGGGGAGATCAGGTGTGGCTCTGATGCACTTAAACGAGTGGACCATTTTGCAGTTGATGTAGTTATTTTGAAACCGTAAGTTGTAGTCCCTCAGTAACGGAGTCAGGCAGGCCACGACCCTGTCGGAACCACACGGGTGCGCCGTATGTGGCGGGTAACGCCTGTGCGACCGTAACTATCGCGAGGACGGCGGTGGCCGAAGTGTTCGGAGCGACAATAGCCGGCCGGAGCCGACCCACGGAAGAGTCAGGAGCCTCAAAAAAAACCGCGTAATCCCGTGTCCGCTGAATCAATCTCGCTGACTTGGCTATCCGCACAATTGCCGCGATCCTCGTTAGAAGCAGGAATACGGCTGGGCTCTTTCGTAGACTTGCGTGTAGCGCGTGCGCCACAGGGTCCGAGTTTTCGCTCGACTCTTAGAAACTGCGGCTGCGCGTTATGGGCACTACGGAGCCTGAAATGTAGGACGCTTCGGGTGAGGCTAGGAAAACGTAGGCGGCGGCGAGTTCGGCTGTTTGTCCTGCCTGGCCCAGTGGGGTTTCCCGACCGAGAGTGGACAGCTTGTCTGGCCATGAAGTTACGGGGATAAGCGGCGTCCAGACTGGCCCGGGCGCGACTGCGTTGACCCGAACCCCGGCTGGGCCTAATTCTTGGGCGAGCGCCCGTGTGAACGCTACGAGTGCGGCTTTGGTCATGGCATAGTCGATCAACACCTGTGCGGGGCTCGATGCCGGGATTGATGACGTGGAGATGATCGATGCTCCCGGCCAGAGGTGCGGGATGGCGGTGCGCGCGATCCACAGAGTCGCATAAAGATTGGTTTTGAAGACCCGGTCGAATTCTGCCGTTGACAGGTTTTCTGGACCGTTCCGGTTTTTTTGGTAGGCGGCGTTGAGCACCAGGATATCCAAGCCGCCGAGGGTTGCCACGGTATCCTTTACGAGGTTGACGCAGTGGGTTTCCTCGCGGATGTCGCCCGGGATGAGCAGGACGGTGCGGCCGGCGGCCCGGATCTGCTCTGCCGTGAATTCGGCATCCGTCTGTTCGTCAGGCAGGTAGGAGATCGCAATATCGGCACCATCTTTGGCGTAGGCGATGGCCACGGCCCGGCCGATGCCTGAGTCGCCGCCTGTGATGAGTGCCCGCCTCCCGACAAGTTTTCCGGCGCCATGGTAGGTGTCTTCGCCACGATCCGGGCGGGGCTTAGTCGCCTCGGTCAGGCCGGGTTGACTCTGTTCCTGCTTGGGGTTGCCGCCGGTGATGTATTTCGTCCTTGGGTTGTCGTTTTGGTTCGTCAAGGCGTGACTCCCTATCGAAAATCGGTGGATGTTGCCGGTTGAGGGAGCACGGCTGACCGCCGTCAGATGACTTCTGTGAGCCGGTGAGTCATCAGCGGATGCGGGCGGCATTGGTCGTTCGCGCGCGGAAGCCGCCGCTAATCTGCACGAGGGCGGGGAGCTGTAGGCCGAGGAGATTATCGAAGGAAAAGAGCACCTCGTTGACAATCCGGCTGGCTTCCCGAGGTGAGATTCCTCGGCGGCAGGTGATGGCCACCTTCAGTGCTGACTGGTTCTTGACGCGGTAGGTGGAGACGTGGGAGGCAACAAGTTCCGGTCGGTTTGTGAGAGCATCTTGGATGGCGTGCTCGGCCACTCTCGACTCGATGACAACCGCGCCACTGCTGGTTTTTCCGTTTAGTGAGACGATCCGGCCGGTGTGCCCTTGGCCTTGACGCAGGCAGAAGGTGACCAGCACCGCGATGAGCAGCACTCCAGCGGCGAGGACGATGAGCCATAACCAGCTGCCGCTGACCGGGATCAAGGATTCGGGAAAGGGGGCGGCCTGAAGCCACCGGGTTGCCCTATCGATGCCAACACGAGTTGCGTTCGTCCAGCTGTCGCGGACGAGCGGAACAAGTGCCACCAGGGCCAGGGTCGCGCCACCGGTCAAGACGAGGAGTCCGACCAGGAAAACAAAGATGCGGTTGAGGATGCGATTGGTGGAGTTCATCCGCCCACCCTCCCCGTGGAGACAACAACGACCTTCGCGTGCAGGGAACGCAGCAATCCAAAAGCCTCAATCTGTTCGCGCACGGCCGTGAGCACCGCCTGCTGATCGATCGCCGTTCCAGAGGTAGGAGTGAGGTGCACGGTGGCGCTACGGGGGGTCACGGTGACCCGCGCGTTGTCTGGGGCCAACCCAGCGACGCGGGCCGCTTCACGAGCCAACGCGGATGCGATCACCTCGTTGTCGACGATGGTCGCGGCCCGTTCGGTCTCGAGCAGATGGCGAGATCGCCGGCCAGGAGTGACAGCCACGACAAGGAGAAGCAGCCCGATGAGGGCGCCGGTGAGGCCGAGCCCGCCCACAAACACGGGCGGTGCAGAGGAAACGCCTGCGACCGCGCCCGCCATACCCGCGGGGGTCGCGAGGAGCCCCGGCCGGCCGAGCAGGTTCAACACGATCTCGATCATGAGCCAGAGGCAGGCGGCGATGGCCAGGATCGCGAGAGTGATCGCTGCAACCGAACGCGGCGAGTAAAGCTCGCGACGGCTGATCCGTTGGTAGGTGGAACGATACTTAGTCATCGCACGCGGCCCTCTGGTCGAATGTCGGCACCGGTGAGCCGCACGGTCACCCGGGACAGGGTAGAACCGGTCAACTCGCCCACCCGGTAATGAATGTGCTGCCTGGCGTGCTCGGCCCGCTCCAGAATCGTGCCCCCGATGCGAGTCACGACGGAGGGATCCCGGTGCACACGGGTGAGCGCAACGACCCGGATGGGGGCGCTGACTGTGAGGGCGAGGTTGCCCTGATCATCGGTGATCTCGGCACCGACCGCCGAGGGGTCAACGCCCAGAGCGTCCGCCGCGACCGCACACACTAACCGATTCAAAGCACGAGTCGAGACGGTGGTCCGGCCGTTTTTGAGCACCGTCGGCGATAGCGTATGACGGGCCGCTGTTTCGGAACTGAGGGTTGTCATGACGACGACCGCTTGCCCCGGAATGCGTCAACCAGGTTCGCAACGCTCAGCTTTCCGTCCATAATCCGCCCGACGATCGCGCCGACCGCCATGGCCGCGGCCACGAACACGCATGGCCAAAAGCCAAGGACCAGCCACGTCAGAGCAAGCACGGCTCCGAACACAGCCCCCGTTTTCGCCAAGGTGCTCACTGAACCCGAGCCTCGGACTTCTCGTCCTTGTCGTCGGTCGGCAGGTACACGTCGTTGATGTTCACGTTCACCTCGGTGACCTCCATTCCAACCAGATCTTCGATCACACGGATCACGGCAGACCGCACCCGCTCGGCCACATCCTGCAGGGCCATGGGGTACTCCGCGACAATGGTGACGTCGGCCGCGACCTGAGTTTCTCCGACCTCCACGTTGATGCCCTGGCTCACGTCCGAGGTGTTCAGGGCATCGCGGATGGCACCGAGCGCCCGGGCGGCTCCGCCGCCAAGAGCGTGCACACCACTGACCTCACGGGCTGCAATGCCGGCGATCTTTGCCACCACAGCGTCGTTGATCACGGTCTTGCCGCGGCCGGGGGTCGCCGAGGCGGAGTTCGGTGCGGTGGAAAGAGTAGGTCTGGTGAGATCTGCCATGGGAGGCTCCTTGTTCGTGTCCCCTGAACGGGACGTATTGCAATGCTTAATATGTAGACGCATGCCACGACGCGTTCGTCACACCCGGTGCTACAGTTCCCAGCGAATCGAGGGGCAAACATTTCAGATAGCAAGAGCAGGGCACTGCTGGCCCACGCCGACGACCGCACCTTGGTGGACCGCGCTGTTGACGGAGACGTTCGAGCATTCGAAGTGATTGTGCGACGGCACGGCCCGTAGGTACGCGCGCACGCGACCCGCAACCTGGGCTGCAGCCACGATGAAGGCGATGTCGTACAGGACACGTTCATCACGGCATGGGCGAAGCTATCGACCTTGAAAGATTCTGCGCTGGTAAGAAGTTGGCTGATGCGCATCGCCAGCCACAAGAGCATTGATCGAATCCGCGCGCGGCGGCAGAACTCCAACCTCGACGACGTCGGCGTGCCCGCATCGGAGGACCATTCACCGACGCAGATAGTGGAGGCGCGTTCGTGTAACGAGGCACTCTCCCAAGTCTTGTCCGCCCTTCCGGAGGATCAACGACAACGCTGGGACCTAGAGAGTTTGGGGACTACCGTTATTCGGAGATCGCTGAGGAACTCGACTTACCCCTTTCTACCGTTCGCGGGCTGCTTGCTAGCGCCCGCGAAACTTTGATTCGCGAGATGGAGGCCTGGCGGTGACGACTAGGAAACGCCCGCCTCACCCCCGGCCTGGTACGAGTCAAATGACGAACCTGACCTCCTTGATGGCCACACCATTGACGAACTCAGCGACTACCTCGACCGAGGCAAGATGCCCACCGACCCGTCGATCGACACATCGGCTGCGTGCCAGATGGCGATGGCCTCCCTTGAGCGCCTGCGCGGCGCAATGAGCACGCTGCTCCGGGATGAGGCAGAAGAGCAACCGGCCCGAGACGACAACTGGGTCACCGCCATCCCGGACAGGATCGTGCTCGACGTCCGGTCCGGGCGCGACATCCCCATCTCGCACCCGTCGCCGAACGCGCAACTCTTCGTCACCGAGGGAGCTGTCCGCGGACTCGTTCGCGCGGCAGGCGATACCGTCGACAACCTCATCGTGGGTCGATGCCGGCTCGACGGGGAGCTCACTGTGCTGGGAGCTCCGATCACGGTCACGGTCGATGCCAGGGCCTGCAAGGGTGAGAACATTCCCCCCCTTGCCGACAAGTTGCGAGACACGCTCGTCGGCGCGCTACGCACCCACACCGAGCTCGCCATCGCGGGCATCGACGTGATCATTCGCGACATCTACCTCACTAAGCCAGAGCACGGCGAAGAAGAAGCAACACCATGACGGATGCCGCCGAGCTCGCAGGGAATCTCGAAGTTATCGTAAGGTCTGTCGCGGGGGTGACAGCCTTGTACCCGACCACGCCGATCGTCGTCACGATTGTCGGGTCTGTTGTCGATGCCCTTACGCAGCGGGAAAAGGCACCGAAACTAGTTGCCGTGACGACGGGAAAGGCCAGCCTGAGCGTGACCGCGAGAATCGGCGTCGCCGACGCAGCGTCATCCACCGGAGTGTGCCGACGTGTGCATGACACGATCGCCGCGAATCCCGCCATTTTGGCGCTTGCCCCCATCAACACCATCTCTGTGACGGTTGCCAGCATCGGCTAGAAGTACGGCCATTTTCCGCCGAGCGTGACGAAACGGCCGGTAGCTGCGTCTTTGAGGTGTGGCACTCTTGCGCTCGGTTCGCATCGTAACGCGCCCCTTCACTTAGGACAGGCGCGACACACGAAGTGACCCTGCCGACCAATCGGCGCGACCCAACTCTGGAGGTTGACATGCAAAACGAATTCACCAGCGCCCTTGCAGTTGGGCTGGCTGCTCTCGACTTTTGTCCCGAAGCTTCTGTTGTTCCTGGTCATTGTGATCGTCGGCTTGATCGTGGCGAAGCTGATCTCCAAGACACTGGCGAAGCTGCCCGGAAAGGTGGACTTTGACCGCGTTATGGAGCGCGGCGGTGTGAAAAAGGCCTTGACCAGCTCGTCCATGGACGCGTCGGACATCATCGCAAAGATTCTGTAGTACATGCTGGTGTTGTTCGCTTTACAGTTCGCATTCGGAGTATTCGGACCCAACCCGGTCAGTGATCTGCTCGCCGGGGTCATCGCTTTCCTGCCGAAGATCATCGTGGCAATCATCATCATCGTCATCGCCGCGGCCGTTGCCGCGGGCATGAAGACCCTCATCCAGGGCGCCCTCGGCGGCCTGATCAAGCCCATACAGGCCCGCTGGGAGTCCTACCTCGTCAAGCCGAGGAAGAAGCCCCGAAGATGAAAGAACAGGCCAAGAACGCTCCCAGCGTGAAAGAACAGGCCGAGCAGGCGAAGAACAAGATGCAGAACAGCATGAATTCCGCCGGACCGGCAGCACCCGCCGCACGAACATCGTGCGCTAGCAGACCGGCCCCGCGTGAGTATTACTCGATGGGTGTCCGGTTTGGAATTGGCGGCGCTTAATTCTGAACTGGTCACCCGGGTTGCCGAGCACATCCTCAGCCATTGGAAAGATGGCCTATCCTCGCTCCATCCATCGCACTGGTGGATCCCTGCCCCACTGCGGCCACAGCGCTATAAGCAGAAGCAGAAGCAGGTCCAACGCCACACCGCCCGCGAACGGTGGACCCTTCGGTGGCCAACACCTCGAAGCCCTCGCCATTCATGTGAACCGTGTCGATGCCATGGTGGACCAGGATCCCGGTCCCCGACGTGGACTGGATGACGAAGGCGTGCGGCTGGACCCGGACGAGGGTGCCACTTACCGGCGCACGAGCCGTCACGGGGCCGATTTCCGGGGAGGGTTGAATGCCACTCCCCCGCCGACGATTTCCTGGGCGAACACGGGGTCGGGAACATCGCCGAGCGAAACCACGGTGCCGCGCAGGGGGCTGAGGATGTTTTCGGGCATGGCGGTGTCTCCTGGAGTATGACGTGCGGGGAACTGCAGACGAATCGAGAGTTGTTATGGTCGTCAGCGATGCACGCCCGTGACACACGATGCGACCCGCGGCAGTGGGTTACGGTTCGCTCAGGGTGACGTGATGGCGGTGCGGACGTCGCCGAGAGCCTGTTCGAGGCGAGCGGTGGCCGTGGGGAAATCACTGTCGGTGAGCAGCATGACCACGGCGGTCTTGGCATGTCCGCCGGCCTGATCGATTGCAGCGGCGGCGGTATCCGGATCCGCCCCGGTGGCGTCGCTGACGATGCGGCGGGCCCGGTCGACCAATTTGGCGTTCGTGGGTTGGACGTCGACCATCAGGTTGTGGAAGACTTTTCCGGTGCGGATCATGCTGGCGGTGGAGAGCATGTTGCACACCAGCTTTTGCGCCGAGCCTGCCTTCAGCCGGGTAGAGCCGGTCAGGACCTCGGGTCCGGTGTCGACCTCGATGGCGACATCGGCGTGTCTGCTGATCTCCGCGCCGAGATTGCAGGCGACGGAGACGGTGGCCGCCCCAACGCTTCGGGCATGGTCCAGACCGCCGATGACATAGGGGGTTCGGCCGCTGGCGGCGATGCCGACGACCACGTCAGCGACGGTGAGTCCGACTGCCCGCAGGTCGTTCACCGCGAGGTCGGGATCATCTTCGGCACCTTCGACGGCCTGGAGGAACGCACGCTCCCCGCCGGCGATAAGCCCGAGGACTTCCCCGGGGTCGGTACCGAACGTCGGTGGGCATTCGACGGCGTCCAGCACCCCGAGTCGGCCGCTGGTGCCGGCACCTAGGTAGATCAGCCGTCCGCCGCGGCGGCGGGCGCCCACAATCGCATTTACTGCGTTCTCGATCGCCGGTAGTGCCGCCGCCACCGCAACCGGGACTGTGCGGTCCTCTTGGTTCATCACGGTGAGCAGGTCCGCGACGGACATCGTGTCCAAGTCAGTGGTGTGGTCATTTGCGGTCTCGGTGCCCAATGTGGCGAGTGCCATGGTGTTGTCCCTGTTCCTGGTGTTGTTGAAGCTATTCATGGTTGTTTGTTTCGTCCCGGATGAGAGGTGACGGCGGCGTAGGTGCGTTCCAGCGCGGCTCGGGCACCGGGTAGCGTTTGTGCGACGCCGACAAAGATGGCGTCGACGAGCAGGAGCTGCCCGGTGCGGCTGGCCATCGCTGCGGAACGGAAGCCAAACTCTCGACCCGCGGTGACCAAGACGTGTTCGCCGTGGGCCGCCAATCGGGAGCGGGCGGCGCCAGTGATGGCCACCGTGCCGGCGCCGGTCGACCGGGCCGATTGCAGTGGCGCGACGGTGCCGGGGTTCTCTCCCGAGTGGGAAACGCCGATGGCCAGGTCGGCGGGGCCGAGCAGCGAAGCGCTGACCATCGCCGCGTCGTGTTCGGTGTACGCCCGGGCGACCAGTCCGACCCGGTTCAATTTCGCAGTTAGATCCTCCGCGACCAGGCCAGACGCGCCGATGCCATACACGTCGATCCGGCGAGCAGCCCGGATCAAATTGATCACTTTCTCCAGGGCGACGGGATCGACGAGTTCGGCGGTGGCGCGGAGCTGTTCAGACTCGAACGCGGCCAGCTTGGTCAACACCACGCCGATCCGGTCGCCGTCGGCGATGTCGGCGCCCACCGGGACACCACCGTCGTGGTTCGCACCACCCTGCGCAGCCAGCGCGAGCCGGAGCTGCGGGTATCCGTCAAAACCGAGACGCCGAGCGGTGCGGACCACGCTCGCGGTGCTCGTCGACGCGCATTCGGCGAGCTCGTTGACTGTCAGAGCCGACGCCGCCGTGGTGTCAGACAGCAGGACCCGCCCGATCCGGCCCTCCGCCGGGGTCAGGCCAGGCAACATCGCCCGGAGCCTCGCGACCACATCCGACGGAGCCGGAGTGGTTGGTCCGATAAGCTCACGCCTAGCATCGGTCGAGACGCCACGATCAGGAGCATGCCTGTAGTCCTTCTTGGGTGTCATGGGCGCCCTCCTCCCCTCGGGTTGCAGTCTCGGGGCCATCCCGAGCCTGTAACAAAGTTACACTTTTTTGAACCGATAATGTTAAGAGTTTCTATGGTTTCTCCCATGACGGATTGGCGGCAAAGCAGATCCGCGTACCGCCTCAGCAGCCTCTGAAAGCCAGTCCCAGCGCGCGATGAGAGAAGCACGCGCCAAGAATGCGCTCATCGCAGCGCTCGAGCCGCCGCGTCGCGATCATGCTCCGCGCAGCCCCTCCAGTTTTTCGTCGCAAGGCGGTGAAGGTGGAACGCACGCCCCAGTGCTCAGGGGCTACCCGCGAACCGAGCAGACAGCGGACCGCTGATGCGCACGCCGACTCACGACAAGCCCGCGGATCACCCGGTCAGCCAAGCGGAGTGACTTGATTTCTCTTTGCTTTGTCAAACGATTTATGCGGATACGGCGCAGGAACGCCTTGCAGGGTCCAATCGCGCAACAGGTGTGTGCGGCGCACCTCGTAGTGAGCGCAAATCACGAGGATCCGCCCGATCACAGGAGGTCAAGTCCCATGGCACTTCTCACCCAACACTCCCTGTCAGGTTTCATCGCCTCGGAGCCACAGCAATCCGTCACCGAGAGCGGCGACACCCGCTTCTACGTGCGAATCGGACAGCCGCACTTCCGCCGCGAAGAAAGCGGCGACTTCACCATGCTCGAGCCGAGCTTTCACGACCTCGTCGCCTACCGCACCACCGCCGACCGCGCGGTCGCCCGGTTCGCGAAGGGCGCCAGCTTCGTGCCCTGAGACCTGCGACTCCTGGACGCAGTACATCGGACGAGAGGCCATCGCTCTTCTGAGCGAGGACGGCCTTTGCTCGGACGGCACTGCCGGGTCACTGGTCGACGCCTCCACCGTGGAGAACCAGCCCGGGAGCGGTTTCGCGAGGAACGAGGCTGGCAACTATGCCGGCATGACTCATGCATGTGTGCGGACCGCTAGCCGGTAGCGGCAACTCGAACGACGATGCCTTCCTGAATCTTGGGCGCGACTACCCGGATAACGGGCGATTCCAAATCGTGCTCTGGGACATCGGCGGCGTGGAGCCCATCCCGCACGGAACGACTTCGTGCACGATGGGTAAAATCACGCTGTGCGAGGGCGTCGCTCAGGTCGAAATCTACGAAGAGGCACCCGTCGGCGCTCCCCTACACCCTGCTCTCGACCGCCCTCTCACTGGCCCCTGGCGATGTAGATTTCAGGGGTCAATGTGTTGGGGTGCCGGCACCCCGTCTGGAGCGTCCTAGGGGAAACTCCGACGGAACCTCCCCCTCGGAACCGGACTGCGCGGCCTACTCTGGCAGGAGTCGCATTTGGCCCATCCGTAAGGAAATCCCGCTCACATGCGTTTCAGTGGTCGCTCGGCAAGTTCCTGGCCGTCCCTCACCGAAATGTTGCGAGAAGCGGGACCGATTGGACGCGCAACGAAGCATTGCCCGAAACTCAGTCTAGAGCAGAGCTGGGTGGCATCGGATCAAAAAGAAAGGCCCAGTGACCGACAGAATTCCTGGTCAAAGGGCCTTTATGTGTAGCGGGAGCGGGAATTGAACCCGCGACACCACGATTATGAGCCGTGTGCTCTAACCAACTGAGCTACCCCGCCACGACCTGTCGGCTGCAAGAGCTTCCAAGCCAGAGCCCCCTGTGGGAATCGGACCCACTACCTCTTCCTTACCAAGGAAGTGCTCTACCAATGAGCTAAGGGGGCGAAGCATCCGTGTGAACGAAAACCAAGCCAAATTTCGGCAACCGGTAAATATTATCACCAAGTCGGCCGGCTCGATGACCGTGGGGTGGAATCGGGCACCGAAACCCCCGGCAGCGCCCACGCGGTGAAGCTCGGCCCGTCCGTTTCCAGACGGATGCGCCCGCCCGCCACGCTGACGGCGGCGTCGCCCAGGAGCCGGGTCGGCTCCCCTGCCACGGACCCGAGCGGCAGTGTCACCGCGCACGCGGCGCGGGCCGCGACCAACAGCACCGACTCCTCCGCACACTCGCGCACGTAGACGAGCACATCCGCACCCACGTGCACCCAGCGCATCCCGCCGCCGTTCAGGGCCGGGTGGGCGGTGCGCAAGCGGATCAGCGCCGCGTACAGGTCGATTGTGGCCGCCACCTCGGAGTCACCCGCCGTATCCCACGGCATGGGCGTGCGCGAGCCCTCGCCGTCGTCGCCGGCCAGGCCGAATTCGTCGCCGGCGAAGACCACCGGGATGCCCGGCAGGGTCGCGCTCAGCCCGAAGGCGACGGCCACTCCCCCGTCGATCGCATGGGTGCGGAACCTTGGAGTGTCGTGCGTGTCGAGGGCGTTCATTGTAGCCAGGCGAGTGCGCCAGGGGTAGCCGGCCGTGAACCGGAGGTGGGCGTCCACGAACGCCCGCCCGTCGGTCAGCGGGATGGTGCCGTAGGGCAGCCCGAAGAATGTCGAGGGGCTGTGCGGCTTCGAGAGCCAGCTCCACACCGGTCGGGTGAAGGTCGTATAGGTCATCGCGCCGTGCCAGCCGTCGCCCTGGAAGTCGTCCGAGGCATCATTGGTCGATTCGCCGAGCAGGATGGTGTCGGGGTTCTCCGCGATCATGGTGCGGCGGATGGTCTGCCGCACCAGGGCGTTCAGGTCCTCCCCCTGCAGGCGGCCGGTCATGTTCGCCACATCGATGCGCCAGCCGTCGAGGTGGTAGGGGGCCCGCAGCCACTTCGCCACCACCGACTGCGGGCCCTCGATGAACCGGCGGCGCAGCTCGATCGAGGTCCAGTTGAACTTCGGCAGGCTGGGTACGCCGAGCCAGGACGCGTAGTCCTCGTGCCGGTCGTCGAGCCAGTAGTAGAAGGCGCTCTCGACGGCATCCGGGGCACGGTGCGCCGCCCGGAACCACTCGTGCCGGTTGCCGGAGTGGTTCGAGGTGAGGTCGCCGATCACCTTGAAGCCCCGCTCGTGGGCAGCCTCGACCAGCCGCACGAGGGCAGCGTCGCCGCCCAGTGCCGGGTCGACCACGTCGAAGCTCCGCGCGTCGTAGCGGTGGCTCGAGCCGGCCGGGAACACGGGTGTCAGGTAGAGCAGGGTGACGCCGAGCCGTTCGAGGTGGTCCAGGTGCAGGACGATGCCGTCGAGGTCCCCACCGTAGAACTGGTGCGAACGGGCCGGTTGCTCCGCCGCTACCGGGTCACCCCACGCCGCGGGCACGGCCCAGGTCGGCTTCTCGCGCAGCGCGGCGGCCGTGGAACGCCCGAAACGATCCGGGAAGATCTGGTACATCACGGTCGACGCGACCCAGTCCGGCGGTGCCGGATGGCTGAGCAGCTTGAAGTCCTCCGCGTCGACGGTCTCGAAGGAATGCACCCCGGCGGCGTTCAGCCACCAGTGCCCGCCGTCGGCCCGGTTGATCAGGAACCGGTAGCCGTTGACCGGGTTCAGGATCTCGACCTCGGCCTCCCACCACCGCCAGCCCTCCGCCGCGCCGAGTAGGCGGGCGTCGTGGAAGCGCGGTTCCCGGTCGGGCGTCGAACGCACGTGCACGGATGCGACGGCGCCCCACGCCTCCGGCACCCGCACCCGCACGCCGACCGTGTCGCGCGGCCGCGGCGCCTGGTTCGAGACGTACAGGGCCGACCCGTCGTGGTGCGGGAGCATGCGCGCCCTACTTCACCGATCCGGCGGTCAGGCCACCGACGATGTACTTCTGCAGCCAGAGGAACAGGGCCATCACGGGCAAGGCCGCGAGCACGGCGCCGGCCGCGAAGACCGAGTAGTTGGTGGAGAATTTCTGAGACACGAACTGGTAGAGGCCCACCGCGAGGGTCTGATTCTCGGGGCTGATCAGCACGATGCTCGCGATGACGAATTCGTTCGTCGTGCCGATGAAAGAGAGGAGGCCGACGACCGCCAAAATGGGTGCGACCAGTCGCAGGATGATCGTGAAGAAGATGCGAGCGTGACCAGCACCGTCCAACTTGGCGGCCTCGTCGATCGAAGCGGGAATCGTGTTGAAAAATCCGTACATCAGGTAGGTGTTCACCCCAAGAGCCCCGCCGAGGTAGACCATGATCAGGCCGACCTGCGAGTCCAGTCCGATCGCCGGGAAGATATCAGAGATGCCGTTGAGCAGAAGGAATATCGCGACGACAGCCAACAGTTGGGGAAACATCTGCAACAGTACGAGCGTGAGCAGTCCCCCCCGGCGACCGAAAAAACGCATCCGGGAGAAGGAATATGCCGCAAGGGCCCCCAAAAAAACCGTGCCGATCGAGGTGATCACTCCGATGATCAGGGTATTGCCGTACCAGGCGGCGTATGGCTGTTGGGGCAGGTTGAAGAGCGTCACAAAGCTGCCGAGGCTCACCTCGCTGAATAGCCCATTTGCGGTGATCAGGGTGCCACCGGGTTGCAGCGCTGCCGAGAGCACGTAGACAAGGGGGAACGCCGAGAACACGGCCATGAACACGCCGATCAGGTGGCGCCATCCCGTTGCTTTGAACCAGCGCTTGAACTGGAATGACGAATTTCTCACGACGATGCGGTCGCTAGTCTCCCGATTGTTGACCTGCATGTCAGTTCAGCTCCTCTAGTGCCTTGGTCTGCCTAAAGCTGATGATCGACACGATCGCGACCAGCAGGAAAATGATGATGGAGAACGCACTCGCCAATCCGTAGTCGCGGTTCGCACCGACGAAGGCGACCTTGTAGACCATCGAGATGAGGATGTCGGTCGCACCGACATTCACTCCCGCGGTAACGTCTCTCGGCCCGCCATTGGTGAGCATGTAGATGAGGTTGAAGTTGTTGAAGTTGAACGCGAACGACGAGATGAGCAGCGGGGCCACCGACACGAGCAGCAGCGGAAGCTTGATCAGCCGGAACACCTGCCAGGGCCGCGCCCCGTCGACCGTTGCTGCCTCCTGCAACTCGCCGGGAATCGACTGAAGAGCACCCGTGCAGACCAAGAACATGTAGGGAAAGCCGAGCCACAGGTTCACGAAGATGATGCTGAATTTGGCCAGCCACTCGTTTGTGAGCCAGGGTATTTCCGCCCCGCCGAACAGCACCTGGTTGACGAAGCCGAACTGCGGGTTGAGCAGCCCAGCCCAGACCAGCGCGGACAGGAATGCCGGGAACGCGTAGGGAAGAATCAAGACGACGCGGTAGACGTTGCGTCCGCGCATCCGCAGGTCATTGAAGACCAGCGCCAGAAAGAGCCCGAGCGCGAACGTGGTGGCGACAGAAAGGAAAGCGAAGGCAAAGGTCCACAGGGTCACGTTGATCAGCGGCCCCCGAATGGATTCCGTGCCGAACGCACGGGCAAAGTTATCGAATCCGACCTCAACTTTCCAGCCGGGGCGCAGTTCGGTACCGTCCTCCGCGGCGAACGCTCCGACCGTGCCGTCCTCGGCGTAGACGACGTTCGTCGTGGTGTTCGTCATCGTTCTCGCGGCCTCGTCGTAGACCAGATCGGACAGGTAGAGATAGGCCTTTGAGCCGTCCGGGGTGCGGAGCACCCCCTCGTTCGGGTCGTCGGTGAGCGGCACCGAGAGGGCCGCGATGACCTCTTGATTGGCAGCGATGTCGCTGAACTTGAGCGAGGTGTAGCCGGGAAGTGCGGTGGCGACGCCGTCGGCATCCGTCTCGGCATCGGTGACTTCACGCAGGGGCGCGTCGGTGCCGCCGACGCTGATCCGGCCGTCAGGGTCGGTGACGAGGAGGCTGTAGGCACCCAGTTGCTCGATCACGGTGATGTCATACGCGACCGAGTCCGGCACTCGTTGCTGCGCGGAGGCGATGAGTGATGCGACCGCGTCCGCCCTGGTGCTGTTGTGCCCGGTGCCGTAGTTCGTGAACGCGATGTAGCCGGAATAGCCCACAACAAAGATCTGGAAGATCACGAGGAAGATCAGGCCGGGGGTGAGGTACTTGGCCGGCAGAGCGTTTTTGCTGAAGTAGATCCAGTTGACGATCAGGGTGACTGCCAGAACGAGTCCGAAGATGACCCAGTCCTGTTTCAGGAAGAGCACGAAGAGAGCGTAGACGCTGATTGCGTCGACGATACCGAGGAGCAGAATTTTCACCAGGAGAATCTTGATCCCGACGGACGCCGCCTCGGCAATTCGTCCCGCCCGCTTGGATTGCCTCCACTGGGTGACCAGCGAGTTGTCGCGCGCGGTGCGATCGCGACCTGTTCGTGGGGTGGGCATCTTCGTCCGTTCTCTGGCGCCTGCCGGCAACCTTGCCTGATGTGCGGTGAGGGAGCACGCTGTGCCCGGCCCCCTGATGAAGCCGGGCACACGGTGTTACTTCGCGATGGCGCCCTGGATTTCGCCGGTCATCTTCTGCCACAGCGCTGCCGGGTCACCCTCGCCCGCGATGATCGCGGCCTCGGTGACGCCCCAGAACTGCCAGACCTTGCCCATTTGCGGGATGTTCGGCATCGGAACGGCGGTTGCTCCGACCGTACCGAAACCGGCGGTGATCGGGTCGGCGGCAGCTGCCTCGAAGGCGCTGGTCAGCGCGGGCGGGCGCCCGCCGACCTCGTAGAGCGCGGTCTGCACCTCTTCGGAGCCGATGTAGTTCACCAGGAACTCATTGGCAGCGAGAGCGTTCTTGGTCTTCGCACTCACGAAGAAGCCCTGCACGCCGACAAACGGCTGGGCAGGGTTGCTGCTGGCGGTCGGGATCGGGTCGATCGCGACGTCGATGCCGGCCTTCTGGGCATCCGGGACATTCCACGGACCGGAGAGGAAGAACGGCGATGCGCCGGCGTTGAACTTCTCTTTGGCGATGTCGTTGGTGATGTTCACGCTGAGGTGCCCTGCGGCGCCTTCGGATGCGAGCCAGGCCGCGTAGGCCTCTCCACCGGCGTTGCCGATCGAGAGGTCTTCGGCGTTGTAGCTGCCGTCGGAGTTGGTGCCGAACACGGGGGCGCCGAACGAGGTCTGGAACGGGTACAGGTGATACGGGTCCGATTCCGGTCCAACGGGCACGAGGAACGGGAACTCAGTGCCGGCGGCGGTGCCGGCGGCGACCATGTCCGCGTACGTCGCCGGCGCGGTCGGCGCCAGGGCCGTGTTGCGGAGGAGGGCGATGTTCTCGATCGAGTAGGGGACACCGTAGGTCTTGCCCTCGAAGGTCATCGCGGTGACGGCGACCGGCTGGAAGTCAGCGGTCGTATCGCCGAGTTCGACGGGCTTGAGCACGCCGTTCGAGACGAGGTTCCCGATCCAGTCGTGGGCGCCGATCGTGATGTCGGGGCCCTTGCCGGTCGGAACCTGGGCGATGAACTCTTCCTGGATCTTGGGGAAGTCCTTCTGGATGAGTTTTACCTTGACGCCGGATTCCTTCGTGAATGCCGCCGCCGCGTCTTTGAGGACCGTGCCGCGGTCAGCATCGACCCAAACCGTCAAGGTGTTGGCGGCGGCTTTATCGCCCTCGCCACCCTGCGGAGAGGCCCCGCCGGAGCATCCGGACAATGCGAGGGACGCTGCGACCACTACTGCGCCGGCAGCGACGAGACCTTTCATGTTCACCATCATTGGTGTGCCTTTCTCAGGACATTGAAAATTTATGCAAGCGTTTACATTTATAGCAAGTATCGGAACCATTGACAACTGAAATAGCCGGATCTGAATCTTGAGCAGGTGATGCGCTTAGCCCGCAGGCCTGCAAGCGCTTCCATAGTCACGAGAATGCCGTAGGGTTTCTTTTCATGACAGGCTCAGAGTGGTGGCGAACCGCAGTTATCTATCAGATCTATCCTCGGTCCTTTGCGGACGCCAACGGTGACGGGATGGGCGATCTAATCGGCATCACCAATCGTCTCCCTGCTCTCCGGGCTCTCGGGATAGACGCCATCTGGCTCTCGCCGTTCTACACGTCACCGCAGAACGACGCTGGTTACGACGTGGCCGATTATTGCGATGTCGACCCTCTCTTCGGCACGCTCGATGACTTCGACACCCTGCAGCACACGGCACACGAGCTGGGCATCCGCGTGATCGTTGACCTTGTGCCAAACCACTCCTCAAGTGAGCATCCGTGGTTCAAAGCTGCCCTCGCCGCCGCCGAGGGCAGTGAGGAGCGCGCGCATTACATCTTCCGTGATGGCCAGGGCGAACACGGCGACCTTCCCCCGAACAACTGGGATTCCGTCTTCGGCGGCAATGCCTGGACCCGCGTCACGAACCCGGACGGCACTCCCGGCCAGTGGTACCTGCACCTCTTCGACACCACACAACCCGACTTCGACTGGGACAACGAATGGGTGAAGGCGCAATTCCGCGATGTGCTCCGGTTCTGGCTCGACCGCGGGGCGGACGGTTTTCGGGTGGACGTCGCGCACGGCATGATCAAAGCGACCGGTCTTCCCGACTACACGCCTCCGGTCGCGGGCGGCAGCATGGGCGGTGCCTCGACGGAGGGGTCAGGCATCATCACCGAGTGGCCCGAAACCGCGCCCTACTGGGCCCAGAACGGTGTACACGAGATCTACCGCGACTGGCGCCTCATCCTCGACGAGTACCCGGGCGACCGCATCCTCGCGGCCGAGGCCTGGGTCGATCCGCTCAGCCACGTCGCCGAGTGGGTGCGCCCCGACGAGATGCACCAGGCCTTCAACTTCGCCTACCTCGAGACGGCTTGGGCCGGCCCGGCCCTCCGCCGCGTCATCGACGATTCCCTCGCTGCGTTCGGCGCAGTTGGTGCCCCGAGCACCTGGGTGCTCTCCAACCACGACGTCGTGCGCCACGCCTCCCGGCTCGCGCTCAACCACGAGAACCTGCAGGGCCACGGTATCGGGCCGACGACGCCCGACCTGCCCGACAGCGTGATCGGCCTGCACCGGGCCCGGGCCGCCTCGGCGCTCATGCTCGCACTGCCCGGCTCCAGCTACCTCTACCAGGGCGAGGAACTGGGTCTACCCGAGGTCATCCACCTGCCCGACTCCGCACGCGAAGACCCCACCTGGTTTCGCACCAACGGAGAGCGCTACGGCCGTGACGGATGCCGCGTGCCGCTCCCCTGGGAAGCCGCCGCTCCCTCCTACGGCTTCGGCCCCTCGGCCGAGAGCTGGCTGCCGCAGCCGGACGAGTGGGCGGGCCTCGCCCGCGACGCGCAGGTCGGCGTCGCCGGCTCCACCCTCGAGTTGTACACGCTGGCCCTGGGCCTGCGCCGGGAGCACGCCCTCGGGCTGGGCTCGGTGGAGTGGTTGGACGGCCACGCTGACGAGATCGTGGCGCTGCGCAACGGCGCGGTGACGGTCGTCGCGAACACGGGCGCGGCATCCGTGCCTCTGCCTGCCGGCGAACTCCTCCTCGCCAGCGGCCCGCTGCCCGGCAACACGCTCCCCGGCGACACCACCGTCTGGCTGCGCGCCTAGCCCCCACCCCAGGGGCGTTTGCCCAAACGAATTCGACGAGATTCTGCCCGAAACGGCCAGTTTAGAGCTCAAAACCCAGTTCTAGAGCAAAATCTCCGTCGAATTCGTTCGGGGCACGGGGCAGAACGGCGCTCGAAGGCGACGGATGCCGCGTGCCCCGGCGACGCGATCAGTGACCCCGCAGCGCCGCCATGGGACAATCGAAGGGCGTCGCCTGAACGGGGAGCGCATAGAAGGAGTAGCAGTGACCGGCACGGGGATCGACGGCGGAACCGAACACGGAACCGAACCGGGACCCGGCACCGACACCGACACCGACACCGAAGCCGACCAGGCGGCCGCGACGCGCGGGGATCTCGCCGAACTTCGCGAGCTCACGACAGAACTGACCCGGTTCATGCTGGCATACAAGTTCGCGACCGACGAGATGATGACGAAGATCAACATCTTGAAGGAGGAGTTCGCCTCCATCCACGACTACAGCCCGATCGAGCACGTCAACTCTCGGCTAAAGACGCCCGACGGGATCCTGAAGAAGGCCGTCCGCAAGGGCTGCCCGCTCGTCCTCGACGACATTCGCGCCCAGATCCAAGACATCGCCGGCATCCGCATCACCTGCAGCTTCATCTCGGACACGTACCGCATTCTCGACATGCTCACCAGCCAACTCGACGTCACGGTGCTCGAGGTCAAGGACTACATCGCCGCCCCGAAGCCGAACGGTTACAAGAGCCTGCACCTGATCGTCGACATCCCCGTCTTCCTGTCCGACCGGGTCGACGAGGTCACGGTCGAGATCCAGATCCGAACGGTCGCGATGGACTTCTGGGCGAGTCTCGAGCACAAGATCTATTACAAGTACCACGGGGCGGTTCCGGTGGATCTGGTGGGCGACCTCAAGCAGGCGGCGGATGCCGCCAATCGCCTCGACCTGAAAATGGAGGGCCTGCACGACCAGGTCCTGGCCATGGCGCCCGACGGCAGCGGAGAGACCCACCTGCTCGAGATCGCCGGGCTGTCGCAGCTGGCGCTGCCAGAGGGCCTCCTCGCGGCCATCGGCCGCGCCCGGACCGCCGAGTCCCCGCCCGAGTCCGCGCCAGTGACCGAGCCTGAGGACGAGACCAAGGCCGAGGCGGCCGGCTAGTCCCAGCTGGCCCGTGTCGGGGTCGAACTAGTTCGTGTTGGCGTACAGCCAGACGAGCGGGTTGACCTTGGTGCCGTCCTTGCCGCCGACGCGGATCTCGAAGTGCAGGTGCGGGCCGGTGGACATTCCGGTGTCGCCGACCTGGCCGATGACCTGGCCGACCGTGATGACGTCGCCGGTCTTGAAGAGCATCGAGCCGTGGATCATGTGCGCGTAGACACTGGAGACGAGCTCGCCGTCGATCATGTGGTCGATGATCATGTGCACGCCGAGGCTGCCTTCGCCGTCTTGGGCGTAGCGCACGACGCCGTCGGCGATCGACTGGATCGGCGCGCCCAGGCCCGGGTTGAAGTCCTGACCGCCGTGGTTGGAGGAGCAGCCCGCACAGTCGCGGAAGCCGAACTCGTCACCGATGTGCACGCCCACCGAGAAGGGCCATTGCACGGTGCCGTTCGGGTTGTTCGTGAAGGTCGCTTCCATCCGGATGCCGCTGGCCGCTGCGACCTCGGCGATGGTCTTCGACTCGTAGCCGTCACGCTCGACCGAGATGGTGTCCGCTCCGCCGGTCATGGAGAGCGTCTGGGCAGGTTCGCCCTGGGCGCTCAGCTTCGCGTTGTAGGCGGCGGCCTGCACATCGGCAGAGGACAGCAGCGCCTCGGCCGGCAGGGAGGTGGCCACGGCCATCAGGGCGACGAAGGCCATGGCGACCATCGTGACGCCCGTCGTGGCGAACTTGCGCACCCGATTGGCGGGGGCCGTCGCGGTGGTGCGGGGCTGGGGTGCCGGCGCGGTGGCGGCGGCCGGGTGAACGGCGGGCGCCAGGCGCTCCCGGGCCGATGCGCGGCGGGGGCGGGAGGCGGGCTGTTCCGCGCGCCGCTGCGCCCGGGTGGGGAAGGGGATCTCCGTGGACGTCGTGACGGCGGAGATGGCCGTCTGCAGCCGGTCCACGTCGGAGACCGGAGCGTCGGCGGCGGCCGGCGCGGCGATCAGGCGGTCCGAGTCAGCGATCGTCACGGACTCGAATTCGGGTTCAGCGAGGCTCGCGGCGACCAGAAGGTCGAGGTCCGGCGTCGACGGCCCGGCACCAGCGGGATCGGCGGCGGTCGGCGCGTCGGTGACCGCGGAGCCTGGAATGTCCAGCACCGGGACGGACATCCGCTCGCGCTCGCGCAGTTCGCGACGCGTGAGGGGCTTCGTTTCAGGGTCACTCACACCCGGCACCGAGGCAGCCGAGCTAGAGGAGTGAGGGAGCAAAGGATCGGTTCTTTCGGCGCATTGGACAGAAGAAGATAGTCGTCTTGGCCTCAACCAAAGTAACGAATCAGTACAGGCTACCGCCCGGAGGCCGGTTATCCCTACTCTTCGAAGCAGAATGACACCCGAAAAAGGGGCACTGCCTCCGTTTCCGGCGATCTCCCCGGGCCGCCACGAGCACGTCGGTCACCGGTGTTTCCGCGGCATCCGTCTCGTTCGAAGCGGTTCAGTCGCCTACGCTTCCGCGTCGGCCATGAAGTCATCGAAAAGTTTGGCCAGAAGGGGCTGGCAGACCCGATAAAGGTCGGGAGCCCCGGCAATGAGCAGGCCCATACCCTCACGGTCGGCTCCGAAGCCACCGACTCGAGCGCCGGCCTCGCGCGCCACCAGCGCGCCGGCCGCGTGGTCCCAGGGGCTCAGCCCGCGCTCGTAATAGAGGTTCAACCGCCCGGCGGCAACCGAACACAAGTCGAGTGCGGCCGACCCGATGCGACGGATGTCCCGTACCTCGCCGATCAGGCCCCGCACGACGTCCGCCTGCCGCTCTCTTTCGGCCGCGCGATAGGAGAAACCGGTGCCCAGCAACGCCAGCGACAGCGGCACGTCCGTCGGCACCTGCAGCCGGCGGACGCCCAGCCATGCCCCGTCACCTGCTGCCGCGGTGAACAGCTCGTCACCGGTCGGGTTGTAGACGGCGCCGGCCAGCGTGGTCCAGGTGGCCGGATCGGGGTCACCCTCGACGACGGCGATACTAACCGCCCAGGCCGGAAAACCGTAGAGGTAATTGACGGTGCCGTCGATCGGGTCCACGACCCAGGTCAGGCCGGATGTGCCGCGGGTGGCCGCCGACTCCTCTCCTAAGAAACCGTCATCGGGCCGGGCGTCGGCCAGGAGAGCCCGAATCAGCGACTCGGTTTCCCGGTCGGCCAGGGTCACGACGTCCTCCGGGGAGGACTTCGACGCGGCGACCTGCACCCCGACAGTTCTCCGCCGGGCAGCCATTTGCCCCGCGGCGAGCGCGGTGTCCTGGGCGAGGCGAAGCAATCCGGCTGAGGCACGTGTGGTCATGGTGCAACGCTAAATGATGCGGAAGAGAGAGTGGCAAGTGAGGGATTCGAACCCCCGAAGTCTAAGACGGCTGATTTACAGTCAGATCCCTTTGGCCACTTGGGTAACTTGCCAGTACGCACCCGACCATATGCAAAACACGTGACCGGAGACGCTCAGTCAGAATACAAGGTTTTGGTCCCCAGTGAGAAATCGGCACGTCCGGTACCTATCGGACGGTGGATATGATCGGAGATGACTCAACTTCATTCCCGATAGGAACCTCATGGTAGGCATCGATGACGTCGCCCGCCACGCGGGCGTCTCTACCGCCACTGTTTCGCGCGCACTCAGCGGCAACGGCCATGTATCCCCTGCCACCCGTTTAAAGGTCGAAGCATCCGCCGGGGAACTCGGCTACGTCGTCTCGTCCACGGCATCGAGTCTCGCCTCCGGCCGGATGAAGAACATCGGTGTCGTCGTTCCGTTCCTTGACCGCTGGTTCTTCTCCAGCGTTGTCGAGGGTGCGCAGAAATCCCTCTTGAAGAACGGCTTTGACCTCACCCTGTTCAGCCTGACCGGCGGCGGAGGCGAGCGCCGCATCGTGTTCAACCATTTCCTGCTGCGTCAGAGAGTGGATGCTGTCATCGCGATTTCGCTCGAACTGACCACGACCGAAGTCGCCACCCTGCACGCACTCGACAAGCCACTGGTCGGCGTCGGCGGCCCGATCGAGGGTGTTCGCACGCTCACGATCGACGATGTTGCCGTGGCCAGGCTCGCCACGGAACATCTCCTCTCCCTGGGCCACACACGGATCGCACACATCGGCGGAAATGAGGACGTCGACCGGGACTTCCATCTTCCCACCAACCGCCGGGTCGGCTATGAGTTAGCCCTGACGGCAGCCGGAATCACTCCGGCTGCCGAATTGTTCAGGCCTGCGGACTTCACGATGAAAAGCGGCTACCAAGCGGCCATTCAACTTCTTGGCAACCCGCGCGGTCGGCCGAGCGCCGTATTCGCCGGCTCAGACGAGATGGCGATCGGAGTCATCCTTGCGGCACGGGACCTCGGCCTCGTCGTGCCACGGGACGTGTCCGTGATCGGAATCGATGACCACGAACTCGCGGACTTCTTCGGCCTCACCACGATCGCCCAGTTTCCGCAGGGGCAGGGCGAGAAGGCCGTCGAGATCCTGCTGGACCGGCTGCGTCCGGGCCAGAACCAGCTCTCGTCCCTGAACACCCCCATGCCATTCGAGCTCCTCGTGCGCTCCAGCACTGCCCGGCCGGGCGAATAGGCACCCACTGGGTACTATTGCAGGCATGGCAGACTCAACGTTCGACATCGTCAGCAAGGTAGACCCGATGGAGGTCGACAACGCCCTCAACCAGGCGCACAAAGAAGTCGCACAGCGCTACGATTTCAAGAATGTCGGCGCCTCGATCGAGATGAGCGGCGAAAAGGTGCTCCTGAAGGCCAACTCCGAGGAGCGCGTCAAGGCCATCCTCGAGGTCTTCGAATCCAAGCTGATCAAGCGCGGCATCTCCCTGCGCAGCCTGGACGCTGGTAATCCCTTCGCCTCGGGCAAGGAGTTTCGGATCGAGGCCTCGATGAAGGCAGGGATCGACCAGGAAAATGCGAAGAAGATCAATAAGATCATCCGCGACGAGGGCCCCAAGGGCGTCAAGAGCCAGATCCAGGGCGACGAGCTGCGGGTCAGCTCGAAGAGCCGCGACGACCTGCAGGCCACCATGGCCCTGCTCAAGGGCAAAGACCTCGACGTGGCCCTGCAGTTCGTCAATTTCCGCTAGGCCCACGCCTGCATTCACCAATTCGACGGAGATTTTGCCGATTTCGCCGCGGAAGTGCCTCAAAGCGTGTTTTTACAGCAGAATCTCCGTCGAATTCGTTAGGGGCGCGTTCGGCTCCGGCGAGGTTCAGGAGAACGCTTCGATCATGCTCAGCACGGCTGGGGTGAGTAGCACGATGAACAGCACCGGCAGAATGCAGAAGATGAGTGGGAAGAGCACCTTGACCGGGATCTTCATCGCCTTCTCTTCGGCGCGCTGACGGCGGCGCAGGCGCATTTCCCCGGCCTGCACCCGGAGCACGTCCGCGATCGCGATGCCGTAGGTGTCGGCCTGGATGACCGACCGGGTGAACCGGCGCAGGTCCGATGACGAGGTGCGGTCGCCGAGCGCCTGATAGGCGTGCGTTCGGGTGCGGCCGATGCTCATGTCCTGCAGGGTGCGGATGAATTCCTCCGCGAGCGGCCCCTTGCCGTTCGTCGCCGCCTTGGCCATGGCGGCCTCGAAGCCGAGGCCGGCCTCCACGGCGATCGTCATCTGGTCAAGGGTGTCGGCCAGGGCGTTCTGGATCTTCTCTTGTCGCTCCTGCCCGCGGCTGATCAGGAGAAGGTCGGGCACGAAGAAGCACAGAACCACAAGGAGCGCACCGAGCACGAATCGCGTCGGGACCGGGTCCCCGCTGATCCACAGGAGCGCCAGGAGCGCACCGGCGGTGCCCGCGAGCGGCTTGGCGATGAGGATCTTGTCGATGGTCCAGGCCGGGGGCCGACCGGCGAGCGCCAGCCTGCGGTCGAGCATCCCGAGGTACCCTCGGGGAGCTAGTTCGCGCATCGTTCGACCCCGTCTGACGCGCGTTGCGGTCGTCCCGACGAGGTTTAGACCTGCATCCCCGAGGTCGGTGATCGGCTTGCCAGCGCGACCGCCGACGAGGATGCCGACCAGGACCGCGAATCCGCCGGCAACGGCCAGCGAGGCAAGCATTGCGATGAGTGAAGGCACTGGATTCTCCTAGAACTTGACCTTGACGACGGCCATCATCCACAATGAGCCGGCGACGAGCAGGATGGCGGCGACGACCAGGGCGGCGATGCCCCAGATGCTGCCGAAGAAGCCGGCGAAGTAGTTCGGCTGCGTCAGCAGCAGAAACGTGAACACCCCGATCGGCAAGAGGATCAGCACCCAGGCTGACATCTTTCCCTCGGCGGCGAGCGACTTCACCTGGCGACGGATCTCGTTACGTTCCCGGATGGTGTGGCCCACCCGGTCGAGCACCTCGGACAGGTTGCCGCCGACCTCACGGTTGACGGCGATCGCCTGCGCCACCCACTGGAAGTCCTCGCTCCGCATCCGGGTGGCGGTGTTGTCGAGAGCATCACCGAGGTCCCGGCCGATGCGAGTCTCGTTCACGACCCGAGCCAACTCGTCCGCCGACGGCGACGGCGTCTCCTGGGAGGCCGCGTCCACCGCCCGCAGCAGGCTGTGACCGGCCCGCAGGCCGCCGGCCAGAAGCGCAAGGGTTTCGTCGAGCTGTTCCGCGAACTTTGCGCGACGCTGCCCCGCCCGCACGTGAAGAAACACCTTCGCTCCGATCGGGCCGAGCGCCGCGAAGGTCGCCAGGAGCGGTATCGCCCAGAAGGTGCCGTTCCCCAAGAGCAGGCCGGTCAGGGCCAGCACGGTCGACGTCGAGAGCACCATGAGCACGAAGCCGGACGGCTGCATCCGGATGCTGGCCTGTTCCAGTTCCTCCGCGGTGAACGGCGCGCGGCCGCGACGAAGGATCGCACCCTCGATGGCCTCGACCGTGCGGTCGGTCACCCGGGTGAGGGTCGACGTGTCCACCGCGCCCGGCGCTCGACGGCGTTCCAGCGGCACCCGGGGCCGTGGTGGTGCGATCACCAGGAAGACGATCACGAACAGGGCGATCAGCGCGGCGGCGATTCCTCCGTAGAGGGCCAGCTCATTCATCTCTGGCTCCGGGTGACGAGGTTGGCCTGGAACACGCTCGGGGACAACGGAATTCCGAGGTCCCGGAATTTGTCGGCGAACCGGGGCCGCACGCCGGTCGCCACCGCGTGGCCGAGCAGGCGTCCGGCCTCGTCGACGCCGGCACTGTAGTCGAAGACGAAGGCGTCCTGCAGGGTGACGATGTCACCCTCCATGCCCTGGACCTCCGTCACGTGCGTGACCCGACGGGTGCCGTCCTTGAGTCTGGTGATCTGGATGATCACATCGATCGCCGACGAGATCTGCTCTCGGATGGCGCGCAGCGGCAGGTCCATTCCGGCCATCAGCACGAGGGTTTCGAGCCGGGCGATCGCGTCGCGCGGCGAGTTCGAGTGAACGGTCGAGATCGATCCCTCGTGCCCGGTGTTCATCGCCTGCAGCATGTCCAGGCTCTCGCCACCGCGGCACTCGCCGATCACGATTCGGTCCGGCCGCATCCGGAGGGAGTTGCGCACGAGGTCACGGATGGTGATCTCGCCTTTACCCTCGATGTTGGCCGGCCGGGATTCCAGCCGGATCACATGGTCCTGCTGTAGCTGCAGCTCCACCGCGTCCTCGATGGTGATGATGCGCTCATTGGAGGGGATGTAGGCGGAGAGCACGTTGAGCAGCGTCGTCTTCCCGGTTCCGGTGCCGCCGGAGACGATGATGTTGAGTTTGGCCTTCACGCAGGCATCCAGCACCTGGGCCATCTCGGCGCTCAGCGTGCCGAAGCCGACGAGGTCGTTCACGGTGAAAGGTTCGCGCGCGAACTTGCGGATCGTGAGCGAGGAGCCGTCGACCGCGAGCGGCGGGATGATCGCGTTCACCCGCGAGCCGTCGGCGAGGCGCGCGTCCACCAGCGGCGACGACTCGTCGATGCGGCGCCCGACCTTCGACACTATGCGCTCGATCACCCGGCGCAGCTGGGCCTCGCTGGTGAAGCGGGCAGCGCTGCGGCTGAGCTGGCCGTCACGCTCGACGAAGATCTGCTCGTGGCCGTTGACCATGATCTCGGTCACGCCGACGTCGGCGAGCAGTGCCTCCAGCGGGCCGAACCCGAGCACGTCGGCACCGATCTCGGCGATCAGCCGGGTGCGCTCCTCCGGACTGAGCGGAACCTGTTCGGCGGCGACGATGCTGCCGAGTTCGGCCCTGGCATACGAGTGCAGCTGTTCCTCACTCAGGCTCGGGTCGTTCAGGCGCGTGCCGATACGGCCGAAGAGTTCCTGTGCCGCCCGTTCCTTGAGTTCTGCCAGTGGGTCAAGCGGCGGCGCCGGGATGGGCGCGGGTTCCGGAGCGGGAGCCTCTGCCTCCGGTGCAGCTGTGGCCTCGGTGGAGGGTTGAAGGGCAACGTCCGTCACCGCCCTCGATGCAGAGAGGTTGCCGTTGCCGGTCTTCTTGTCGAGCTTGTGCAGTGGACCATCGCGGCGTGCCGCCTCCACTCGGTCGGTCAGTTTCATGCGACAACCACCCTTCGATGCAAGCGACCGCGTTTGAGTGACGCGCTGGGGTCGAATCGGCGCACCAAGTCCGTGAGGGCAGCCGACGCTGGATTTTTCTTTCCGTTCTGGAGCAGCGGAATGCCACGATTCGTGGACAGCGTCACCAGGCTCGATCGGGGAACGGCGACGTCCACCGGCACACCGATCGTTGCCTCGACGTCCTTCACGCTCAGCCCGCTCACCCGGTCGGCGAAGTTCAACACGACATGACGGGCCGGCGGCATGATGCCGATGGTGGCGAGAACGGCGAGCTCCTTGCGCAGGCCGCGTGCACCCGGCACGGACATGTCGCAGAGGAATACGGCGTCTGTGGCAGCCTCGAGGGCGGCCAACGCGTGTTCACCCAGGCCGGGCGCCGTGTCGATGATCACGAACCGAAAGATCCCGGCGAGTTGGCGAATCAGGTGACCGAGCTGCTCGCCGGTGACCCGGTCCCCGTCGGCCGGCGACTCCGCGCCGCACACGACGTAGTAGCCGTCCGGATGCGGGGTGAGGTAGGCCTTGAGCACCATGGCGTCGTTGGCCGCGACGGCGGTGACGGCATCCGGCAGGAAGCGTCCGGGTGTCAGCGACAGGGCCATGGCCACGTCCCCGAACTGCACATCGGCATCGACGAGCACCACCGACAGCGGGGCCAGCTTGGCGAGGCCGACGGCCAGGTTGGTCGCGATCGTCGTCTTGCCGACACCGCCCTTGGCGGCCACCACCGCGATGGTCTGGCGCGGGATGACCTCCGGCTCCGGAGTCTCCTCGGTCGTGGGCGGATCGAGGGTGGGGGGTTCGAGGGTGGACGGTTCCTGCTCATCGGCTGCCGACCGGTCGTCGAGTGCGGTGACATCCGCTAGCCCGATCTCGCCCGAGCTGCCATCCCGGGCTTCGTCGCCGGGTCCGACGGCCGAGGCCGTCTGCGCTACCGACCCCAGCACCCCGTCACGCCAGGGGCTCAGTCGTGGGCGGCTCATTGGAACACGACGCTTCCGTCGACGACCGCTGAACCGGTCTCATCAGCCGTCTTCGGCTCGATGGTGAGCCACACGCTGCCGAATTCCTTGCCCCAAACCAACTTCTGGATATCTGCGGTCGGCCGAGCGAGAGTGACCATGACGGTCTCGGCTGCCTCGGCTGCCGCGTCCGCTCCGTCGGCAGGGGGCGTACTGGTTCCCTCGCGTACCGCGGTGACGAGCACCTTGTGGAAGACCTGCCTGCTGATTGGCGTGTCTTCGGCGCCGTCAGCGCCCTTGATGGTAGCGGAAATCACGACGCCGACGGTGTCGCCCGGCTTGATCGTGCCGCCGACCACCCGCTCGACGGAAAGGGCGATGCTGACCGCCTGCATTCCCTCCGGCAGTGCGACGTCTCCGCTGGCCGCCCGCGTGGCGGGCGTCACCCAGCGAGACTCGAGCAGCTGCTCGCCGGGCATCAGTGCGGTGTCCGCCACCAAGCCCTCCAGGTCGCTCAGCTTCGTCACCCGGCCCGGCACCGCGGCGAGGGCCGGGATCTGCTTCGCGGTGATGAGGTCGGTGATCGCGCTCGCCTCGGTGCCGGCTGGGATCTCATCGGCGACCAGGTAGACCGATACGAACTCGGCGCCGTCGGCTGCTCGCGCGTCGGCGCTGTTCACGTAACCGGTGAGCACGACGGTGCCAACGATGGCCAGAACGATCGCGAGGATCGCGCCAATGAGTCGGGTTTTCATTGCAGCTCCTACTTGATTAGGTTGACGCTGGTTGCGTTGAGTTGAGGCCCGCCCAGTCCGAACGCCCCGTCGATGGAGACCCATTTATTGAAGTAGCCCTGGATGCCGTTCCAGTTATTGCTCTTGTCGCTTTCATCGCAGGGTTTAGGGGCCTTGGGGTCCTTGGGAGCCTTGGGAGCTGTTGGGGCTGCGGCGGGGCAGAGCGGGGCCAGTGGATCGAGGACCTTGGTGGACGGGAAGTTCCAGCCGGTGATGGTGAACCCGGCAAAGGCGAAGATGCGATACTCGGCGTTGGTTCCCGTGCCACGAACGCGGTCATAGATCGGCACCAGCACCGTCGTGCCCTTGAGGCTTTCCAGCTTCGACTTGCAGTCGGTGTTCACACTCCCGCCGGCGTCGCTGCCCACCCAGAGCTGCCCGGCCGCGTCAAGGTTGAGACTCAAGTTGACGATCGCCACGCAGGCGTTGGCGTTGTCAAGCCAACCAAATCCCCCGGGGATGACTTCCGCTGAGGGAGCGTGCTTGCAGATCTTGTTGGTGTCGGTGCGGATGGTCACATGTTTGCCCGACGCCGCCAACGACTCCTGAAACTCGCACCAGGACAGCGCGAGCGCGAGCACGGGGCCGGACCCCGGGCCGCCCCACTGCGCCGTGGCGGTCGCGCCCACGGTCGTAGGGTCGATGCCGATGAACCGGGCGAAGGGGTGACTGATGGCCCCTGCATTGGTGCCGGCGACGCGGGTGCTGTCGGAGACCGTCACGGTCTTGTTAGCCATGCTGATGCTCGGTGCCAGCACGTTGGCGGCGCCGTCATTCGCGTTGTCGTTGGTGAAGCGCGCGGCGGCGCCGGCCGGATCGGTGCAGACACCGTCCTGGCAATCGCGGGCGATGGCGAGGGCAGCGGCATCCGCGCCGTTCTGAAGCTGTGCGCGCTCCGCGTAGAGGGCCCCGACATCGACTGCAATCGCCACGAACCCCAGCAGAGGCACGAGCAGGATACCGACCATCACAGCGCTCGCACCGCGCTCGGAACGAAGCCCACGATTCAACCACCGCATAGCATGACTCCTTTGCCGGTCAGGGGAAGCGTGGTGCCGAAATAACCGGTCAGAAGTGACACGCTGTAGGTGATGGTGACCGTGACGGCCTGGTTGGCGGCACACGCCGCGGGCGTGATCGAGATCTGGCCGCCCGACATGCTCGGGCTGATTGACGGGGCGGCGGCGATGGCCGCGGTTTTGGCCGTCGACTGACTGTTGTGAATCGCCATGTTCCTGGCGCCCTCGCGGGCCGCATTGGACAGCGAAATCTGAATGTTGTAGAGCCGGCTGAACTCGATGAGGCCGAGCACCAGCAGCAGGAGAATGGGCAGCACGAGCGCGAACTCCACGGCGGCAGCGCCGCGTTCGCCTCGTCGATGGAGGAAACGCATCATTTGGTGGCCCCTTCGGGTAGGCCTGGCGTTGCGGGTGAAAGTCGGGGGTGAGTGCGGGCGGCGGCGGCTCGTTTTGGCAAGCCACCGCCGGCGCACGGGGTTCTGGCGGATCATGTTCCGCCGGGCACGCGTCGGTTAGCCGGGGGTGCCGCCGAGGTCGACCGCAACGCCATTGAACATCCCCGTCAGGGCGAGGCCGATTGCGCCGACAGCGCCGATGATGACGACGGCGATGAGCGAGACCATGAGGCCGTACTCCACTGCGGTGGCGCCCTCTTCGTCGGTGCGCAGGCTGTTCATGAGGGCCTGAATTTTGGTGTAGAACTTCATCTCGGGTTTTCCGTTCTGTGTGGGCCGGCCAGGTCGGCCGAGCGAATGACCACAAGCTACGTTCGTCGAGAAAACCTCACTACGCCCCAAAAGGGGGGGTCCCTGTCTTAGGGGTAGCTGAATGAGCGCTAGATGAAATCCGAAAGCGGCGTGACAATGACCCGCGACGTGGGCTTGTCGCGAGCGAGGCCGTCATTCGGGTTCGGGCCGGTCAGTTCGAGTGGCTCAGGGAACCGCGCGGGAGGTGTCTCCGGGCGCGCCGCGGGCAGGAAGATTCGGGTACACAGGTACTCCTCGGGTGAAGCGAACTCGCCGTAGGGTCGGTGACAGCGTCACCGTAGCCCCGTTTCAGCGAACGTCCTGGCCCCCGCCGGGGGGGAAAATTCAGGCAAACAGCACGCCCAGGAAGGCCCCGGCGAGCATGGACGGCCCGAACGGGATGGAGCCCCGCAGGGTCACCCGGCGAAGCGTCAGGGCAACCAACGAGACCAGGCCGCCGATCAGGAAGGCGCCGAAAGCACCGACGAGAAACGGGGTCCAGCCCAGGTAGCCGAGCGCAAGGCCGATCACGGCGGCCAGCTTCACGTCGCCCATGCCAATGCCGCCGGGCGAGATCAGGGCGAGCACGAGATAGAACGCGAACAGCGCGGCACCGCCAAGGAAGGCCCCGAGCAGGGCCTGCCAGGCCCCGGATGCCGCCGCCGCGAGCGTCAACAGTATCGGTAGCACGATCAGCGAGGGGTAGACCAACGCGTTCGGCAGACGCTTCTCGTTGATGTCGACGACGCTGAGCACCACGGCAATCAGTGCCAGGTACAGATACGCCGGCAGCTCCCACCCGACCCCGAACTCCCACACGACCAGGGCGACCAGCAGGCCGGTCGACACGGTCACCGCGGCACGCACCGGCCAGGCGAAGCGGCGGCGGATGCGCAACATCCGTTCGACAATCCCGGTCAGGAAAACCCCGAGTGCGGCGCCGATCAGACCGGCGACAATCGACAGCCAGGGCGCCACGCGCGTCTACCTCACGCCGCGGGAAATCGTGACCATCTCGTCGCGGGGAACCACCTTGACCCGCACGCGACCCTCGTCGGAGCCGAGCGCGAGCTCGTGCTGATCGAGCCGGTGCCAGCCGTCGAGGTTCGTGTATTGCACCCCTCGCTCGTCGAGCAGGTCCACGATGCTCTGCTCCGAGGGCGACTCCGGGCGCCACCAGTTGCCGAGGTCGTTGATCAGGTGCCGCACGGTCTCCATGGCGTCGGACTTCGTGTGCCCGATCAGCCCGACCGGTCCGCGTTTGATCCACCCGGTCGCGTAGACGCCGTACAGCTGCGTGTTGGCGCTCTTCGATCCGAACGATGGGTCGCCCTTCCAGAGAACCTGCCCCTCCCGGTTGGGGATCACGCCGTGCTTCCTGTCGAAGGGAACGCCCGGCAGCGGCGACCCGAAGTAACCCACGGCGCGGTAGACGGCCTGGATCGGGAGCTGGCGGATCTCGCCGGTGCCGACGACGCCGCCCTGCCCATCGGGGGTGGTGCGTTCGTAACGGATGGCGCCGACCCGGCCCTCGCCGTCGTTGACGATCTCTACGGGCTTGGCGAAGAAGTGCAGGTGCAGGCGGCGGCTGGCCGTGCCGACCGGGCGCTCCCGCCACTTGTTCAAAACCTTGTCGATCACGAAGACCTGCTTGTTGCTGGCCACGGCGTCCCGCGCGGCATCGTCGTAGTTGAAGTCCTCGTCGTAGAGGACGATGTCCACATCGGGCAGGTCGCCGAGTTCCCGCAGCTCCAGCGGGGTGAACTTCACGGAGGTCGGTCCACGGCGGCCGAACACGTGCACATCCGTCACCGGCGATGCCTTGAGTCCCTCGTAGACGTTCGTCGGAATCTCGGTGCTCAGCAGGTCGTCGGCGTGCTTGGCGAGCATACGTGCGACGTCGAGCGCCACGTTGCCGTTGCCGATGACGGCAACCTCCTGGTCCTCCAGCGGCCAGGAGCGCGGCACGTCGGGGTGCCCGTCGAACCAGCTCACGAACCGGGCGGCCCCGTAGGACCCGTCCAGGTCGATGCCCGGGATGTCCAGGTCGGCGTCGCGCACGGCCCCGGTCGCGAAGATGACGGCGTTGTAGTGCTTCTTCAGATCGTCGAGGGTGATGTCGATACCGAACCGCACGTTGCCGAAGACGCGGATGTCGCCGCGGTCGAGCACATCGCGCAGGGCCGTGATGATGCCCTTGATCCGGGGGTGGTCCGGGGCGACGCCGTAGCGCACAAGTCCATAGGGTGCCGGCAGGTGGTCGAACAGGTCGATCGAAACCTCGAAGTTCCGTTCCGCCTTGAGCAAGATGTCGGCGGCGTAGATACCCGCAGGTCCCGCGCCGACAATGGCCAATCGCAACTTGGTCATGGAAGCCTTTCTAGCTTGATCGTCTAACTGGATCGTTCAACGATCGTGTCGGCGAAACGGGTGAGGGCCTTCTTGACCGAGCCGTCCGGCAGCGGGGCGAGGGCTTCGACCGCGTCATGCGCCCAGCCGTGCGCCTCGGCGAGGGTCTGCCCGGTCACGTCGTGCTCGCGCAGCGCGGTGATCGCGGAGTCCGCCGCAGCGGTCGCGACGCCGTTGCTGGCCATCACGTCGCGTTCGAGGCGTTCGAGCAGGGCGGCGGCGTCGTCGTCGTGCGGGGCGCGCTCGCGCAGGCGCAGCAGCGGGAGGGTGGCCACCCCGGCGCGCAGGTCGGTGCCGGGCACCTTGCCGGTCTCCTCCGGCTGCGGGGAGAGGTCAAGCACATCGTCGATGAGTTGGAAGGCGACGCCGATCTTCTCGCCGAACGCGATCACCGGCTTTTCGAACTCGGAGGGGGCGTCGGAGAAGATGATGCCCGCCTGGGCGGCCGCCGCGATCAGCGACCCGGTCTTGTCGGCGAGCACCTGGATGTAGTGCTCCACGGGGTCCTGGCCGGGCTGTGCACCGACGGTCTCGTGCAGTTGGCCGAGCACGAGGCGCTCGAAGGTGTCGGCCTGCAAACGGATGGCCCGTTCGCCCAGCCGTGCCATCAGCTGGTTGGCGCGGGCGAAGAGCAGATCCCCGGTCAGGATCGCCACCGAGTTGCCCCACACGGTCTGCGCGCTCGGCACCCCGCGGCGTTTGTCCGAGTCGTCCATCACATCGTCGTGGTAGAGCGAGGCCAGGTGGGTGATCTCGATCGCGGTGGCCGCGGTGATGACGTCCGCGTGGTTGCCGCTGCCGAGGTGGGCGGTGAGTAGCGCCAGCATGGGGCGCACGCGCTTGCCGCCCGCGTTGAGCAGGTAGCGGCTGGTGACGTTCGCGATCTCGTCGGCAAAGGTCACCTCGGCGAGCAGACTGGCCTCGACCTGGTCGATTCCCCCGTCGATGCCCGCGGCGAGGCCACGGTCCTGGGCGGTCGAGAAAATGCGATCGCTGAGGCCGAGCTGGCTCGTCACGGATGAGCCGCGACGGAACAGGGGCATGCTCGGTTTCACTCTGTCAGCCTAACGATCGGATCTGGGAGGATTCAAGACGGTGCGTTTGACGCATCCGTCGGCTTGATGCCGCGATGCAGTGCCACGATACCCAAGGTCAGGTTGCGGTAGGCGACGGCGTCGAAGCCCGCCTCCCGCAGCCAGGCACTGAGGGTCTGCTGATTCGGCCAGGCCGCGATCGACTCGCCCAGATAGTCGTACGCCTCCGCGTTGGAGGACGCGAGCTTTACGATCATCGGCATCACGCGAGTGAGGTAGGCGAAGTAGCCCAGCCGGATCGGTGCGAACGGCGGCGTGGAGAACTCGCAGATCACGACGCGCCCCCCAGGCTTGGTCACCCGGTAGAACTCGGCCAGGGCCTTCTTGGGCTCGACCACGTTGCGCAGGCCGAACGAGATGGTCACGGCGTCGAACTCGTTGTCGGCGAACGGCAGCGCGGTGGCATCGGCCTGAACGAACTCGACCTGCGGATTGTCCGCGTGGCGTGAACGGCCGACCGCGATCATGCCCTCCGAGAAGTCGGCGGCCACAACGTGCGCGCCCGTCTTCGTCAGCGCGACGCTGGACGTGCCCGTTCCGGCGGCGATGTCGAGGATGCGTTCGCCGCGCCGGGGGTTCACGGCGCGGGTCGCGGCCATCCGCCACAGGGCCGCGTTCCCTACCGAGAGAACGGCATTCGTGCGGTCATAATGGGTGGAGACCTGATCGAACATGGCAGCGACCTGCTCGGGCTGCTTATTGAGGTCTGCTCTACTCACTCCCACAGTCTAGATTGCCCGCGGACACGCCGGGCTCTTCACAGCCTCTGGCATAGGCTATGCAGGTGAATGCTCAGGCTCTAACGGTTGAAACCACCCCCATCGCCGACATCCGCCAACTGATTCTTCTGCTCGACACCCGAGCACCGCTGCTCTGGATGCGGCGCAACCAGGGTCTGGCCGGCATCGGCACGGCCCTGCGGCTCGAGTTCTCCGGAGCGACCCGGCTGACGGATGCCGCCACCGCCTGGCGCGACGTCGCGGCCGCCGCCACCGTGTCCGACCCGATCGAAAGCACCGGCACGGGCCTGCTCGCTTTCGGAGCCTTCGCCTTCGACGCCTCCTCGGCCCAGACCAGCGTGCTGATCGTGCCGCAGGTCGTCATCGGGCGCGACAACGGCCGATGCTGGGTGACGCGCATCTGGCCGACCGGCACCACGCCGCCGGAGATTCCCCTGGCTCGCCGTCCTCTCGGCACCGAATACCGCATCTCCCTGCTGCCGGGCGCGCTGCCGCCCGCCGGGTACCGCGACGCGGTCGGCGAAGCCGTGTCCCGCATCGCCTCCGGAGACCTCAACAAGGTCGTGCTGGCCCGCGACCTGGTCGGGCGGCTGCCGGCGGAATCCGACCTGCGCCGCGCCGTCAGCGAGCTGGCGCTGGGCTACCCCGACTGCTGGACCTACGCGGTCGACGGCCTCGTCGGCTCCAGCCCGGAGACCCTCATCCGCGCCGACCACGGGGAGGTCAACGCCCGCGTGCTCGCCGGCACGATGTCGCGGGGCGCGGATGCCGCCTCCGACCTGGAGGCAGCCCTCCAGCTGGCCACCTCCGCCAAGGACGGCGACGAACACGCCTTCGCGGTGCAGAGCGTGCTGGCCTCGCTCCGCCCGCACACCTCTCACCTCATCACCAGCGAGATCCCGTTCACCGTGAAGCTGCCGAACCTCTGGCACCTGGCAACGGATGTCGAGGGCACCCTGAGCGACGGATCGAACTCGCTCGACCTGATCGCCGCCATGCACCCGACGGCCGCGGTCGCCGGCACGCCCACCGGGACGGCGCTCGCCCTGATCCGCGAACTCGAGCCGTTTGACCGGGGCCGTTACGCGGGCCCGGTCGGCTGGGTCGGCGCCGACGGCGACGGCGAGTGGGCAATCGCCCTGCGCTGCGCCCAGGTCAGCCCCGCCGGCAGCGTCACGGCCTACGCTGGCTGCGGCATCGTGCTGGACTCCGAGCCGGAGCGCGAGCTCGCCGAAACCCGCATGAAGTTCCGCCCCGTCGTGGAGGCCTTCGGCTGAGAAGCCTCCGCAGACTCCGCGCAGCGAGGATCCCCGCTCCGGGCGAGAGTGCCCGCTCCGCGGGCCACTCTCGACCGAACGAACACACTCAGGTCGCGGCGAGGCGGGCCTTCTCGACCTCGACGTCGAAGGTCGCGGACGGCCAGGTCAGGTCGAGACGCTGCAGGGCGTCGATCAACAGGTGCTGCACGGCCAGGCGGGCGTACCACTTCTTCTCGGCCGGCACTACGAACCAGGGCGCGGCAACGGTCGACGTGCGTTCGAGGGCGAGCTGGTACGCCTCCTGGTAGGCGGCCCATTGCATGCGTTCCTCGATGTCGCCCGGGTTGTACTTCCAGTGCTTGTCCGCGCGTTCCAGCCGCTCGGCCAGGCGCTCCTTCTGGTCGTCGGAGCCGATGTGCAACATGACCTTGACGATCGTCGTGCCGGCGTCGACGAGTTCCTGCTCGAACCGGGTGATCAGGCCGTAGCGCTCCTCGATCTCCGCCGCCGGGGCCAGCGCGCGTACGCGGCCGACCAGCACATCCTCATAGTGTGAACGGTCGAAGACCCCGATCAAGCCGGCGTCGGGCAGCCGTTTGCGCACCCGCCAGAGGAAGTCGTGGGACCGTTCCACCTCCGTGGGCGCCTTGAACGCGTACAGACGGATGCCCTGGGGGTCGACAGCGCCGACGACGTGGCGCACGATGCCGCCTTTGCCGGCCGTGTCCATGGCCTGCAGCACGAGGAGCACGCGGCGCGGGTCGCCGGACCGACTGTTCGCGAAGAGCATCTCCTGCAGGTCCGACAGCACGCCGGCCCCGGAGGCCAGCGCTTCATCCGCGCTGTCCTTCTCCACCCCGTCGAAGCCGGGCGTCGAGGCGGGGTCCACGCCCGCGAGCCGGAACCCCGGCGTCACCCGCAGCAACGCCCCCGGTTCCCCGGCCCAGAATTCCTGCTCGCTACGTCCAGCCACGGTGCACCCTTCGTTACAGGATCAGTGTCCCGCAGACGCCCCGGCAAACCTAGCGAACCAGCGGAACCTCGAGGATGCTCGGCCCCGCGTGCGGCGCGGTCAGCGCGCGCTCGAGGTCGCTCCGGGTGGCCGCCAGACCGTATGACCAGCCGTAGGCGGCGGCGAGGTTGGCGACGTCGGCCTGCTGCGGGGTGAAGAGAACCCGGTTGATCGCGTCGGCGCGGGCGGATGCCGCCACCTCCAGACCGTCGAAAATGGTGCCGCCGCCGTCGTTGCCGACGATGATCTGGAGCCGCGGCAGCGCCTCCCCCGGGGTGAGCAAGAGCGACCCGACATCGTGCAGCAGGGTGAGGTCGCCGACCACCAGGCGGGTGACCCCGGTGGACTGCGGCGTCGGACCGGTCTGGCTGGCCAGGGCGATGCCGACGGCCGTGGCGACCGTGCCGTCGATGCCGGCCAGGCCGCGGTTGGAGTGCACGGAGATCTTCTTGCCGGGAACGCGGCGGTCGGCCACCCGCACCAACCGGGAGGCACCGAAAACGAGACGGTCGTGCGGCCAGGAGGCGCGCCAGACGGCGTCCACGAGCATGGGCCGGGTGACCGGCGCGCGCATGGCGGCCAGCTCTTCGCGGGTGATTCCGCGATCACCGATCGGGATCGATTCGCGGGCGGCTCCCGCGGCCAACAGGTGCCGGCTGGACATCACCCAGCGGCCCAGCCATTCCCGCCCCTCGGGGCTGCCGGCCGCTGCGATGGCCACGGCGTCTGGGGTGGCGGCGCGGGCGAATACGCGCACCCGGTGTCCGGGGTTGAACCATTCGGTGCCGGTGGGAGCCACCACAATGGTCTCCACACCCTCGCGGACGATCATGGCCGGCACCTCACGGCTGAGCGTCGGGTGACCGAACACGACAGCGCGCTCGACCCGCCCGCCGAGGTCGGAGGCCAGCAGCAACTCGCGGTAGGCGGAGACGAGGTTCGGGCCGAACCGGGCGCCGCTGCACACCTCGGCCAGCAGCGGCCAGCCGCCGGTACGCGCGAATTCCTCGGCCTCGGGGCCGGCGCCCGTGCCGGCGATGACCACGGTACGCGGTCCGCCCGTGACCGGGAAGACCGGTTCGGTCGGGGAAGCGTCCACGACGGGCGCGGCGAGCACCGCGGCCGACTCGGCGAGTCCGACCGGGCCGGAGATCGCTTCGGGAGTCAGCGCCACCGGCGCCGACAGCGGCTCCCGGAACGCCAGGTTGAGCTGCACCGGGCCCGGATCGAGCGAGGTGGCGCCGGTGGCGGCATCCGTCGCGCGTCGGGCCAGGGCAATGGCGTCGGCGTGCTCGCCGGCCGCACCCTCCGGTGCGGGCGCATCCACGCACAGGCGCGTCGCCACACCGAACAGGCCGGGCTGCACGGTGGTCTGGTTCGAACGGATGCCGCGCAACTCGCTTGGCCGGTCGGCCGTCAGCAGGATCATGGGCACCCCCGAGTGGTGCGCCTCGAGCACCGCGGGGTGGAGGTTCGCCACGGCCGTGCCCGAGGTGCAGACGACCAGCGCCGGCCGGCCGGCCTCGACGGCTAGGCCGAGGGCGAGGAAGCCCGCGCCGCGCTCGTCGAGGCGCACGTGCAGCCGGATCAGCCCGATCCGCTCCAGTTCGGCGGCGGCCAAAGCAAGGGCCTGCGACCGGGCGCCCGGGCTGAGAACCAGGTCGCGCACGCCCAGACGCACGAATTCACCCAGGAGAGAGAAGCTGAAGTCTGTGGCCGGGCTACCGCTCGACGCGATGTCAGGCATCCCGCCGGCCAGGCAGGTCGCCTTCGCCCGGCTCGGATTTTTTCGGCTCGAACCCGGCTTGGCCGTTCTGGCCGGCCTGACTGCCCTTACCGCCCTGACCGGTCGTGCCGGAGGTTCCTGTCGTGTCGGTGGTTCCTGCCGCACCGAGGTCCCGGGGATCCGGAGCGTCGAAGTCGGCAAGCTCCTGCTCGAGGGCACGGAGTCGTTCCTGGTCGGACGTGGCCCGGTCCAGACCCTTGAGGAAGTCGATGTCGTCGTCGGGGGCGAACGATCGCACGATCTTGCCCGTGCTGGCACGGCCGCGGCCGATCAGCAGCCACAGTACCGGCCCGATCACGGGAATGAGCACGATCACGAACATCCACACCCAGCGTGGTAGCCCGCGAACCCGGGATCGTTGCAGGAGCGCGCAATCCACCAGCGCGTAGACGGTGAGGACGACGACGACGACTCCAAGAGCGAACCACAGGCGAACCATTCCCACAGTGTATGGCTCCCACCCGTGAGATCGGTGAGTGAGCGCACAGCCCGGCGATCTAAACTGTGGCCATGAATGTTGTTCCCGCCTGGGTGTCCTATTCGGTCTTCCGCGTGCTCCTGTTCGCCGTTCCGCTCGCCGTGATGCTCTTCCTCCGGATCGAGTGGTGGCTTGCCGCGATCGCCGCCGCTGTGATCGGAGCCTCGCTCTCCTTCATCTTCTTGCGGAAGCCTCGCGAGAAGGTCGCGCTGGGCCTCTACCAGGCGCGGCACCCCGATACGGAGTCGGCGCACCCCGACGCCGTGTCCGAGGATGCTGCCCTCGACCGGGCCGATGCGCGGGCGGCCGATGCCGACCTACAGCGCGAACGCGAGAGCCAGTAGCAGCCCGTAGGCCAACGCCGAGATGCTGGTCAGCTTGAGGGCCAGCACCAGTTCGGTCGAGGTCGTCGCCGTCACCGTGATCAACCCGGCCGGCGCCGCCAGCAGCAGCACGAAAAACGTCAGCCAGGCCAGCGGGTAGAAGACCGCGAAGAAGGCGACGATCGCGAACGCCAGCAGCAGGAACAGGCAGAACACGACGCGCGACGCCATGCTCCCGATCAGCACCGCGAGGGTGCGTTTGCCGGATGCCCGGTCCGGCTCCAGGTCGCGCAGGTTGTTGACCATCAGCACGGCCATGGCGATCAGGCCGATCCCGACACCGCTCAGCCAGCTTTCGGTGTTCACGGTGCCGACCTGCACATACGTGGTACCGACGGTGGCCACAAGGCCGAAGAACACGAAGACGAAGACCTCGCCGAGACCGAAGTAGCCATACGGTTTGCGTCCGCCGGTGTAGAACCAGGCCGCAATGATGGCGAGGACACCCACCAGCAGCAGCCACCACTGACCGGTCAGCACCACCAGGGTGAGGCCGGCGAGCGCGGCGAGCGCGAAGAATGCGAGGGCCACCGTGAGTACGGCACGGGGCTGGGCGGCTCCGCCGCCGGTCAGCCGGGCCGGGCCGATCCGGTTGGCGTCAGTGCCGCGGATACCGTCGGAATAGTCGTTGGCGTAGTTCACGCCGATCTGCAGGCACAGGGCCACGATCAGGGCGAGCACCGCTCGTACCGGATGGAAGACGCCGGGGCCGCTCACGACGATCGCCGCACCGGTGCCGAGGGCCACCGGTGCGATAGCCAGCGGGAGGGTGCGCAGGCGTGCTCCGGAGACCCAGTCTCCTGCCGTGGCCGGTCCGGTTCGCGCCGGGCCGCGGCCGGCGGGGGCGTTCCGCCGGGCCGGGTTGCCCGACCTCCCGTTCCGGGCCGCCGAAGAGGTCGCTGCCGAGGGATTCAATCGCTGTTGTGAGGGCCTGACCGGCCGCGCTCCGTGTGCCACGCCTTCATAGTACGTGCCGGTGGCTCGGTGGCTCGGTAGCTCGGCAGCTCAGAGATCGGCGAGCATCCGGCCCAGGGCAAGACGGTCGGGTTTGCCGGTGGAAAGCTGCGGGATCGACGCGACCCGCACGAGGCACGCGGGCCTGGCCGCCTTGCCCAGCACGGATGCCACGGCTTCCCCGATTCTCTCGAGGGAGTCCTCGGGGAGGCCGGCCGCACCGGGTTCCGCACCGGGTTCCGCCGGCACGACCAGCACCGGGACCTGGCCCCACGTGACGTCGGGCCGCCCCACCGCCACGGCCTCGCCGAAGCCCGGCAGCGACCGGACGACCCGCTCGACCGCGTCGAGCGACACCTTCTCGCCGCCGGAGATGATCACGTTGTCGGCTCGCCCGAGCACGCGCACGAGGCCCGTCGCGGCATCCACCTCGCCCAGGTCACCCGTGCGGTACCAGCGTCCCCCGTGCACCTCGAGGAAGCGGTCGCTGGTGCGCGGGGGGTCACCGAGGTACCCCTCGGCGAGCACGGAGCCCGCGATCTCCAGCTGCCCATCGACCACGCGCACCTCGGAGTTGCCGATCGGGGTGCCGTTGTAGACACAACCGCCGGAAGTTTCCGACGAGCCGTAGGTGGCGAACACGTGCAGGTCGAGGTCGACGGCCCGCTCGGCGAGCAGCGACGGCAGCGCTTGGCCGCCGACCAGAATGCCGTCGAAGCGGCGTAGCGCGGCCAGCAGATGAGGGTCGTCTGCGGCCGCGGCGACCAGCCGGGCCAGCTGCACCGGGACCAGGGCGGTGAACCGCAGCGGCTCGGTGAGGCGCCCGGCTGAGGCGGCGAACACGGCCGGGTCGAAGTGGCCGCTCGGCAGCACGACGGGGACGGTGTCGGCCACGATCGAGCGCACGAGCACCTGCACCCCGGCGATGTAGTGCACGGGCAGGGCCAGCAGCCACTGACCGGAGCCGCCGAGGCGCACGCTGGAGGCGGCGGCGCTGCTCAGCAGGGCGTCGGTGCTGAGCATCACGCGCTTGGGCACATCCGTCGATCCGGACGTCTCGATCACCACGGCCACCTGACGGGGCACGCGCACCAGGCTCAGCCGCCCGGCGGCCTCCTGCCAGCCGGGTACCGGCAGCACGGCGTCGCCGGTGTCGGCCAGCGCGAGGCGCAACGGGGTCATCAGGTCGAGCGGGTCACCGACCGGCACCACCCTCAGCCGACGGAACATGGTCGCCTAGAACTGCCAGTCGTAGGGACCCCAGTCGGGGTCGCGCTTCTCCAGGAACGCGTCACGCCCCTCGACCGCCTCGTCGGTGCCGTAGGCCAGGCGGGTGGCCTCCCCGGCGAACACCTGCTGGCCGACCAGGCCGTCGTCCACGGCGTTGAAAGCGAATTTCAGCATCCGGATGGCGGTGGGCGACTTGGTCAGGATCGTGCGGGCCCAATCCAGCGCCTCCACCTCGAGTTCGCCGTGCGGCACCACGGCGTTCACGGCCCCCATCTCGAAGGCGCGCTGCGCGGAGTACTCGCGGGCCAGGAAGAACACTTCCCTCGCGGTCTTCTGCCCCACCTGGCGGGCGAAGTAGGCGCTGCCGTAGCCGGCGTCGAAGGAGCCGACGTCGGCGTCCGTCTGCTTGAACTTGCCGTGCTCGGCGCTGGCGATGCTGAGGTCGCAGACCACATGCAGGGAGTGCCCGCCGCCGGCCGCCCAGCCGGGGATGACCGCGATGACAACCTTGGGCATGAACCGGATCAGCCGCTGCACCTCGAGGATGTGCAGCCGGCCGCCGCGTGCCGTGTCGATCCCGGACGCGGTCTCTCCCTCGGCGTACTTGTAGCCATCCCGGCCTCGGATGCGTTGGTCCCCGCCCGAGCAGAACGCCCAACCGCCGTCCTTCGGGCTGGGTCCGTTGCCGGTCAGGAGCACCACCCCGATGCGCGGGTTGACGCGAGCGTCCTCGAGGGCGGCGTGCAGTTCGTCGACGGTGTGCGGGCGGAACGCGTTCCGCACCTCGGGCCGGTTGAACGCCACCCGGGCGATCCTCCCAGTCACGTCATGGTGGTACGTGACGTCGGTGAGGCGGTCGAAGCCCGCGACTTCCTGCCACTGGGTCGGGTCGAAGATTTCGGAAACCTGTTCGATCATGCACCCAGCCTACGCGGGCCTGCGGCGCCGGAATGCGGCTGGCCATGGGCCTCTCGGAAGCTGGTTGGCATCCCCGTTTGAGCGGCAAAGTCAAGCCCCTTGAGGCCGTCGTTTCCACCCTGTGTACTGAGCTATTAAAAAATACTCGGAGGCAGTGATGGCCGACAATGGCACACGAAAAACGATCCCCACCCCACCCGCGAGAAATATCGGGATCAACGAACTCTCCCCCACGGAATGGCGCATCAGCGACCGGATGATCGCGGACGGCGATCCGGCCGCCTTGGTCGGCTTCATCCAGCGCGTGGACGACGCCTTCGAAGTGACGGATTTCGGCCGCCCCCGGGAGCGAGCGTACTTCTCATCCTTTGACCGCGCCACGGCCAGTCTCGCCCTCCGTCCGGCACCCAGAGGAACGGCACTGCGATGAGCACGGCCACGCAAGAGACCCAGCCCCCGGAGCACTCAAGCTCCCGACCGCCACCGGCCGCGAATCAGCCCCCGACCCCGGCGTCAGCGTCAGCGTCAGCGTCAGCGAATTTCACCTCCGCTCCGTCGACCGCTCCCTCCCGCTACAGCACATCGACGGATGCCTTCGGCGACTACCTGCGCCGCATCGGCAGGGGCCCCTGCTCACCGCCATCGACGAGGTGACCCTCGCGCAGCGCATCGAGGTCGGGCTGTTCGCCGTCGAAAAATTGTTCCACGGAGGCGACGACCCGTCCTTGGCCCGCGAGCTGGCCTGGCTTGCCCATGACGGCCGCCGCGCGAAGAACCACTTCATCGAAGCGAATCTGCGCCTGGTGGACAGCATCGCCAAGCACTACTCCGGACGCGGAATGCCCATCATGGACCTCGTGCAGGATGGCAACATCGGCCTCGTCCGCGCCGTCGAAAAATACGACTTCATGACCGGCTACAAATTCTCCACTCACGCCACCCAGTGGATCCGCCAAGCCGCCCACCGCGGCATGGCCCAGCCCGAGGAGCACGCCGTGCTCACCATGCGGGCTTCGGACATCGTTTTCTACATGAGTGCCCTGCCGCCGCGGGAGCGGTCGATCCTGATGTCCCGGTTCGGTCTCGACGGGGGCGCGCCCCAAACGCTGGACCAGATCGCCGTCGTTCAGGGCGTGACCCGGGAACGGGTGCGCCAGATCGAGAAGCGCGCACTGGCCCTGCTGAAGGTTCTCCGACTCGAGCGGTACCTGCGGGACTAAACCTCGGCCGTCCCCCTGAACGGAGCGTAGCGGTGCTGGCGACTTCACGCTATTCTCGCTTAGAACTTTGTTATCGGGGGATATATGGGCAAGCTCACGTACAACTCGTCTCTGACAGCAGATTTCGACGACCGGGTCCTCGCCCATATCCAGGTCGTCATCGGGGCGAAGTTGCGACGCGGCGAGTGTTTCTATTTCACGTGGCGAGACGACCCCCAGGGCGGCGACGGCCGCAGCACGATCTGGCTGCATCCCGCGATACCCCTGGCCTATAAGTATTTCGGCGGGCGCTCCCCCAGCCTCAACCGCGAATGGATCGAAGCCCTCATGCTTTCGGCCAATTCCTCCGGGGGCCTCCAGCTCGTGCCGGAACCACATTGACCCGCGACAGTACTGGTGAAGGACGAAGCGTGATCCGAGTCGATATTGTCTACGGCGGCGCGGAGTACTCGTTAGGCGGCCGGTCATTGGAGTCCATCCAGACCGAGGTTGAGACCGCGTTCCTGGCCGGGAAGCCCTACTGGCTGCGGGTGAACAGTGGCGGCGGGCGCTTCGAAGACGCCTACCTGCTGATCGCGCCGGGCATCCCCTTCGCAATTCTCAACGTCAAGCCGCACAACGGCCCGGACATCGATCTCGAGGTGGACGCGGCGTTCAACCAGGACGTGCTCTGACCTGACCGGCGTTCCCCGCCTGACCGGCGTTCCCCGGGAGAGTCCCCGGCTGGCACACTGGGAACATGCTGCCACCACTTGCTGAGTTGCTCAAAACTGCCCGCGTCGTCGCCCTGCCCCTGGCGACGCGGTTTCGCGGACTCGACACCCGCGAGGCCCTGCTCGTGGAGGGACCGGAAGGCTGGGCGGAATTCTCCCCGTTCGCCGAATACGACGACGCGGAGGCTGCCACCTGGCTGCGGGCCGCCCTCGATTTCGGTTGGCAGGCCACGCCGCCCCTGCTTCGGGGACGCATCCCCGTGAACGCGACGGTGCCGGCGGTCACCGCCGACGAGGTCGCCGGTGTGCTCGCCCGGTTCCCCGGCTGCCGCACCGCCAAGGTGAAGGTCGCCGACCCCGGTCAGACCCTCGCCGACGACGTGGCACGCGTGCGCATGGTTCGCCGTGTGCTCGGGCCGGAGGGGCGCATCCGTGTCGACGCGAACGGTCTGTGGAACGTCGATGAGGCGGAGCACGCCATCCACGCCCTCAACGAGTTCGACCTCGAATATGTGGAGCAGCCCTGCGCCACCATCAAGGAACTCGCCGAGATCCGCCGCCGCACCGGCTACCTCGACGTCGGCGTCGCCGCCGACGAAAGCGTACGCCGCGCGAAGGACCCGCTGCTGGTGGCCCGCACGGGTTCGGCCGACATCCTCGTGATCAAGGCCGCGCCGCTCGGCGGAATCCGCGCCGCCCTGGCGCTGATCAACCAGACCGGGCTGCCCGCCGTGGTCTCAAGCGCCCTCGACACCTCGGTCGGCATCTCGATGGGCGCCCACCTGGCCGCCGCGATTCCGGAACTCAACTTCGACTGCGGACTCGGCACGGCGTCGCTCCTTGCCGCGGATGTCACCACCGACCCGCTGCTGCCGGTCGACGGCGGCATCCCGGTGCGTCGGGTGACCCCCAACCCGCAGCTGCTGGAGCGTTACGCAGCCGCGGACGATCGGCGTGACTGGTGGCTGGCCCGCCTGACCCGCTGCTACGCGCTACTCGCCGACTGAACCAATTCGACGGAGATTCTGCGCAAGAAGAGGGTTTTCGGCCTGTTTGGCGGCGATCCGGCCGAAATCTCCGTCGAATTCGTTAGGAGCGAGGACCCCTGGTCTAGAGGCCGGAGTAGGAGTGCAGGCCCTTGAAGAAGACGTTGACGATGCCGAAGTTGAACATGACGGCGGCGAAGCCGATGATCGACAACCAGGCGGACCGTGATCCGCGCCAGCCACGGGTCGCGCGGGCGTGGATGTAGCCCGCGTAGAGGGTCCAGATGATGAACGTCCAGACCTCCTTGGTATCCCAGCCCCAGTAGCGGCCCCAGGCCTGTTCGGCCCAGATCGAGCCGGCCATGAGGGTGAAGGTCCACAGGATGAAGCCGATGATGGTGACCCGATAGGCCAGGTTCTCCAGCGTGGCCGCCGACGGCAGGGTGGCCAGGAACCGCAGCCGACCGCTCTTCGCGGACGCGAGGAGCGACTCACGCCGGAACTGGAGGAGTTGCACGGTCGAGAGGGCGAAACCGAGTGCGAAGAAGCCCGTGCCCAGCGAGGCGACGAAGACGTGAATGACCAACCAAGCCGACTGCAGGGCCGGCGGCAGGGGCGCGACCTCGACGTAGAAGCGCAGCGCCGCGATGCCGAGAAGCACCAGCACCATGCCGGTGACGAAGGTGCCGAGGAAGCGCAGGTCGGCGCGGGTCAGCACAATCAGGAACACCGAGACGATCAGCAGGGTGCCCGTCATCGCGAACTCGTACATGTTCGCCCACGGGACGCGCTCGGCGGCCACGCCGCGGAGCACCGCCGACACCAGGTGGATCAGCCACGCCAGCACGGTGAGCGAGACGCCCACCCGCAGGCTGGCCGAGCGGCCGTAGGGGGTGACCGCGTCGTTCGCGATGCGAGCGCTGATGCGGGTGAGGGTGGTGGTTCCGCCCGCCGCGCCGGCCGCTTCCGCGCGCGCTGATGCGGCCCGGCGCACCTCTGCGTCTGCCGCCGTGGCGGAGGTGACCGCCGCGGAGCGCTTGGCCAGGTCGAAGGAAAAGGCGATGAACGCGAGGGCGTAGACCGCCATGGCCGAGTAGAGGCTCAGAATGGAGAGCTCGTTGAGATTCACGATGACAGCCTATTTCTGTTCGGATGCCGGGGTGGCCGATTGGGAGGATAACAGCAGGTCCGTGTGCCGATCGGCGAGGTCGCTGACGGCGGATTCCAGGGCCGGGTCCTCGCCCCGGGCTAGACCCGCGTATTCGAGGCGCAGCGAGCCGTCCTGCTCCGGCACGGCCTTCACCCAGACCCGCCGACGTGGCACGAACAGTGACGTCAGCAGGCCGAGCAGGGCCAGAACGGCGAAGGACAGCACCCAGAGCTGGGTGGGGTCGTGGTGGATGTCGAACGAGGCAAACCGCAGCACCGAACCAGAGAAGTCCCCGTTCTGCGCCCCCGGGTTGGCGTCGTCGAAAGTGACGGACCCGAGGCCGTTCGGCAGTTCCCGGGTTTCCCCCGGCTTCAACTCGATCGACTCCACGCCGGTCTTGCCCCCGGTGAGCTGGGTCATCTTGTCGATGTCGAGCGAGTAGACCGACGTCGGCACGCCCGCGTCGAGCCCCAGGTCTCCCGAGTAGACGTTGAGGGTCAGCAGCGGGTATTCGAGGTCAGGGAAGGAGGAGAAGAAGGCCCCCGAATCCGCGGTGGCCTGGGTCGGGTAGAAGAAGCCGATCATGCCGAGTTGCTCGGCGAGCCCGTCGGGAACCTTGATCACGCCGAGGGAGGTGAGGTTGGCATCCTGCGGCAGGAACGGCACAGAGTCGGTGAAGACGACCACCCCGTTCGGGTCCTTTACGGTGAGGGTGGGGGCGTAGCCGTTGCCGAGCAGGTAGACGTCGGTGCCGCCGGTGCGGGCCGGCCCGTTCACCTTCACCTGGCTGGCCTCTGCGGCCTCACCCCGCGGGGTGATGGTGACCTCTGCTGTGAAGTCGATCGGCTGGCCGTAGGCCTTGAGGTTCTCCTCCTCGTAGGTGACGTCGAAGTTGTCGAGGGTGAGTTTATAGGGCGTGAGGCTGGTGTCGTTGAAGAACCGGCCGGGGTTGAACGAGTCGTAGGCCAGCAGGGTGTTCACGAAGGTCTGCCCTTCGACCAGTACACGTTGGCCGCTGAACCCGAAGCCGCCACCGAAACCGACGGTGATCAGGATGCCGACCAGGGCGAAGTGGAAGACCAGGTTGCCGGTTTCACGCAGGTAGCCGCGTTCGGCCGAGACCGAGGTCTCCCCGCGATTCTCGAAGACGGCCGCCCGGTAGCCGCTGGTCTTCAGAAGCCTGCGGGCGGACTCGACGGCGGCCTGGGCATCCGTGCCGGCCGGAGCGATGCGCGCCGTGAAGCCGGCCAGCCGGGACAGGCGGGCGGGGGTGCGCGGCGGCTTGGCCCGCAGCGCGAGGTAGTGGTGCTTGGTGCGCGGGATGACGCACCCGATCAGCGAGATGAACAGCAGCAGGTAGATGGCCGAGAACCACGCCGACGAGTAGACGTCGAACGCCTGAACCGTGTCGAGCAGCGGTGCGAGGTCGGGGTTGTCGGCGAAGTACTGGGTAACCCCGTTCGGGTCGGAGCTGCGCTGGGGTACCAGGGATCCCGGCACGGCGGCGATCGCGAGAAGCAGCAGAAGGAACAGCGCGGTGCGCATGTTCGTCAGCTGGCGCCAGAACCAGCGCAGCCAGCCTGCGAAGCCGAGGTGCGGTTGCACGATTCCCGCGGAGGCCGGGGCGTCGTAATGGTCAGATGGCCGGGACATAACTTCCGATCGTTCCTTGCAGGTCGAGGAGCCAGGCGTTCCACACGCCACTGACCATGAGCACGCCGATGAGAACGAGGAGGAGACCGCCAGACAGGTTGATAGCCCTGACGTGCCGTTTCAGGAAGGAAACGGCTCCGGTCGCCCAGCTGAGGCCGAGCGCGATGAGAAGGAACGGGATGCCCAGCCCGAGCGCGTAGAACAGGGCCAGCAGTCCCCCCTGCCAGGGAGAGCCCGTGGTCAGGCTGAGAGAGTTGATGGCCGTGAGCGTGGGGCCGGTGCAGGGGGTCCAGCCCACGGCGAAGACCGCGCCGAGCAGAGGAGCGCCGGCCAGGCCCATCCCCGGTCTCCAGGTTGCCTTCACGCTGCGCTGCGCGAAACCGAACTGGCCGACGAACACCAGGCCGAGCAGGATTACCACGACGCCGGCGATGCGGGTGATCGCATCTCGATACTGGTTCAGCCAGAATCCGGCAACCCCGAAAATGACACCGGTGAGCACGAAGACGAGGGTGAAGCCGAGGATGAACAACAGGACCCCGAGCAGCAGACGGTTGCGGCCCCGGCGGTCGCCGCGCGCGGGGGTCGAGCTGCCGTCGGTGAAGCCGCCGATGTAGGCCAGGTAGCCGGGCACGAGCGGGAGGATGCAGGGAGAGGCGAACGAGACGAGCCCGGCCAGCACGGCGATGGGAATGGCCAGGTAGAGCTGGCCGCTGAAGACGATCTCGCCGAAGGGGTTGTCCACGCCTACGAATCCTCGGCGATCGCGTCGCGCACGAGAGTTTCGAGGATGGAGGGCTCCGAGATCGCACCGAGGATGCGGGCCGCGACCCGGCCTGACCGGTCGAGCACCAGCGTGGTGGGAACGGCGTTGGGCGGGATGCTGCCGCTGAACGCGAGCTGCATGCTCCCGTTGTCGACGTCCATCACCGACGGGTAGGTGATGCCGAAGCTCTCGTTGAACGCGGTCGCGTTCGCGGCCTGGTCCCGCACGTTGACGCCGACCCAGTGGGCGTCCGTGCCGACGAATTCCTCGTTGAGTTTTTGCAGGGCCGGGGCTTCCGCCCGGCAGGGCGCGCAGCTGGCGTACCAGAAGTTGACCACGACGACCTCGCCGGCGTAGTCCTCGCTGGAGAGCGGGTCGCCGTTTTCGTCGGCGCCGCTCCAGGAGATGGGATCGCCGCGCTCGGCGGCCGGGATCTCGGTCCAGCTGCCGTCACCGGCGATGAAGCCCTTACTGCTGCCCTCGCGGTACTGTTCGGCGAGCGGGTCGGCGGAGCAGCCGGTCAGCAGTAGCGCCACGGCAACCAGAGCGGTGACGGCGGCGCGGGGACGAAGGTTCATACGGCTCCTACGTCCGAGGCGCCGACCTGCAGCGACAGGGCAGGGTTGGAGTAGCCGGTCTCGTCGGGGAAGCCGCCGGGCCAGGACAGGGTTGTGATGCTCGACAGGTCGCAGCGGCGTTTGCGCGGGTCGTGCGGCAAACGCTGCCGGGCCAGGGCGCGGTGCACCATCCAGATCGGAAGCTGGTGGCTGACGAGCACGACGTCGCCCTCGTCGACCGAGTTGCGGGCATCCTCGATCGCGGCGAGCATGCGCTTCGCGATCGAGTCGAACGGTTCGCCCCAGCTGGGACGCAGCGGGTTGATCAGCGCGTGCCAGCTGCGGGGATCGCGCAAGGCCCCGCCCGTGCCCCGCATCCGTTTGCCCTCGAAGAAATTGGTCGGCTCGATGATGCGCGGGTCGATGTCGACCAGAAGGGTGAAGGCAGCCGCGATCGGAGCGGCCGACTCCTGCGCACGCTGCAGCGGTGAGGAGATGATGCGGGCGACGGGGCGCCCGCGCTCCACCAGATCGGCGGCAGCCGCCTCGGCCATCTGAGCCCCCAGATCGGAGAGGCGGAATCCGGGCAGGCGTCCGTACAGAACGCGCTCGGGATTGAAAACCTCACCGTGCCGCACGAGATGTACCTGTCTGGCTACCACGTTCCCAGTCTACGGAGGGGGCACCCGCGAATACGCCGAGAGCCGTGCGGCTAAACTTGACCGGTGACTGAGCGCATAGTGATCAAGAACCTGGCCGCCCTCGACAACGGACCCGTGACGGTGTCCGGGTGGGTCGACACCGTCCGAGACCAGAAGAAGGTGCAGTTCGTCGTGCTGCGCGACGAATCCGGCGCGGTGCAGCTCGTGAACCCGCGCACCACGGATGCCGACGGCATTGTCGTCGCCGACGAACCGGCCACCACCATCTCCACCCTGTCGCAGGGCAGCTTCGTCACCGTCACCGGTGAGCTCAAGCACGACGAGCGCGTCAAGCTCGGCGGCATCGAAATCAAGCTCGCGACCCTCGAGGTCGTCACGGTCGCCATCCCCGAGACCCCGATCGCGGCCGACTCCAATCTGGACAAGCGCCTCGACTGGCGCTTCCTCGATCTGCGCCAGCCCAAGCAGAACCTGATCTTCCGCCTCCAGACCACCTTCGAGCACGCACTGCGCACGTACTGGATCGACAATGACTTCATTGAGCTGCACACCCCGAAGCTGATGGCCAGCGCGAGCGAGTCCCGCGCCGAGCTGTTCGAGGTGGAGTACTTCGACACCAAGGCCTACCTCGCGCAGAGCCCGCAGTTCTTCAAGCAGATGGCCCAGGCCGCCGGCTTCGGCAAAATCTTCGAGGTCGGACCGGCGTTCCGCGCCGACCCGTCGTTCACCAGCCGTCACTCCACCGAGTTCACCAGCGTCGACTCCGAGATCAGCTGGATCGACAGCCACGAAGACGTCATGCAGCTGCACGAAGAGCTGCTTGTCGCCGGATTCACGGCCGTCAAGGAGAAGCACGGCGACGAGGTCCTGGCCCTCTTCGGGGTCGAGGTCACCGTGCCCAGTACACCGTTCCCGCGCATCCCGCTGGCCGAGGCCAAGGAGATCGTCAAGACCCGCGGCTACGAGGTCCCGCGCGATGACGACGACATGGACCCCGAAGGCGAACGCCGGATCGCCGCCTACGTGCTCGAGACCTTCGGCCACGAGTTCGTCTTCCTCACCGACTACGCCTCAAGCATCCGGCCGTTCTACCACATGCGCCACGAGGGCGACGCGAGCATCACCAAGAGCTATGACCTGATCTTCAACGGCACCGAGATCTCCACTGGAGCGCAGCGCGAGCACCGCATCGACATTTTGGTCGAGCAGGCCAAGGAGAAGGGCATCGACCCCGAGGAGATCGAGGGCTACCTCGACTTCTTCCGCTACGGCGTTCCGTCGCACGGCGGGTTCGGCATGGGCCTCGCCCGGGTACTCATGCTGATGCTGCACCAGGCCAGCATCCGCGAGGTCACCTACCTGTTCCGCGGCCCGACGCGCCTCGAGCCGTAGCCGAACGGGCCGTAGCCGAACGGTCAGACGGCGACATCGACGGCCATCCTCGACGATACGACGGAACGGATGAAGGTTCCCGCCGCCTGGTGGGCGGGGTGCACCTGGTAGCGGTTGACGGCGTCCAGGTCGTCAAAGTCGGCGATCAGCACGACGTCCCAGTTGGAGCCGCCGGCGACGTCGAAACCCACCTGCAGCGAGCGGATCTCGTCGACGACGCCCACGAGCCCTTCCAGGCGGACCGCGATCCCGGCCGCGGCGGCGGCCTTCTGGACCGGGTCGGCCGGGGCTAGTTGCCAGGAGACGATGTGCCGGATCATTGCACGGCCAGAAGCGCCGTGCGCAGCCGCAGTGGATCGATGCGCCAGTAATTGTGCACCTTGCCGTTGAGCAGGAGCACCGGGATGTCCTCGACGTACAGGGCGTGCAGCTCGGCGTCGTCGAGAATCGAGCGCTCTTCGAGCACGATGTCGGGGGCGGACGGGTCGTCGGCGAGTTTGGTCACGACGCTGCCGACCAGATCCCGGGCGTCATCGCAGAGATGACAGCCGGGCTTGCCGACCAGGGTGAGGAGTGCAGTAGCCATTGCTCCAGCCTATGCTGGCTCGCCGACGCAACACGCAACTAGACTTGACCGCACACATGTCCGAAGACACCATCGCCCCCGCAATCGCGTTCTTCGACGTGGACAACACCCTCCTGCGCGGCGCCAGCCTGTACCACCTCGGTGTGGGTGCCTGGCGGCGACGACTGGTCACCGGCCGGGACCTGCTCTCCTTCGCCTGGAAACAGGCCCGATTCCTCTACGTCGGCGAAAACAGGATGCACCTCGCGAGCATCCGGGAGCGCGCGCTGGAAGTGGTCGTGGGCTACAGCCGGGACGAACTCGTCGCGCTCAGCACGGAGATCTTCGACGCCCGCCTCTTGCAGCGGCTCTGGCCGGAAACGGTCGCCGTCGCCCGTGCGCACCTCAAGGCCGGGCGCGAGGTCTGGCTCGTCTCCGCGACCGCCCAGGAGGTGGCCGACGTCATCGCCGAACGGCTGGGCCTCACTGGCGCGCTCGGTACCAGGCTCGAGGCCGTCGACGGAATTTTCACCGGCCGCCTCACCGAGGGTGTCTGCCACGGTGTCAGCAAGGCCGTCGCCGCCAACGCCCAGGCAGAGCGCAGCGGCGTCGACCTGGCCGTCTGCTGGGCCTACTCCGACTCCCACAACGACATTCCGTTGCTGGACCTGGTCGGCAATCCGGTGGTCGTGAATCCGGATGCCACGCTCCGCCGCTATGCCGCAGCCCGCCACTGGCCGGTGATGATCCTCAAACGCGGCAGCATCACGGCCGCCACCCGGGCAAGCAAAAAGCGCTAGACCCCAGGGGCCTAGCGCTTACGCCGGTAGCTATTTCAAACGGTCCAGAACCGTCTACTTCTTATTGCGACGCTGGTGGCGAGTCTTACGAAGCAGCTTGCGGTGCTTCTTCTTCGCCATACGCTTGCGTCGCTTCTTGATTACAGAACCCACACGGACCTCACAAAAGAATTGGTTTCGCCGCGGGATTCGCGACAGACACGGTAGATATCAGTCTACCGGAAAAACAACACTCTCCGACGCGGTGTGCGCATTCGGGCGCTCAAGCGCCGCCGACTAGTCGATTCTCCGCCATTTTCGGGGCTTCGCATCTTTGACCGCATGCGCCATTTGGTATGATGTCTCCGCAAAGGCCTTTCCGATGGCCGCGGCGAATGCCCGCTGTTCCACCTTCAAGCCCTCGGTCTCCTCGGTCGGCTCCTCGGCGGTGGCATCGAAGTCGACGCTGAGGAAGGGAATCAGCCAGTCTTCGATTTCCTCGAGCGGCGCGTAGTCAAGATGGTAATACCGGTGCTGACCGGCTTCTCTCACGCCCACCAGGCCCGCTTCGCGCAGCACCTTCAGGTGCTTCGAGATGGTTGGCTGGCTCAGGCCGAGCTTGTCGACGATGTCAGACACGCTCAGCTCTCCGCCGGCCGTGTTCGATTGGTTGTATCGCTCGAGGAGAATGCGTAGAATTTCGCGTCGGGTCGAATCCGCCACCACGCCGAAGATGTCTGCCATGCCTCAAGGCTACTCATTCCCGGTGGGGGATACCATGTCGACGGCCGTTCGTCGCGAGCAAGTCGGAGGTTTCAGTGCAGACACGGATGGCGGACTCCGCCTTCGCACCGCGTCCCACCAGTTGGTACGCCTGGTTGCGAGACTCAGTGGACGGTCTGGTCCGCAGCTCGCCGTCCCGATTCGCCATCCTCGTTTTCACCGCGCTGGTCCTGGTGTTCACCCTCCTATTCTCCCTGCCCATCGCCACGGCAGACCGCATCGTCACCCCGCTGCACGACGCCCTCTTCACCGCGGTGTCGGTGATCTGCGTGACCGGCCTAGCGACGGTGGACATGGCCACGCACTGGTCGGCCTTCGGCAATGTCCTGGTGGTGGTCGGTGTCAATATCGGCGGGGTCGGCGTGCTGACCCTCGCCTCCCTGATGGGAATGGTCATTTCCCGGCGCCTGGGCCTGCGCGCCCGGCTGATGGCCGCCAGTGACACAAACCCCTCCCGCATCCATGCCGGACCGGTCAATGAAGGACAGGCCGTTCGCCTGGGCGAGGTCGGCAACCTGCTCGTGACGGTCGCGATCAGCGCCTTCGTAATCGAGCTGGTCGTGGCTATCCTGCTCTTTCCGCGTATCCTCGCGGTCGGGACACCTGTCGGCGAGGCGCTCTGGCAGAGCGTGTACTACGCGGCCATGGCGTTCACCAACAGCGGCTTCTCCCCCAACGTCGGAGCTTTGGCCCCGTTCGCCAGCGACTACTGGTTCCTCAGCGCCTTGATGGTGGGCGCCTTCCTCGGCAGCCTGGGTTTCCCGGTGATCTACGCCCTCGTCCGGGGCTGGCATAGCCCCAGACGCTGGTCGCTGCACGTGAAACTGACCCTCTTCACGACCGTGGTGCTGCTCGTGGCCGGCGTTGCCGTGTACATCGCGCTCGAGTTCGACAACCCGAAGACGTTCGGGTCGCTGAACGTGGGCGACACGATCTTCCAGTCGCTCTTCCTGTCGATGATGACCCGGTCCGGCGGCTTCGCGACCATCGACATCAGCGACCTGCAGGGGGCGAGCCTGCTCGCCACGGACATGCTGATGTTCATCGGCGGCGGCTCCGCGTCGACCGCCGGCGGCATCAAGGTGACGACCCTTGCCATCCTCTTCCTCGCCGCCTTCGCCGAGGCCAGCGGACGAAGCCAGATGGAAGCGTTCGGCCGCCGGATCCCCAGCGACATCCTGAGGCTCGCGGTCAGCGTGGTGCTGTGGGGCGCCACGACGGTTGCCGTGTCCAGCATCCTGATCCTGCAGATCTCCAACGCGCCGTTCGACCAGGTGCTCTTCGATGTGATCTCCGCGTTCGCCACCTGCGGCCTGTCGACGGGCCTGACCGGCGAACTGCCTCCGGCCGGAGTGTATGTGCTGGCGGCAACCATGTTCATGGGCAGGATTGGTACAGTGACCCTCGCGGCTGCCCTCGCCGCGAGCCAGAGCAGGCAGTTGTTCTCCCGTCCGGAAGAGAGACCCATCGTTGGCTGACCGCTTCAAACACGACGCACCGGTGCTCGTGATCGGCCTCGGCCGGTTCGGCGCGGCCACCGCGGGGCAACTCGACCGGCTCGGACGGGATGTGCTCGCCGTCGACGACAGCGCGGTCCTCGTGCAGAAGTGGTCCGAACGCGTCACGCACGCGGTGCAGGCCGACGCCACCTCCCTGGAAGCGCTTCGCCAGATCGGCGCGCAGCAATTCTCGATCGCCGTCTGCGCCGTCGGCTCGTCCGTCGAGGCCAGTGTGCTGATCGCGGCGAATCTGGTCGACCTCGGGATCCCGCAGATCTGGGCGAAAGCGATCTCCAAGTCGCACGGCACGATCCTCGAGCGCATCGGGGTGAACCACGTCGTCTTCCCGGAGGCACAGGCAGGCGAACGCCTGGCGCACCTCGTCTCCGGACGCCTGCTCGACTTCATCGAATTCGACGACGACTTCGCCCTGGTCAAGATGATCCCGCCCAAGTCGATCCGGGGCCTGAACCTGACCGAATCCGGGCTGCGCCGCAAGTACAACGTCACCGTGGTCGGCGTGAAGAGCCCCGACCGCCCCTTCACCTACGCCACCGAGAAGACGGTCATCACCGACCAGGACCTGATCATCGTCTCCGGCACCGAGTCCGACATCGAGCGGTTCGCGTCGCTGGAGTTCTAGGGGCCTGGAGTTCTCATGGCCTGGAGTTCTAGTGGCCGGCGAGTTCGCGGGCCCGGGCGAGTGCGGCATCCGTCGCCCGGTCGAACAGGTCCTTGATCCCGCCCTTTTCCAGCTCCCACACGGCACGCTCGGTGGTGCCGCTCGGGCTTGTGACCTGGCGGCGCAGTTCCGTCGGGGACAGGTCGGATGCCACCAGCAGGCTCGTCGCACCGAGGAAGGTGCCGTTCACCATGACCGCGGCCTCCTCCGGGGTGAAACCCTTGGCGATCGCCGTGGCGGTGAGCTGCTCGATCAGGTAGAAAACGTAGGCCGGACCTGACCCGGAGATGGTGCTGAGGGCATCGAGCTTCTCCTCCGGCACGACCAGGACGTCGCCGACGGTGCCGAAGAGGGACCTCGCGAGCTCGAGATCGGTGTCGCTGGACCGCGTGCCGGCGCTCAGCCCGGTGACGGCCTTGCCGACGAGGGCCGGCGTGTTCGGCATCGAGCGGATGACCGACACGGATTCGGGCAGCGACGCCTCGAACGTGGCAATGGTGACGCCGGCGGCGACACTGATGACGAGCGTGCCCGGTTCGAGACTGTCGGCGATCTCGGCCAGCAGGTCGAGGACCATGACGGGCTTCACGGCGACGATCACGATGCGCGCGCCGGCAACGGCCTTGCGGTTGGCCGTGGGCTCGTCGGCGGTGGCCCAGGCGGTGACGCCGGGGATTCCTGCGAGTTCGTCGGCCTTCGCCGTGGAGCGGTTGGTTGCCCGGATGCCGCCCAGAACGGTCACATTCGGGTTCAGCAGCCCGGTCAGAACGGCCCTCGCCATCGATCCGGCGCCGAGGAACGCGATGGCGGGCAGTGTGGTGGTTGCAGTCGAAGTCATCCGACGAGTCTACTTTCGCCCCCTGTGCCGGGTCCGTCTGGTGTGCATTCTAGGATTGCCCCATGAGCACTTCTGGCGGGAACAAAGCAATCGTGGCGGCACTCCTCGCCAATCTGGGGATCGCGATCACGAAATTCGTAGCCTGGGCATTCTCCGGTTCCTCCTCGATGCTCGCCGAGGGCGTGCACTCCCTGGCCGACTCCGGAAATCAGGTGCTTCTGCTCATCGGCGGTCGCAAGGCCAAGCAGGAAGCCGACAAGGAGTATCCGTTCGGCTACGGCCGGGAACGCTACGTCTACGCGTTCGTGGTGTCGATCATCCTGTTCTCCGTCGGCGGCGTCTTCTCCCTTTACGAGGGTGTGCGGAAGCTGCAGGACCCGCACCCGCTCGACGTGCCGTGGCTGCCCATCGTGGTGCTGCTGGTCGCCATGGGCCTCAAGTCCTTCTCACTTCGCACCGCCATCCAGGAATCGAACCTCGTGCGCGGCAACCAAAGCTGGGTGCAGTTCGTGCGGCACGCGAAGGCGCCCGACTTGCCCGTCGTGCTGCTCGAAGACATCGCCGCTCTCGCCGGCCTGGTCTTCGCCTTCCTCGCCGTCGGCCTCACCATCATCACCGGCGAGCCCGTCTGGGACGCCATCGGCACCCTGTTCATCGGCGTACTGCTCGTCCTGGTCGCCGTGGTCCTCGGCGTAGAGACCAAGAGCCTCCTCGTCGGCGAAGGCGCCGGTAAAACGGATGCCGCGGCCATCGAGCGTGCCATCCTGGCCGGTCCGGAGACGCGCAAGATCATCCACCTCAAGACCCTTTACCTCGGCCCGGACGAACTGCTCGTCGCCGCCAAGATCGCCTTCGAGGCCGACAGCCATTTCTCCCATGTGGCAGCGGGCATCAACACCGTCGAAACCCGCATCCGCGAGGCCGTGCCGGCGGCCCGCGTCATCTACCTCGAGCCGGACCTGTTCTTCGACCCCAACCGCCGCACGCCGCCCACCGACACCATCGTCATCAAAGGCAGCGAGTGACCCGCACCGCGGTCGTCCTGCGCCACGATGACACGATCCACCTCGGCAACCTCGAACCGGTGCTGCGGGAGCACGGTTACTCCATTCGCTACGTCGACACGCTCAAGGAGGATGTGCGCGCCCTCGACCCGCGGGAAGCCGACCTGCTGGTCGTTCTCGGCGGCGAGATGGGGGTCTACGAGGCCGACGAGTTCCCCGCGCTGCACGCCGAGATCGACCTGCTCACGCAGCGGCTCGGCGCCTCTCTGCCCGTCTTCGGCGTGTGCCTGGGTGCGCAGCTGATGGCGAACGCCCTGGGCTCCCGCGTCTACCGCGGGCCGACGAACGAGATCGGCTACCGTTCCGTGGAGCCCACGAAGGCCGGGGCGACCTCCCCGCTGCGGCACGTCAGCGGCGTACCCGTCTTCCAGTGGCACAGCGACACGTTCGACCTGCCCGACGGGGTGACACGGCTCGCCGGGTCCCCCCAGTACGGCAATGAGGCCTTCGGGATCGGAGACTGGGCGCTGGCCGTGCAGTTCCACCCGGAGGTCACCGAGGAGATGCACGAGGTGTGGCTGGCGGCCTCGGAGGCGGAGGTGGCCGCCGAGGGCTTCGACGTGGGCGACCTGCGCCGCGAACGCGAACGTTACTCCAGCGGTATGCAGAACGCTTCCAGGTCCATGTTCAGCGAATGGCTCGACGGTCTGGGTCCGCGAAGAACGCCCTGAGCAGTTCCCCGCATTCGTCAGCGTCGACCTCGGCGTAGACCTCAGCGCGGTGATTGAGCCGGCGGTCACGCAGCACGTCGTAGACCGATCCGGAGGCGCCGGCCTTCTCGTCCCACGCGCCGAAAACCACGACCGGCACCCGTGCGGCCAGGATCGCGCCCGCGCACATCACGCAGGGCTCCAACGTCACCACCAGGGTGCAGCCGGTCAGGTGCCAGTCCCCCAGGGACGCGGCAGCGTGACGGATGGCGACGATCTCGGCGTGGCCGGTGGGATCCTGCAGCGCTTCGCGCTCGTTGCGTCCGCGGCCGATCACACGGCCGGACGGGTCCAGCACCACCGCACCGACGGGCACATCCCCCGTTTCGAGGGCAGCGCGGGCCTCGCAGAGCGCGAGCCGCATCCATTCGCTGTGCCGGCGATCGACCTCGCCCATCTACGTTCCCCTCCCCGACTAGTAGATTGAGCCTATGCGAGTCCACGTAGCCGACCACCCCCTGATCACCCACAAACTCACGGTACTCCGAGACAAGAACACGCCGTCGCCGATCTTCCGGTCACTTGTCGAAGAGCTGATGACCCTCCTCGCTTATGAGGGGACCCGCGGCGTGCGAGTCGAAGACGTGACCGTGCAGACCCCGGTCTCCGAGGCCCGCGGCGTGCAGATCAGCGACCCCAAGCCGCTCGTCGTGCCGATCCTCCGCGCCGGTCTGGGCATGCTCGAGGGCATGGTCAAACTGCTACCGACGGCAGAGGTCGGCTTCCTCGGCATGGCCCGCAACGAGGAGACCCTTCAGCCCGCCACCTACGCGGAGCGCCTGCCCGACGACCTCTCCGACCGCCAGTGCTTCGTGCTCGACCCGATGCTGGCCACGGGCGGTTCGCTGATCGCAGCCATCCAGTTCCTCTTCGACCGCGGCGCCGTCGATGTCACGGCCATCTGCATCCTCGCCGCGCCTGAGGGGCTCGCCGCGGTCGAGAAGGCCCTCGAGGGCCGCGAAGTGACCATCGTTCTCGGTGCCGTCGACGACAAGCTTGACGAGCACGGATACATCGTTCCCGGCCTCGGTGACGCCGGCGACCGCCTCTACGGTTTGGTCTAGCTCTAGCGAGCACCAATTCCGTCGGGCGGCGGACACCGCAGGTCCTGCGACATGCCGGGCGCCAGTACCCGGCATATTCAAGAATCTTTGATGAAATCAAATTTCATCATGGAAACTTTCATGCTTTCGCGATCCGCGGTGGATTCTCCGATCCACCGCGGAGCCACCGAACGTGATGCGTGTCACACGGCGTCATCCTTGGTTGCAGAATTGACACACGCCGTAACAGTGGGCTTTACTCGCAACTATGACAACGAGCGCACGCCCCCAGACCTCCTTCGAGGCCCCCGGGACTGCCGGCATGGTGATGCCCGGCAGCTGCTGTGCGTGTTGCCGAATGTCCCGCTAAGCAGCGAACACCTCGCCGAGTTCCCGCCCCGCTGACTTCACGCGGCCGGCTGGTTGAACTCCGGAGCCCCTCTCGCTCCCTCCAGGCCTCACCGGCCGCACTTTTTCGAACCCGGAACAGCTCCTCAGCGTCGGGTTCACCTGCAGTACCCCAGCCAAGGATTACTCTCATGTCGCTTGCCCACATTGACACCGCCCGCTCGGCCCAGGCCGCACGCCTCGAACGCCAGGCCGTTCCGACGCCCGCCGCACCCCGCATCCGCGCCGTGCCCGAGGGCACTCAGGCCCGCGGCTTCGTTTTCTACGTCGGCATCGACGAGGCCACGGCCGCCGCGGCCGGGACCAGCCTCAGCCGCATCGTCGAGGCGCTCAAAGCCCTCACCGGAACCATCGCGCCGACCGCGGAGACTCATGCCGCCGTCGCACTGGCGCCCGCCGGAGCCGGTGGACGCGACGTCGACGTCGTGCGCCTCGCCCTGCAGGACCCGACTGCGCTGGCCCGGCACCGCACTGTGACAGACGACCCCGACCGCGCACTCGGCGGCGTCGTGGTGGACATCTCCCGTAAGCGAGTCATCCTCGACAACGAGACCGCGGCGCTCACCTACAAGGAATTCGAGCTGCTGCAGTACCTGGTGCTCCGCGAAGGCCGCACCATCGAGCGTGCCGAACTGATCGCCAAGCTGTGGAACGCCTCCGACGAGGAAGACGCGCCGAATGAGCGCACCATCGACGTGCACGTGCGTCGCCTGCGCGCCAAGCTCGGTCGCTACGAAGACATCGTGCGCACCGTGCGCGGGGTCGGCTACCGCTTCGACCGGCACGCCGACGTGTCGATCCGCCAATCGAGCACGCCGAGCCCGGACGTCTTCTAGCTTCCCGCTGTGTGAGTCCCGCCGCCGTGGGCGATGAGGGTTCGCCGATTGGGGTTTTTGGGGCCTTACAGCGACTCTCCTCGAACGAATTCGACGGAGATTCTGCCCAAATCGTCCCCGCAATACTCCGAAAAGCAGTTTCAGACCAGAATCTCCGTCGAATTGGTCCAACACCGGGCACGGCGCTCCGCCCGGGATGAACAACATCCACAAATTGCGGTCGGTTCTCGCCTTCCGGGAGCGACGCTGCAAAACAATTCGACGGCGATGGCGTGACAGAGGGCCGGTCGTAGTAGCTACGACCGGCCCTCTTCCCTTGCACCAAGAGTGTCCTGCAATCACATTTCGCGTCTTCCGCCACAGCAAACGGTTGACGCACTTCGAATATATAACGAACGCGTAACGAAGCGCCACTTGTTCGTCATTCTTTTTTTGTTCAAATCCCCACGAGTGGGGGAGGCGTCCCGATGCCGAGTCCCTATTCTTGGAGATCAAGGATATGTGGAGGCAGCGTGACCGATCGAGCCGTGGCCGTGGCCGCCTGGGAATCACTGTTTCGTGCCCAGGTTGCCATTATGCGCAGCCTGGCCGCCGATTTTCCGGCTCATGACATCTCGTTCAACGAGTACGACGTAATGTTCAACCTGTCCCGGGCCGCCGGGCGGCGCCTGCGGCTCCGCGATTTGAATCGGCAGGTGCTGTTGACCCAGCCGAGCGTGAGCCGTCTGGTCGACCGACTGGCCGCACGGGGCTATGTGCGGAAGCACACCGACCCTACTGACGGCCGCGGCGCCCTGATCGAACTGACGGATGCCGGCTTCGACCTGTTCCGCCGGGTCGCTGTCCAGCACATGGGCACCATCACCGACCGCATCGGCGACACGCTCGGCACCGACGAGCTCCTGCAACTCACCGCCCTCTGCGATCGCCTGCATGGCGAGGACTGACCTGCACCGCCCAGGTTGCGCCAGCCTTGACGGAACCCGGCGCGCCGCGTCTCGCTGCCCTGTGCAGGGGGCGCGAGCGGGCGTACGGTGATCCGCGAGGAGGAAATTCCCATGCATGCAGCACAGGGAGACCGGGTCGTCATCCGAGGAAAGACGGTAGAAGCACCGGACCGGCACGGTGAGATCGTGGAGGTTCGCGGGCTTGACGGCGAACCTCCCTACCTCGTGCGGTTCAGCGAAGGGCATGAGAGCATCCTGTTCCCCGGCACGGACTTCATGGTCGAGCACATCGAACCTCGCTAGCACAGAATGCCGGAGGGTACGGCACACGCATCCGGCCAGGTCAAGGGGGTACTGCGCCCACATCACCTGAGTCAACTTCGAAACACGCGTTGCAGATCGTGGCGGGTACAAGATCAGGAGCTTCAGCCATGAGAATCACGTGTCCTTTTTGCCACTCGACAGCTCGCCTGACGCCGGACCCGGTGCACGCCGCACACCGCGCCCTCCCCGTCTACGTGCTGACCTGCTTCGGCTGTGATCGCGCCAATGTGCGCCCCGAGTCGGCGCATCTGCCTCGGCCGGACCTGGCCGTTCGCTGATCCGGCGGCCGTCACTCCTCGGTCAGCGGGCGTCGAGGCGGCCGATCAGCTTGTGGGTCGCTGTCATGGCGCCGCCGAGCACGGCCGGTATACCGCCGCCGGGGTGCACCGATGCCCCCACCCGCCACAGCCACGGGCGTGCCCGGCTGGTGTACCCGGGGCGGTGGAACGGCCCGCTCTGCCAGAGCGGGTTGGTGGCGCCGTAGAGCGCACCACCGGTGGAGCCCCAGCCAGCGAAGTACCGCGGATCAAGCACGACGTGATCACGGAACAGCTCGCTGATCGGCCGGTCCAGGCCCACGGCGGCGCTGACCCGCGCGACCTCACGCGCCACCCACGGGCTGTCGAGGTCATAGCGGCGGCCGTCAGCGGGCGCGGTGAGAAGCACCGCCACGGTGGCCCGGTCGTTGGCATAGACCTCGTGCGGCCGGTAATAGTTCAGGAAGGCCATCGTCTGCTCGGGCACAGCCCCGGCATCGAGACTGCGGTGCAGGGCGGCCGGGTCGTCGGGCAACACCACGGAATGCGTGGCGGTGCCCTCCGGCAACGAGGTCTCAAGCACGGCATAGATGGCCACGCCGGAGCAGGACAGCTTCCGTGGCCGGACCGGCGGCACGCCGAGCAGCCCGTCGAGCACCCCACGGTCGAGCCCGCTCACGATCACGTCGGCCGGATGCGTCGTCGTCGCCGTGGTCACGAGCCCTTTCGACACGGCTGTGACGGGCTCGCTAATGCGCACGACCGCGCCGGCGTTCAACGCGAGCCGGTGCAATGCGAGCGGCAGCTCGTTCACACCGCCCTCGGGAACCCACACGCCGTCCCTGGCCATGATCGCCGGCATGCTCGCATACAGTGCGAGGGTCCGCCGGGGAGAGACACCGGCATTGAGGGTGTGGATGGCGATGACCTCACGCAGGCCTTCGGGCATCCAGCTCAGGCCGTCGAGAAAGCTGCGCGTGGTCAGGCGGGTGCCGTAGAGCCGAAACACGTTGCGTACGGCCGGCAGCGATGCCGGATCGGCCGGGTCGGCGGTCAGCATGCTCGTGAGTTGAGGCCCGAGGCCACCGTGTTCTTTTTCGAACCGGGTCCAGGCCGCGTGCCACGGGTGACCGGCGGGCACCGGCAGGACGGCGTCCGCTCCCCGGTAGAAGTACCGGCCCACCTCAGGCAGTCTCCGCAACGTCACCGCGGCCACCGCGGCGGCTTCGGCGGGAACAGAGCGGCGGGCGCCGAGCGCGTCGTAGCGGGCCAGCAGCTCCTCCCAGACCAGAGGGAAGGTGACCAGCGCCGGTCCGGTGTCCACGTGCTGCCCGTCGATTTCGAGTCGTCGGCTCTTTCCGCCGATCCAGTCGGAGCCCTCCAGCACCGTCACCGAATGGCCGGCGCGGGCCAGCAGCGCGGCGGCCGTGAGCCCGCCGACTCCCGCGCCGAGCACGACGATGCGCTGCGGGGTCAGGTTCGTCTTCCTGCGGGATCGTGTCATAGGAGCTCCTTGAGCAAAAAAACTGCCACGAGCTGGGCCCCGGCGACGGAACCTGCGACGTAGGGGAACGCGATCGAGTAGCGGTACATTCGGCGGGCCGTCATCGGCGTGGGGCTGCGCCCCAGCGACCCCACCAACCAGCCGGCGATGAGCGCATTCACCACGGCGACCGGCCAGTTGATCAGCGCGAAACCCGCGGTGGACAGGGCCCACCACGCGCCGCTCCACACCACGGAGCCGCGCGCGCCGAGATGAACGGCAGTGGTTTGAATTCCGGCTGCACGATCCTCGTCGATGTCCTGCACCGCGTCGTAGGTGTGCTTGGCCACACTCCACGCCATGAGTCCGATCGCCGCCGCCCAGACCGGTGACTCGCCGAGGGCGAGAGGCACGAAGACCAGCGGGAAAGCGTAGGCGGCATTACTGAGCGAGTCGAGGTAGCGCCGGGCTTTGAAACGCAGCGGGGGTGCCGAGTAGAAGATGAAGATCACCATGTACGCGGCGATCCAGGCGAGCGCCGCCGCCGGCAACGTAGCGAGGAAATACGCCACGAAAGGCGCGTTGGTCAGCACGACTCCGAGCACGATGGCGCGGGTTTCCGAGCCGAGGATGCGGGCCCCCTCGAGGCCACCCTTGCGGGCGTTCCGGGCATCCGTTTCCTGGTCGAAAATGTCGTTCACACCGTAGATCAGCAGGTTGAACGGCAGCGTCACCCAGAGGAGCAGCGGAACAATCTCCCACCGCCACAAATCCCCGACCAGCCACATGGCGATGACGGTGGTTCCGATGGTGTTGACCCAGAGCACCGGTCGGGAGATCTGAACCAGGCGGGTGAGCACTTTCTCACTCTATCGCTGCGAGAGACCGCGTTTTTTCGGGTGCCGACGCCCGTGCATTTCGGACAAACAGGAAACCCCCGCAATCTGCTGATTGCGGGGGTCCAGATGTGCGCCCGAAGGGATTCGAACCCCCAACCTTCTGATCCGTAGTCAGATGCTCTATCCGTTGAGCTACGAGCGCAGGCTGCCCAGAGCTAAGTACTCTCTGACAACTTGAAAACTATAGCAGTTATTCGGGGTGCTCCGGCGCGAGAACCGGACCCGAGGTGCGGATTCCGAGCCAGGAGGCGAGCCCGCCGGCGAACATCAAGCCCGCGACGACGACCATCACGCGCTGGAATCCCGGAACGTCGAGCGTAGTCCCGATGATCGTGCCGGCCAGAGCCACCGCGACTAGACCGGCCACCCGGGCGACGGCGTTGTTGATGGCCGAGCCGATGCCTGCCTGCTCGGGCCGGATGGAGCCGAGGACCGCGGAAGTGAGCGGCGCCACGGTGATGGCCAGGCCGAGGCCGATCACGACGACGGCCGGCACGACCTGCGACCAGAGCGCGATCGGCGGCACCGCCCCGAGTAGCAGCAGGAATCCGGCTCCTGCCACCATCGGGCCCACGGTCATAAACGCGCGCGGTCCGTAGCGGCCGGCCAGGGTGCCGAACAGGGTCGCGAAGAGCAGGAGCATGGCGGTCGCCGGGATGCCGGCGAAACCGGTTACGGTCGCCGAGAAGCCGCCGACCTGCTGCAGATAGAGCGTGAACACGAAGAAACCGAGGCCGAGGGCGGCGTAGAAACCGACCGTAGCGATGTTACCGACGCCGAAATTGCGGATCTTGAACAGGCTCAGGGGCATCATCGGATGCGGCGCGCGCGCCTCCCACCAGAGGAACCCCGCGAAGGCCAGCAGCCCGACGACAAGCGGCACGAACACGACCGGGCTGGCCCAGCCCAGCCGCCCCTGCTCGATCAGGGCGAAGACCGGACCGCCCAGCCCGAGCGCGGCCAGGCCGGCGCCCCACGCGTCGATGGGGGCCGCCGGACGGGTGCGCACCGGCTCGTCCAGGCCGGCCAGCAGCACCAGGGTAACCATGATGGGGATCACGTTGAGCCCGAAGATCAGGCGCCAGCTGAGCGTGTCCACCAGGATGCCGCCGAGCACCGGACCCATGATGCCCGCGATGCCCGTCCAGCCGGTCCAGGCCCCGATCGCTCGAGCCTGCGCCGCCCCCGAGAACGTCGAGGTGATGAGCGCCAGGGAGCTCGGCACGAGCAGAGCCGCCGCCACGCCCTGCAGCACTCGGGCCAGCACGAGCGCACTCCCCCAGGGTGCGACCGCGCACGCCAGCGAGGTGATCCCGAACCAGACCAGTCCGATTCGGAGCACCCGCACCCGGCCGAACGTGTCCGAGAGTGACCCGGCCACGAGGATCAGGGCGCCCAATGACAGCAGGTAGCCGTCGACCGCCCATTGTTGCAGCACCAGACCGCCGCCGAATTCCCGAGAAATCGCCGGCAGCGCGACCGTGACGATGGAGCCGTCCAGGAACGCCACGAACGACGCCAGAATGGCCACGATCAACACCCGATGCTCTTTGGAAATCACTCTCCCAGTTAACCCGACTCGCGGCCCGATCGAAGGCCCGATCCGGAGGGCGCGGGCCCCGGTGTGGCCCTAGACGAGGTCTGGGGCAGGTGCAAAACTGACGCCATGACCGCGATCCGCAACACCCAGGCATCCTTCGAATACGCCGGCCTTCGGGCCCTATTCATCAATTGCACCCTCAAACGAAGCCCCGAAATCAGCCACACACAGGGCCTGATGAACCTCAGCATCAACCTGATGCACGAGCAGGGCGTCCACGTCGAGAATATCCGGGCCATCGACCACGACATCGCCTCGGGCGTCTACCCCGACATGACCGAACACGGCTGGGCGACGGATGCCTGGCCCGCCCTGTTCGACAAGGTGCGCGCCTCCGACATCGTCGTGATCGGCGGACCGATCTGGCTCGGCGACAACGGCTCGGTCACCAAGCGCGTGATCGAACGGCTCTATGCCATGTCGGGGGAGCTGAACGACAAGGGTCAGTACGTCTACTACGGCAAGGTGGGCGGGGCCGTCATCACCGGCAACGAGGACGGCGTGAAGCACTGCGCGTCGAACGTGCTCTATAGCTTGCAGCACATCGGCTTCACGATTCCGCCGGCGGCCGACGTCGGCTGGATCGGCGCGATCGGTCCGGGCCCGAGCTACCTGGACCCGGGTTCCGGGGGGCCGGACAGTGACTTCACGAACCGCAACGTGACCTTTATGACCTGGAACCTGATGCACCTGGCCGCAATGCTGAAGGCAAACGGCGGCATCCCCGCCTACGGGAACCTCCGCGCGGAGTGGGACGAGGGCGAGCGGTTCGGATTCCAGCCGAACCCGGAGTACCGATAGCGGCGTCGACGCGCCCGAAGTGAGGACACCATGACCGCGACCCCGCGCGAGGTGGCGTCGGCCTGCCCGCGGAGCCGCTTGCAGGTGCGGGTCACCGGCGGGATCGTGCGCGGCGTGGACGACAATGGCATTCGGCCTGGCGCGGCATCCCCTACGCTGCGCCACCCGTGGGCGAGCTGCGGTTCCGGGCCCCGCGGCCAGTGAGGAGTGCCTGAGTGTCAACGTGCTTCGGCCGGCGTCGGCGTCGCGTAGACGGCTGGGCCGCCCGGTGATGGTCTTTATCCACGCTGACCACCGCCGCGGTAGCCGACCTGACCCAGGCGGCCGTGGCGCTGCAGGCGCGCACGCCGGATGCCAGCCCGGGCACCTTCTGCCTGATCCCGGTGATCGACGTGGATTTCCTGCCCGAGCGGCCGCTCGACGCCTTCCGTCACGGGACCGCGCACCGGGTGCCGCTGATCATCGGCACCAAAGAGCGGGAGGGGTCGCTGTTCCGGGGCCGGGTGGACATCCTGCCGAAGTCGCCGACGCGTATCGCGGCCATCTTCGACCACGCCCCGGTGAGCCCGCACGACGCGATGCGCTCCGTCTACGCGAGCCTGCCGGCGAAACAGTCGTCGTCGGACTGCGGCGGGGATTTCGTGTTCTGGTATCCGGGCCTGCAGATCGGTGACTTCCACTCCCGGGTCGCGCCGGTCTATACGTACCGGTTCGACCTGGTCCCGCGGCTTAAGCACACGCTGGGCATCAGCGCCACACACGGAATCGAGCTGTTCGCCCTGTTCGACCACGTCGACGGCCCCACGGCCCGGGCCATGACCCTGCTCGGCGGGCGGGAACTCTTCATCAACGCGGGCGATCGGATGCGCCTGCACTGGCTTCGCTTCGCCTGCACAAGGCGGCCCGACGACACCTGGCCGACCTACTCGGAAACCGACCGGCTGACTCTGAGACGAGGTCGGTCGCATCGAACCGGATCCGCGAGGAGAGCGGCGGGCGGTCTGGCAGGAGTTCCTGCCGAACTTCTAGCGGGTAGCGGCGGTTGAGCCCGTCGGCGTGAGCTCCCCAGTTGAGCTCCCCGGTTGAGCTCCCCGGCATTCCTGCGCCGGCCCCCGGCCGAACGAATTCGACGGAGATTTTGCTCAGAACCGGCCCAGAACATCCGTTTGGGCTCGAAATCGGTAAAATCTCCGTCGAATTCGTTAGGGAGCCCGCGGTGCCTGAGGCGCGCACCGACGGATGCACGTGGTCGGCCAACCACGGCACCGCGCCGACCGAATTACTTTCTATACTCATGCAGAACCTATTGACTTATCATTAGTACACATCTACTATTACGGTATGGCTGGAGCCCCCACTCCGCACCACCCCACCGCCTCACCGCAGGCGGTGCCTTCCCTCGCGCAGGCACCCCTCGCGCAGGCACCCCGTGCACAGTCACCCCGTGCACAATCACCCCTCGTGCAGCAGCTGCAGCAGGCCCGTGATCTGGCCGCGGCCGTGCTCGACTCGGTGTCTTTCTCGCTCCTGGGCGAGGCGGACGCGATGATGGTGCTGGGCACGGTCGAAGACCTCGGCCGCCGGGTCGATGCGGCCAGGGTCGCCTCCGCCGCTGACATTTCGGTGCGGTCCCGCCGCATCCTGGGCCATGAGTCCCTGGCGTATAAGAACGGGGCCAGCAGCGGCATCGATCTGATCACCCGTCTGAGCCGCGTCTCTTCCCGGGAGGCGAACCGGCGGGTGCGCCTGGGCGAGAACGTCACGCCGCGCCGGGCGGGCACCAGCATGTTGCCGCCCTACTACCCGGCCGTGGCGGACGCCCTCACCGCCGGGGAACTCGGCGTGGACGCGGCCGAGAACATCGTCACGGCCCTCGACCAGGTCGCGGCCCGGGTCGCGCCCGACGAGCTCGGCACCGCCGAACGTGCCCTGGTGGCCAGTGCCACCGGCGCCGTCACCGACGACACCCGCGGCCTGCCCGGGGAGGGGTTCGCGTTCCCTGCGGACCTGGTGCGGGGCATGGCCAGCCAGTGGCAGGCTCGCCTCGATCCCGACGGCACCGCCCCCAACGAGCCCGTCGCCGAGGCCCGCAGCACTGTCGGGTTCGGGCTCTTCCGCGACGGCCTCTACCCGCTCCGCGGCGGAGTCACGCCGGAGCTCCGCGGCATCATGAACGCCATCTTCGACACGTACCTCTCCGCTCACGCGGCGCCCAAGTTTCCGACCGAAGAAGAACAGGCGCGCATGGCGGCCGGGCAGCTGATCCCGGGGGCGGAGGCCGCGGCCCTCAGCGACGACCGTAACGGTGGTCAGAAACGCGCCGACATCCTCCGTGGTGTGTTCGAAGCCGCCACCCGTGACGCGGGGACCCCGACCATGGGCGGCGCCGCCCCCACCGTCATGATCCACGTCAACCAGGCCGACCTTACCGCCGACCATGGGGTGGGTTGGATCGACGGCGTCGAAGCGCCGATCTCGCTGACAAGTGTGAAGCAGGCGCTCTGCGCCGGCGGATTTCAGGAGATCCGGTTCGGGCCGCACAACGAGGTCCTCAGCCTCAGCACCGAGAATCGTTTCTTCAACCGGGCCCAACGCCGCGCCATCGCCGCCCGCGACGGCGGCTGCACCATCCCCGGCTGCACCGTGCCCGCCGCCTGGTGCGAAGTACACCACGTCACCCCCTGGCACCGCGGCGGAAAAACCAAGATCGACAACGGGGTCCTGTTGTGCTGGTACCACCACCACAGCATCGACACCTCCGGCTGGAACATCCGCATGATCCGCGGCACACCCCAAGTCCGGGCACCCTACTGCTACGACCCCACCCGCACCTGGCGACCTGCGGGAGGGGACCGGTTGGGGGCTCGACAGGCTCAACCAACGTTGGCGTGATTTTTCGGGATCGGGTCACCAAATGGCTCAGACACGGACGTTGGTTAGAGCCTCCGGAATCAAGTCACAGGTGCGTTCCGGGACAGAAAAACCCCCGCACCCAGTGAGAAAAACCGGGATGCGGAGGAACGAGAAGCGCGGAGACGGTGGGATTTGAACCCACGGTACCCCGTGAAGGGTACTCCACCTTAGCAGGGTGGTGCACTAAGCCGTACTATGCGACGTCTCCTTGGTGTCTGCAGCGCAAACCCACGTAGGCAAGCATAACGGTACTGACGGCATCCGCACGAACCGAGGACTGCGGGCGCCGCCCGGAGGCTACTGGTCCTCGAGCGACCGGCCTGCAGAGCAGGTGACGTCTCCGGCGGTCTGGCCCTGGACTGAATCGGAAAGCACTGCGGTCGGGGGCGTCGCGGCCGGATCCGGGACCGGTGCGGCCGGATCGGTCGTGGCATCGGGATCCGGGATCGCAGCCGGGTCCTCCGCAGCCGGGTCTCCGGCCAATTGGAGCGAGTCGTCATCTTCGACGGCGGTGAACAGGTCGTCGAAGTCCGGCTGGATCGGTTCCACGCCGCCGTCAACATTGCCGGTCGGGGCCTGCACGAAGACCACCTTGCTGAGGTCGATGTCCTTCAGGGCCACGGCGATCGACGCCAGGGTGGAGACGTCGTTGAGACTCGTGGACAGGTTCATGTTGGCCGTGACGGCCTTGGCCAGCGAGTACACCTTGACGGGATCGGAGAGTGTGGACGCACTCTTCACGGTTCGTACGAGGGAGGACAGGAACACCTGCTGGTTGCTGATCCGCGTCAGGTCGCTGCCGTCGCCGACGCCATGGCGGGTGCGCAGGAACTGCAGCGCCTCCAGACCCTCGAGCGTGTGCATTCCGGCCGGAAGGTAGGTGTTCGTGTACTCGTCTTCGATGTCTTCGGCGACACAGACCGGCACGCCGCCGACGGCCGTCGACATGGCCATGACGCCGTCGAACTGCACCTCTGCCGCATAGGGGATGCTCAAACCGGTGAGCTTCTCGACCGTGAGCACGGTGCAAGCCAGGCCACCGTAGGTGAGCGTGGTGTTGATTTTCTGGCTGCTCATCGCGTCGAAGGTGCCGCCGGCAGGGTCCGGGCACTCGGGGATGGGAACGTACATGTCCCGGGGGAAGCTGATCACGGAGGCGTTGGTGTGGTCTTCGGAGATGTGCAGCAGCATGGTGACATCGTTGAGGTCGCCGGTGGAATCCTCCGGCCCGAACGAGGCATCCTGACCCTTTCGGCTGTCACTGCCGACCACCAGCAGGTTCACGCCGCCCGGGATCGCATCGATCTTGGGGGCGGGACCCTCGGTCTCGTTGGCCAGGGGCACGCTCTCCTGCACACTCGACGCGACATCGTAGGTCGCGATCGCGGCGACGGATGCACCACTCACGAGCAGCACGGCCAGTGACGCGGCGAGCACCTTGGCCACGGTCACGAACGGGTTGGAGCGGCGCAGCCGGCCATGGCGGGCGATGGTACTGAGCTTCTTCGATCGTGTCGAGCGGGGGCGTAATTCGTCGCTCACTCAGGTCCCTTCGTTTGTGCAGGTCGTGCAGAATCGAGGTGCGGAGGGCGTGGGATTCGAACCCACGAGACATCTCTGCCCACCAGTTTTCAAGACTGGCTCCATCGGCCGCTCGGACAGCCCTCCCGGTTCGCTGCCCGCGGTGCTGGTATAACACGCGGTCGCGGACTAACGAATACCGACCGATTCTAGCCGCTTGCAGGCTCACCACAGTGCCAGAGGATGCTGGCAGCGGGCTGGGCACCGCCTACAGGCTGCTCAGAACGAGCGCGAGCCCATCTTCGTGAACGGCGCCGGTGATCTCGCCGGCCGCCGCGAGCACCTCGTGCGGAGCCTGCCCCATGGCTACTCCCCGACCCTGGACCGACGCCCACTGCAGCATCTCGATGTCGTTGCGCCCGTCGCCGACGGCCATCACGCGGCTCCGCGGAATCCCGAACTCGGCGCGCACCCGCTCCATGGCGGTGGCCTTGTTCACGCCGTCGGGGGCGATATCGAGCCAGGCAGTCCAGCCGATCGCGTAGCTCACCCGGTTCAGCCCCATCCGGTCGACGATCTGAAGAAAATCCTCCATGTCGTGGTCAGGCGAGATGACGACCACCCGGGTGGCGTCCTGGCGCAGCAGATCGTCGAACTCGACGTGCTCGCTATCCAGCCCGATCGTGGCATCCGGGAACGGCTCCGTGTAGCGGTAGAAGCCGCGCTCGTCTTCGACGGCGTACCTGGCACCGACCAGGTGCGAGCGGATCTGCATCAACACATCGGTCGGATCGAAGGTCTCGACCCATTCGCGCCGGTACCCGGTGGGGGAAGCCGGGTCGCGGTGCAGGGTGATCGCACCGTTCGAGCAGACCACGAAGCGCGGGGTGATGTCCAGGCGCTCGAGCACGGGGAGCGTGGTGGCGGACGAGCGCCCGGTGGCGAGCATGACCTCATGACCGGCCGCGGCGAGCCGCCGCACCTGGTCGAGGACGCCGTCGCTGATCGTGCCGTTCTCGTGCATGGTGGTGCCGTCGATGTCGAGGGCCACCAGCCAGGGGGCATCCGTCGGCGTCGTCATGCGCCCACCGGCCGAATGACGTCGAGGCCGCCCAGCCAGGGGCGCAGCGCCTCGGGCATGAGTACCGAGCCATCCGCCTGTTGGTGCGTTTCGAGCAGGGCCACAATCCAGCGGGTCGTCGCCAGGGTGCCGTTGAGGGTTGCGACCGGCGTGGTCTTGCCCGACTCGGTGCGGTAACGGATATCGAGCCGGCGCGCCTGGTAGGTCGTGCAGTTGCTCGTGCTGGTCAGTTCGCGGTAGGCGTTCTGGGTGGGGACCCACGCCTCGATGTCGAACTTGCGGGCGGCGCTGGAGCCGAGGTCGCCGGCGGCCACGTCGATGACGCGGTAGCTGAGGCCGAGCGCCTGGAGCATGTCCTCCTGCAGGGCGACGAGGCGGTCGTGCTCGGCCTCGGCATTCTCCGGCAGCACGTAGGTGAACATCTCCAGCTTGTTGAACTGGTGCACCCGGATGATGCCGCGGGTGTCCTTGCCGCCCGAACCGGCCTCGCGCCGATAGCAGGTGGACCAGCCGGCGTAGCGGAGCGGTCCGCCGGACAGGTCCAGGATCTCGTCCGAGTGGTAGCCGGCGAGCGCGACCTCGCTGGTGCCGGTGAGGTAGAGGTCGTCGGCGGGGAGGAAGTAGACCTCGTCGGCGTGCTCGCCGAGGAACCCGGTGCCGTCCATGATCTCGGGCCGCACCAGGGTGGGCGTGATCAGGGGGATGAAGCCGGCCGCCAGCGCCCGGTCGAGCGCCATGTTCATCAGCGCGATCTCGAGGCGGGCGCCGATGCCGCGCAGGAAGTAGAACCGGGCGCCGGACACTTTGGCCCCTCGGGCCATGTCGATGGCACCGAGCAGTTCGCCCAGCTCGAGGTGGTCGCGCGGCTCGAAGTCGAAGGCGGGCACGGCGCCATGGGTGCGGAGGGTGACGAAGTTCTCTTCACCGCCGGCCGGTACGCCGTCGATGACGGGGTTCGCGAGGGTGCGCACGACCGCGGTGAACAGCGCCTCGGCCTCGCTCGAGGCGGCCGCGGCGGACTTGACGTCGGCAGCGAGGCTCTGTGCCTGGGCGACGAGGGCCTTCTTCTCCGCGGGAGGCGCGGAGGCCACTTGCTTGCCGAACTGGTTCTGGGCGGCACGCAGCGCCTCGAACGCCCGGATAGTGGCGCGACGCTCCGCGTCGGCGGCGAGCGCGTCGTCGACCGCCTCGACCGACGCACCGCGCGCTTTCTGCGAACGCTTGATGAGGTCAGGATTCTCTCGCAGCAGCACAGGATCAATCACCGAATCAGTCTACAAGCGCATGGTCCGGCACCTTGCTAGCCTTACCGCGTGGATACTCCCGATCAACCGACAGTTGTTCGGCGGGCGGCAATCGTCTACAACCCCACCAAAGTCGACCTGGACCGCCTGCGGGCGAGCGTGGCCCGCGCGGAGACCGCGTCGGACTGGGCCGGCTCGCTCTGGCTCCCGACCGCCGCGGACGACGCCGGCAGGCAAGCCGCCCGGCTCGCCCTGGCGAAGGGTGCGTCCCTGGTGCTCGTGGCGGGCGGCGACGGCACGATTCGCGCGATCGCCGACGTGCTCCGTGGCTCCGGTGTGCCCCTGGCCATCGTGCCCCTCGGCACCGGCAATCTGCTGGCCCGCAACCTGGGCCTGCCGCTGTCGAACCTTGACGAGGCCACCATGGTTGCCTTCACGGGCGGAAACAAGCCGATCGACGTGGGTGTGGCATCCGTGCGCACCGACGACGGCGCCCTGGCCGACCACGTCTTCCTCGTGATGGCGGGCATCGGCATCGACGCCCAGATGGTCGTGAGCACGCGGCCCGAACTGAAGCGGGCGGTGGGCTGGCTGGCCTACGTCGACGCCGTGGCGCGCGTGCTCCCCCGGGTCAAGCCGTTCCAGATCCGGTACAGCCTGAACGGGCGCCCGCACCGGCCGGCGCACGTGAGCACCATCCTGATCGGCAATTGCGGCCTGCTGCCGGGAAATATCCAGATTCTGCCGGATGCCCGCCTCGACGACGGCATCCTCGACATCGCCATGCTGCAGCCCAAGGGTGTGCTCGGCTGGCTCACAATCTGGCGCCGGGTGACGTGGGAGAACGGCGTTCTGCGCCGCTCGGCGGCCGGGCGTCGCATCATCGAGCGAACCGAATCGACCACTGCACGGGTGCTGACGACGCTGCACGCCGCCGATATCCGGATCGTGCTGGTCGAGGCGCAGGAGTTCGAGGTGGACGGCGACGCGCTCGGCCCGGTGCGCTCGGTGTCCCTGCGCACCGACCCTGCCGCCCTCGTCCTGCGGGTTCCCGTCGCGGCCTGAGGGCCGGGCCGGGCTGGACTGGGCTGGGCTGGGCTGGGCTGGGCAGGGCTGGTGGGACCGTCAGACCGCGGGCTCGCCGAGCAGGCCGCGCAGCCAGGCGCGCGCACCGATGAAAACGTTGTCGTTGTAGCGCGAGGTGAACTCGATCGGCTGCTTGTCGGCCCGCGGGTACGAGCCGAGGAAGATCACCTGGGGGCTGAACCGGCGCAGGCCGAGCAGCGCGTCGGCCACGCGTTCGTCGTGGATATGACCGTCGGCATCGATCACGAACCGGTAGCGCCCCAGGGCGTCGCCGATGGGGCGCGACTGGATCAGGCTGAGGTTGACGCCCCGGGTGGCGAACTGCTCGAGCATCTCGAGCAGGGCGCCTGAGCGGTCTTCGGGCAGCTCCACGATCAGGCTGGTCTTGTCGGCGCCAGTGCGGGGCGGCACGGTGGTGGTTCGGCTGACGAGCACGAAGCGGGTGACCGCGTTGGCGTTGTCGCCGATACTGCGGGCGAGCACGACCACATCGTGGTGCTTCTCGATGCCGGGCGGGGCGATGGCAGCATCCGCCTGCCCTGATTCGACCAGCGACGCGGCGGCGGCCACGTTGCTCGACGCCGGAAGGTGGCCGTGGTGCGGCAGATTGGATTCCAGCCAGCGGCGGCACTGCGCATAGGCGACCGGATGCGCGTTGACGATCTTCACATCGGCCAGCGCGGTGCCCGGGCGAGCCACCAGGACGAAGTTCACCGGAACCAGGTACTCGCCGATGATGCGCAGGTCGGGCACGCTCGCGAGGGCATCCTGCGTGGCGGACACGCCACCGTCGACGGAGTTCTCGATCGCGATCATCGCGGCCACACTGCGGCCGGACACGACGTCGTCGAACGCCTCGCCGACATTGTTCACGGCCCGCCACGGCTTGCCCTGGGCTTCGACGACCTGGGTGAGGGCTGCCTCGGTGAAGGTGCCCGTCGGCCCAAGGAAGCTGTAGCTGACATTGCGCGACTCGGACATGCAGATCAGCCTAGTTGCAGTGCAAGACTGGACACCATGAACGAACGCGCGGGCACAGCGGCCCTGGAATCTGACCTTGTCGATGTCGAAGCGCTGGTGAAGGCGTACTACGACCTGAAACCGGATGTCACGGTGCCAGGCCAGCGAGTGGCCTTCGGCACCTCCGGTCACCGAGGGAGCTCCCTCAACACGGCCTTCAATGAAGACCACATCATCGCGACCACGCAGGCGATCGTTGAATTCCGCGCCATGCAGGGCATCACCGGGCCGCTCTTCATCGGCACCGACCCGCACGCCCTGAGCGCGCCAGCCTATACGACCGCCCTCGAAGTGCTCGTCGCGAACGGCGTGCGCGTGCTGGTCGACGAGTTCGACGACTATGTGCCTACTCCGGCCCTCTCGCACGCGATCCTGGCCTACAACCGGGCCGGGAACAGCGACGAGGCCGATGGGATCGTGGTCACCCCGAGCCACAACCCGCCCTCCGACGGCGGCTTCAAATACAACCCACCGCACGGCGGACCGGCCGACAGCGACGCCACCTCGTGGATCGCCGCCCGGGCCAACGAACTCATCGCCGCCGGGCTCAATGATGTCAAAAAGAGCGAGCCCAGCGCGGTCGAGACCTACGACTTCCGCGGTGGGTACGTGAATGACCTTGAGAACATCATCGACATGGCCGCCATCAAGGCCAGCGGCATTCGTATCGGAGCCGACCCGCTCGGCGGCGCGAGCGTGGGCTACTGGGGTGCGATTCGCGACCGCTACGAGCTCAACCTGACCGTGATCAACCCCCACGTCGACCCCACCTGGCGCTTCATGACCCTGGACTGGGACGGCAAGATCCGGATGGATCCGTCGAGCCCGTCCGTGATGGCATCCGTCGCCGCCCACAAGGACGAGTTCGACATCGTCACCGGCAACGACGCCGACGCCGACCGGCACGGTATCGTCACCCCCGACGGCGGGCTGATGAACCCGAACCACTTCCTGGCCGTGGCCATCGACTACCTGTACAGCCACCGCGAAGGCTGGCGGGCGGATGCCGCGATCGGCAAGACGCTCGTCTCCTCCACCATGATCGACCGCGTCGCGGGTTTCCTCGGCCGCGACCTCTGGGAGGTGCCGGTCGGATTCAAGTGGTTCGTTCCGGGCCTGATCGACGGCTCGGTCGCCTTCGGCGGCGAGGAGAGCGCCGGCGCCAGCTTCGTGCGCTTCGACGGAACCGTCTGGACCACCGATAAAGACGGCATCCTGCTGGCCCTGCTCGCCTCGGAGATTCTCGCCGTGACCGGCAAGACGCCCAGCCAACGCTACGCCGAGCTGGCCGAGCACTTCGGCGACCCGGCCTACGCTCGCGTGGACGCGGCCGCGACGCCCGCCCAGAAGGCGCAGCTGTCCAAGCTCGACGGAGCCGCCATCACTGCCACCGAACTCGCCGGCGAGAAGATCATCGCCAAGCTGAGTCACGCTCCCGGCAACGGTGCGGCAATCGGCGGCGTCAAGGTCGTCACCGAGAACGCCTGGTTCGCGGCCCGGCCGAGTGGCACCGAGGACGTTTACAAGATCTACGCCGAGTCCTTCACTGGCCCGGAACACCTGAAGCAGGTGCAGATCGAGGCCAAGGCCATCGTCGACGGCGCCATCGCCTGACGCGTCTGATCCGGACCGGCTTGACCACCGCGGCGGTCGAGCCTGTCGGGACCGGAGATCAGCGGTAGGGAGTGCTTCGGTACCTAGGGAATGCTCCAGTAGTACGCCGTGGCGCCCGGGTGCTTCTCGGTGATCGCGTAGTCAACCGACCGGAAGTCGGTGTCGTCGGTGTGGCCGGCATAGTAGATCTGGATGTCGTCGCCCGACCCCTCGATCCGGGTGACGACCCCGGTGTGGTCGCGGTCCCCGGAGTTGTCCCAGTCGAACTGGGCGACGTCGCCGAGCTTGACCTGGTCGCGCTGGTCATCCGTCAGGGCGGTGGCGCGGCCGGACTGCGCGACGTAGTCCCGGAAAGCGGTTGAGCTGATCCACGGTGACGAGGTGTCGAAGTCGGAGCCGATTCCCTCTGCGTACCACTGGTCGTCCATGGTCCAGCCCCGCTCAATCAGGGATTGGCTGGTGAAATTGACGCAGTCGTTGTCGGTGATGACGCCGTAGCCATCCGTGTTGTAGTCGGTCCAGTGGGCGAGCATGTAACTCACCTGCGCCTGCACCTGGGCGTCGATGGGAACCGGCTCTGCGGCCTCCGCGGGGGCGACCCGATCTGTGGCCGTCGCGTCAGACGCGGCCGCATCGGCCTTCGGCGCCGTTTGCGTGGAGTCAGCAGCCGGGGTCGGAGTCGCCGAGACGACGGGTTTATCCCCAGTCACCCCGGCCACGGCGGCCGTTCCGGCCACGAGGCCGCCCAGAACGAGCACGGCAGCGACGATGCGGAAGCGTCGGGTCAGAACCACAGATTTCTCTCTTCGTTCGGGGTGCCACCGGGGTGTGTGGCAGACACGCCCTGTTCGGGGGACGGTTCCCAGATAATCACACTTATCCGGGAAATGCCCGGGTGGACGACACACCGGCCCTGCGCCGATCAGGAAACGGGATTGGGGAACGAGATCAGTGGTAGCCGGGAGCCGCCGGGAGCCCGAAGAATTCCTCGAGGGTGGCGGTTCCGGTGGCGTGCATCTCCGTGGCCAGTTCCGTTCCGATGTAGCGGAAGTGCCAGGGCTCGTAGCCGTAGCCGGTGATGGCCACCTTGTCGGCCGGGTAGCGCAGCAGGAACCCGAAACGCCAGGCATTCCCGGCAAGCCACTGCCCCTGTGGGGTGTCGCCGAAGCAGGCATCCAGCGAACAGATCCGGGGCAGTGCGCTGATGTCGATGGCCAGACCGGTCTGGTGCTCGCTGTTTCCCGGCCGGGCCGTGCTGGTGTCGGCGAACGCCTGTCCGTTCGCGGCGACATCCGCGTCGTAGACCATCACCTGGGCCGCGAAGCTCCGGTAGGCGCTGTGGGACTGCAGCTTCAGCCCGGTCTCCGCCTCGAACGCGGAGAACAGGGCCACGGTTGCGTCCGACGCCTCCCGGCGAAGTTGCGGGCTCCAGACGTGAGCCACCGGGACGTCGACGAGGTCGGTCGGAGCGTAGTCGGTGGGGTTCAGCGGGCGGGTCTTGTCAACGACGACCCAGAGGCTGGCCGGGTCGTCGAGTGAGCGCGCGGAACGGTCAAAGGTAGGCATCACGGCCGGCTCCGGGGAACCTGTCGGGGCGGAACGAGGCGGGGTGGGGGTGGCGCTCGGTTCGACACGGGCAATCAGCGTCGGAGCGACGGCGGAACCGACGACGGGCGGCGCGGTTTCCCCGGTCAGGGCTCCGGCCGCCACCGCACCGGCGGCGAGTACAGAGATGGCGATGGACAGCACGACGATACGCCTCCGCCGTAACGGATGCGCGACCCCCACTGCCCGATCTGCCCACACGATGCTGAGCATAGACCGGAGCGGGTTCCCCCAGCCTCCGACGGCCCGCAGGCGCTTGAAGATTGTTTGCCCATCGTGTAACTTTGCGCACAATGCAAACTTCTCCCGCTCTCGCCGCCCCGCCGCTGATGTCCCACCGGCAGATTCTCTTCGTCATCTTCGGACTGATGGCCGGAATGTTCCTCTCCGCCCTCGATCAGACCATTGTCGGAACATCGATGCGCACCATCGCCGACGACCTCGACGGCATGGCGCTGCAGGCCTGGGTGACGACCGCCTACCTGATCGTGTCGTGCATCAGCACGCCGATCTACGGCAAACTCAGCGACATTTTCGGGCGCCGCCCGCTGTTCCTGATCGCGATCACAATCTTCCTCATCGGCTCGCTCCTGGCCGGCCTGGCGAACTCGATGTACGAGCTCGCGATCTTCCGGGCCATCCAGGGGCTCGGCGCCGGCGGCCTGATGGCTCTCCCCCTGACGATCATGGGCGACATGCTGGCACCCCGGGAGCGGGCGAAATACCAGGGGTACTTCCTGGCCGTCTTCGGGGTCTCCAGCGTGATCGGCCCGCTCATCGGCGGCGTCCTGTCGGGCTCGGACACGATCCTCGGAATCACGGGCTGGCGGTGGGTCTTCCTGATCAACCTCCCGATCGGCATCATCGCCCTCGCAATCGTGCTGAAGTTTCTACACGTTCCCCACTTCGCCCGGCCCGTTCGCATCGACTGGTGGGGAGCGGTGACCGTGATCCTTGCAGCCGCGCCGCTGCTGCTCGTGGCCGAGCAGGGCCGCACCTGGGGCTGGGGTTCGATCCCCTCGATCGCCTGCTACGTGATCGGACTCTTCAGCATCGCGGCCTTCATCCTCGCCGAGCGGCTGATGGGCGACGACGCGCTCATCCCGCTGAAACTGTTCCGTTCGTCCACGTTCAGGATGGCGACCATCCTGGGCGTCTTCGTCGGCTTCGGCATGTTCGGCGCCATGATGACGGTGCCGCTCTACCTGCAGCTCGTGAACGGGGCCACCCCGACGGAGAGCGGCTTCCTGATGCTGCCGATGATCGCGGGCCTGATGATCTCCTCCATTGTGAGCGGCCAGCTGATCGCCCGTACCGGCCGCTACAAGGTTTTCCCCACCATCGGCACTGCCTTCATGTCGGCAGGCTTCCTGCTCTTCACATTCGCCACCGCCGACAAGCCGGTCGGATTCATGATGGCCGGGATGCTCCTGATCGGCCTCGGCCTCGGCCAGCTGATGCAGACGCTCACCATCGCCAGCCAGAATTCGGTCGGCCCTCGGGATATCGGCGTGGCCACATCCGCCGCGACGTTTTTCCGCCAGATCGGCGGCACGCTCGGCACCGCCGTGCTCTTTTCGGTGCTGTTCACCCGCATCCCCGACACGATCGGCGCGGCCTTCGACAACCCGACCATCGTCTCCGGGGTCAGGGACGCTGCAACGGACCCGGCCGTGCAGGCCGACCCGGCGAACACCGGCATCCTGGCCCTGTTGGCCAACCCGGGCAGCGTGGGCGGCGCCCTCGACGGCGACACCTCGTTCCTCAACACGGCCGACCCGCGGCTCGCAGAGCCGTTCCTCGTCGGCTTCAACGACGCATCCGTCACCGTCTTCTGGGTGAGCCTGGCCGTCGTGCTGGTCGCATTCGTACTGAGCTTCTTCCTCACGGCGCCGCCGCTGCGCAACACCTCCGCCCTGCAGGAGGCCGCGGACGAGAACGCGGCCGAGCTGACCGCGCAGGCCGAGCTGACCCGGGACGCGCAGCGGGCCGCCGACAGGATGGGCGCCCTGGTCGAGCCGGGGATCGACGTCGACGAGTTCGAGCGCGAGGCCCGCACCCAGCCCCGCTAGCACCCGAACGAATTCGACGGAGATTTTGCTCCTACCGCCCCATTTAGGCCTCAAATCGTCACTTTGTGGCAAAATCTCCGTCGAATGCGCACAGGGCGCGCAGTCACGGATGGCCCGGTCCGGGCGTTGGGGAATTGTGGGGACCGTCGGGGCGTTGTATTGGTAATGCGCATTGTTATTGCAGGTGGACATGGAAAAATCGCCCGGCAGCTCACGCGGGAGCTCACGAAGAACGGCCACGAGGTCCTCGGGCTGATCCGCACGGAGGAACAGAGGGCGGACCTCGTCGCTGACGGAGCCGTTCCGGTGGTGTTCGACCTCGAAAAGACCTCATCGGCCGAGGCGGCGCACCTCTTGGCCGGTGCCGACGTCGCGGTGTTCGCCGCGGGCGCCGGAGCCGACGGCAGCGAGGAGCGCCGTCAGGCCGTCGACTTCGGCGGCTCCGTGCGACTGGCCGACGCGGCTGAGTCCGCCGGCGTGGTGCGCTTCATCCAGATCTCGTCGACCGGCACCGAGAAGGTGCGGGACGGTCAGACCCCGGCGGATGTACCGGCGGACTTCCTGGGCTACCTGCAGGCCAAACTGGCGGCCGAGGAAGACCTGATCGCTCGGCCCCTGGCTTGGACGATCGTTCGCCCCGGCGGCCTCGTCGACGACGCAGGAACCGGACTGGTGCGCCTGAACCCGGCCGGCCCCGGCCTGCCGGAAGATCGCGCGACTGTGCCCCGCGCGGACGTCGCGGCCGTGCTGGCCGCACTCATCGAGACCGGCGCCGCCGAGCGCCGGGTGCTGCACCTGGTCTCCGGCGACGAACCCGTCGCTGTTGCCGTAGCCGCGTTCGCCTAAGGCTTCGGCCGCCAGGCGGGCCCCCGCCGGTCGACCCGGTGCACCTTCAGCCGACCCAGCGCCGGCCCTCCGCACAACACCGCGGGGGGCCGGCGCTTGAATGCGCGGTAGATGTCTGGCAGTCTGTGAGAGCGCTCTCATCAGTGAGATGGTGGAGCACTCGCCGGCCGGAACATCCGCCGGAGTGAATCCAATGGAGAATCGCATGCCCCTCGAGACCATCATTCAGCCCACCGGCCGGGGCGAGATCCCGTTCGACCCCGCAGATGGCACTGACCCTGCGGAGGGCACCGTCCGGGGCGGACCGGTCGATCTGGACGGGCGCCGGTTCTACCGGATCGAGGCCTACGACCAGATGCCGCCGTTCTTCATGACCCTTGTCGGCGCGAGCAACGTCTGGCTCTTCATCTCGAGCACGGGCGGCCTGACGGCAGGACGGGTCGACGCCGATCGGGCCCTGTTCCCGTATTACACCGACGACAAGGTCACCGAGAGCGGCGGCCGAACCGGTGGGCTCAGCGTGCTGCTCGTTCGACGCCCCGACGGGACCGGGATTCACTGGCAGCCGTTCGCGGAGGTGCGTCCCGGCGATCAGGCCGTGCAGCGCACGCTGTACAAGGACGCCCTCGGCACGACCCTGGTCTTCGAGGAGACCCGCCCGGATCTCGGCCTGCGCCTGCGCGTGACCTGGCAGACGAGTGCCCGCTTCGGCGTCGTGCGCAGCTGCGCCCTGACCTCGCTCACCGACCAGAAGCTCACCGGCGAGCAGCTCGGCGAAACGCTCGACGTCGACCTCCTCGACGGCCTGGTGAACATCCTTCCCGCCGGAGCCCTCAAGAAGACGCAGAACGAGCTGAGCGTGCTGCTGGACGCCTACAAGCGGGCCGAACTCGACTCTTCGACGGGCCTCGGGCTGCTGACGCTGAACGCGACGCTCTCCGACCTCGCCGAGCCCAGCGAGTCGCTGCAGGCCAACGTGGCCTGGCAGGTAGGGCTGGGCAACGCCGAGCACCTGCTCTCGATCAGCCAGGTGGCTGCCTTCGCCCGGGGCCGGGGCATCACCGCCGAGACGGATGTCCGCGGCCAGCGCGGCGCTTACCTCGTGCACGCGCGGATCACGCTGGCCCCCGGAAGCACGCAGCGCTGGCAGATCGTCGCCGACGTCAACCAGGACGCGGCCGATGTCGTCGCCCTGCGCGAGAAGCTGCGAGATCCTGCCGGGCTCGCCGAGGAGCTCGCGGCCGACATCGTCGGCACCCGGTCCGACCTGGAGACGATCCTCGCGGCCACCGACGCCGCCCAGCACAGCGGCGACGAGCTCGCGACCATCCACCACACCGCCAACGTGCTTTTCAACACGATGCGCGGCGGCGTTCCGGCCGAGGGCTACACGGTGGAGTTGAGCGACGTGCGGGCGTTCATCATTCAGCGGAGTAAGTCGACCGCCCAGCGCTGCGCCGGCGTGCTGGCGGCGCTGCCCGAGCGGCTGCGCTCCGACGAACTCATCGCCATCGCCCAGGAGTACGGCGACGTAGACCTGTGGCGCCTCGCCACGGAATACCTGCCGCTCACGTTCAGCCGCCGGCACGGCGATCCGAGCCGGCCGTGGAATCAGTTCCGGATCGTTCTGAAAGACGAGAGTGGCATCCGTCGCCTGGAATACCAAGGCAACTGGCGGGACATCTTCCAGAACTGGGAGGCGCTGGCCTGGTCATTCCCCGAATACGTGGAGTCGATGGTCACGATCTTCCTTGACGCCACGACCGCCGACGGCTACAACCCGTACCGGATCTCTCGCGAGGGCATCGACTGGGAGGTCCCCGAGCCCGAAGACCCCTGGGCCAACATCGGTTACTGGAGCGACCACCAGATCATCTACCTGCTCAAGTTGCTCGAGACCTCCCGCCGATTCCACCCGGGGCGCCTCGACGCGCTCATCAACCGGGCGGCCTTCACCCACGCCGACGTGCCGTACCGGATCGCCGCCTATGCGGACATCCTCACGGACCCGTACAACACCATCACCTTCGACGACGAGCGGCAGCGCACGATCACGCGGCGGGTCGCCGAGGAGGGCTCGGACGGTCGGCTCGTGCACGGTGCCGACGGCGACCTCGTGCGGGTAACGCTGGCCGAGAAGGTGCTGCTGCTCCTGCTGGCCAAGCTCGTCAATCTGGTGCCGGACGGCGGCATCTGGATGACGACCCAGCGCCCGGAATGGAACGACGCCAACAACGCGCTCGTCGGCCGTGGCCTGTCGGTGGTCACCCTCGCCTATCTGCGCCGCTACCTCGTCTTCGTGCAGGACCTCCTGACGGTCGACGTCGAGCTCTCGAGCGAGCTCGCCGGACTGCTCACCGCGGTGCGCGACGTGCTCTTCGAGCATGCGGACGGCCTGGCCGGCGGGTTCGATTCCACTCGCCGCCGGGCCGTGATGGACGGCCTGGGCGAGGCAGGGACCTCCTATCGCGAGCGGGTCTACGCGGGGTTCGATGGGGAGCGGTCGACGGTCGCCGCGGGAGACGTCGCCGAGCTGCTCGATCTGGCTCGGCGCTTCATCGAGTCCGGCCTGCACGCCAACCGGCGGGACGACGGGCTCGTGCACTCCTACAACGTGCTGGAGTTCGGGGACGATGGGGCCGATGTGCGTCGGCTCGCGGAGATGCTCGAGGGCCAGGTCGCCATCCTTTCCTCCGGCCTGCTCGGCCCGGAAGAGACGCTGGACCTGCTCGGTGCCCTGCGCACGAGCCGGCTGTACCGCGCCGACCAGCACAGCTACATCCTCTATCCCGACAAGGACCTTTCGTCCTTCCTCGCCCGCAACACCTTCAGTGCGGCACGGGCCGCCGACTGCCCTCTCGCCCTGCGCCTCATCGCTGCCGGCGACCGCAGCATAGTTGTGCGGGATGTTCAGGGCGACCTGCACTTCGCCGCCCACATCCGAAACGCCAGGGGCGTTTCGGAGGCGCTCGACCGGCTCAGCGCCGACCCGACGCTGCAGGGCGCCGTGGAACAGGACCGGGCCGAACTGCTCACCATCTTCGAGGAAGTCTTCCGGCATGCGGAATTCACCGGGCGCTCCGGCTCGTTCTTCGCCTACGAGGGCCTCGGCAGCATCTACTGGCACATGGTCGCGAAGCTGCTGCTCGCGGTGCAGGAGACACTCGACCGGGCCGTCGCCGAGCAGGCGGATGAAACTTCGATCCAGGGGCTGATGGCGGCGTACGAGGACGTGCGTGCCGGCATCGGCTACCGCAAGGATCCGCTCACCTACGGTGCGTTCCCCACCGATCCTTACTCGCACACGCCCGCCGGCCAGGGCGCCCGGCAGCCGGGGATGACCGGGCAGGTCAAAGAGGAGGTGCTCACCCGCCTGGGCGAGCTCGGCCTGCGGGTCGAAGGCGGTCGCATCCGTTTGCGGCCCACCCTGCTGCGGGCCGGCGAGTGGACCACGGCTCCCGGCACGTTCGCCTACCGGGATGTCCTCGGCGAGCAGCACAGCGTCGAGCTGCCCGCGGACACGCTCGCGTTCACGTTCTGTCAGGTCCCGGTCGTGTTCCACCACGGCGGCCCGCTCGAGATGGTCGCACACCTCGCCGACGGCGCCCAGGTGCCCGGTCCCGGCGGCACGCTCGACGCCGACGTGAGCGCGAGCGTCTTCCGCCGCGACGGCCGGGTGCGCTCCCTCACGGTGACCGTACCGGACCAAGACGGACTCTGACCGCCGAGCCAGGAGAGAGCGCTCTCTTGACAAACCATCGATGCGCGCACTAACGTAAGCACCACCACGTGAGAGCGCTCTCACGGCACAATGAGAGCGACCTTGCATCCACCCATCAGCACGCACACAAGGGAGTGACCGTGAAGCGTTTCCCGCGCACCACACTTGCAGTAACAGTCGCCGGAGCAGCATCCTTCGCACTGGTTCTATCCGGTTGTTCAGCGAACGCCGGCGGAGAGCAGTCGACCGACGAAAACGTCAAACTGACCGTCGCGACGTTCAACGAATTCGGCTATGACGACCTGTTCGCCGAGTACGAGAAGGCCAACCCGAACGTCACCATCACGCACAAGAAGGCTGCCACCTCCAACGAGGCCCGCGACAACCTCACGACCCGTCTCGCCGCAGGCAGCGGCCTGAGCGACATCGAGGCCATCGAGGTCGACTGGCTGCCGGAACTGCTCCAATACTCCGACCAGTTCATCGACCTCGCCTCTGACGACGTCGACGAGCGCTGGCTCGACTGGAAGACCGAGGCCGCGACGGATGCCGACGGCCGCCTGATCGCCTACGGCACCGACATCGGTCCGGAAGCCGTCTGCTACCGCTCCGACCTGTTCGCCGCCGCCGGTCTTCCGACCGACCGCGCCGAGGTCGCCGCACTCCTCGGCACCAGCTGGGAGAGCTACTACGCAGCCGGTGAGAAGTTCGCTGCTGCCGGCACGAACGTGCCGTGGTTCGACTCTGCCGGAGCCACCTGGCAGGGCGTCGTCAACCAGATCCCCAACGCCTATGAAGAAGAAGACGGCACCATCATCGCCACCGGGAACCCGGAGGTGAAGAAGGCCTACACGAGCGTGCTCGAGGCCAGCAGCACGCTGTCCGCGCACCTCGGACAGTGGAGCGACGACTGGACCGCCAGCTTCCAGAACGACGGCTTCGCCACGATGCTCTGCCCGGGCTGGATGCTCGGCGTGATCTCCGGCAACGCTGAAGGCGTCGCCGGCTGGGACATCGCCGACACGTTCCCCGGCGGCGGCGGCAACTGGGGCGGCTCGTACCTGACCGTTCCCGAGCAATCCAAGAACCAGGCCGAGGCCCAGAAGCTCGCTTCCTGGCTGACCGCCCCGGAGCAGCAGCTCAAGGCGTTCGCGTCCAAGGGCACGTTTCCGAGCCAGCTCGAAGCCCTCGAGAGCGACGAACTCCTCGGCGCCACGAACGAGTTCTTCAACAACGCGCCGACCGGTGAGATCCTTGCCAACCGCGCCGCCGCTGTCGACGTGACCCCGTACAAGGGCGAGTTCTACTTCGCGATCAACGACGCCATGCAGCAGGCGCTCACCCGCGTCGAAGACGGCACCATGACGGCTGACGAGTCGTGGGCTCAGTGGGTCACCGACGTCGAGTCGCTCGGCTAACCAGCACCATCCCACCGGTCGGGCCTGTCGAGACCACCTGGTCCCGGCCGGCCCGACCCCGGTCTCGACCGGCTCACCCGGGCCTCGACAAGCTCAACCACCGAAGGACTTTCATGACTACCGTTGCCGCTGTCGAGGTGAATGCCCGCAGCATCCGCCGCATCGCCCTCAGCCACACACTGAGCCGCTGGGATGTGCGCTTCTCGCCCTACCTCTACATCTCCCCCTTCTTCCTCGTCTTCGCCGTCATGGGCCTCTTCCCGCTGCTGTACACGGCGTGGGTGTCGGTGCACGACTGGAACCTCATCGGCGGCCAGGGCGACTTCGTCGGCCTGGAGAACTTCGTCACGGTGCTGAGCCAGGGATACTTCTGGAACTCCCTGCGCAACACCTTCAGCATCTTCCTGCTCTCGAGCATCCCCCAGATCATCGTCGCGCTCGGCATCGCCGCCGTGCTCGACTTCAACCTGCGCGGAAAGACCTTCTGGCGCATGGGCGTGCTCCTTCCCTACGTCGTGGCCCCGGTCGCCGTCGCACTCATCTTCAACGACCTCTTCGGCGACAAGTTCGGCTTGATCAACAGCGCGATCATGAGCCTGGGCCTCGAGCCCGTGCGCTGGCACGTCGACGTGATCCCCAGCCACCTCGCCATCGCCACAATGGTGAACTTCCGCTGGACCGGTTACAACGCCCTTATCTTCCTCGCCGCCATGCAGGCCGTCCCGCGCGATTACTACGAGGCCGCCATCATCGACGGCGCCAACCGCTGGCGCACCTTCGGGTCGATCACCCTGCCGCTGCTGCGACCGATCATCATCTTCGTCATCCTGACCTCGACGATCGGCGGGCTGCAGATCTTCGACGAGGCACGCATGTTCGACAACGTCGGCCAGGGCGGAGCCAGTCGCCAGTGGCAGACGCTCACCCTGTACATCTACGAACTCGGCTGGAACCAGCGCAACTTCGGCCGGGCGTCCGCCGTGGCCTGGCTCCTGTTCCTGATCATCATCCTCATCGCTGTCATCAACTTCCTCATCACCCGTCGCATCGCGGGCACCGGCGACCGCAAGCTGCGCGTCCGCGCGAAAGGCATCTCATGAGCAAGACCATCATCGGCGGGCACGACCGTCGGCCGTCCCTCTGGGTCTACGGCATCCTGATCGCGGTTATCCTCGGCTCGGCCTTCCCGATCTGGTGGTCGTTCCTGATCGGCAGCCAGGATGCCTCCGCGCTGAACCAGAACGGGATGATGTGGATCCCGGGCGGTAACTTCATCGCCAACGCGGCCACGGTCATCGACAGCATCCCGTTCTGGACGGCGCTCGGCAACAGCATCATCGTGTCGTCCGTGGTGTCGCTCAGCGTCGTGATGTTCTCGACGCTCGCCGGCTACGCCTTCGCCAAGCTGAAGTTCCGCGGCCGGGAAGGTCTGCTCATCTTCGTGATCGCGACCATGGCCGTGCCGACCCAGCTCGGCGTCGTGCCCCTGTTCATCGTCATGTCAAGGCTCGGCTGGACCGGCAGCCTCTGGGCCGTCATCGCGCCCGCCATGGTGACCGCGTTCGGCGTGTTCTGGATGACCCAGTACCTGCGCGACGCACTGCCCGACGAGCTGATCGAGGCGGTGCGCATGGACGGAGCGTCGATGATCCGCAGCTTCTGGCACATCGGTCTCCCGGCCGCCCGCCCGGCCGCGGCGATGCTCGCCCTGTTCACGTTCATCGGCACCTGGACCAACTTCTTCTGGCCGTTCATCGTGCTCGGCCCCGGCAACCCGACCCTCCCGGTTGCACTGCAGCAGCTGCAGGCCGCCTTCTACGTCGACTACTCGCTCGTGCTGGCCGGCGTGGTGCTCTCGATCATCCCGCTGATCCTGGTCTTCATCTTCCTGGGTAAGCAGCTCGTGGCCGGAATCATGCAGGGCGCGGTCAAGGGATGACCTCGTTCGGAACACTCGAAACAATCACCGAGAATATGGGTATGACCTCACACGTTCGTTCCTTCCCGCCCGAGTTCCTCTTCGGGGCGGCGACGGCCGCCTACCAGATCGAGGGCGCCGCCCATGAGGACGGCCGCACGGATTCCATCTGGGACACGTTCAGCCGCGTGCCGGGTGCTGTCCTCAAGGCCGACAACGGCGACGTCGCCTGCGACCACTACCACCGCTATCAGGGCGACGTCGCCCTGATGAAGGACCTGGGGCTGCAGACCTACCGCTTCTCCACCTCCTGGGCCCGGGTGCGTCCCGACGGCGGGCCGGTCAACCCGAAGGGCGTGGACTTCTACTCCCGCCTGGTCGACGAGCTCCTCGGCGCCGGCATCAAGCCGTGGCTGACCCTCTACCACTGGGACCTGCCGCAGGCCCTCGAGGAGAAGGGTGGCTGGACCAACCGCGACACCGCCGCACGCTTCCGGGACTACGCCCTCACCGTGCACGACACCCTCGGCGACCGCGTGGGCGTGTGGACCACTCTCAACGAGCCGTGGTGCTCCTCCTTCCTCAGCTACACCGCCGGCGCCCACGCGCCCGGGCGGCAGAGCCCCCGGGACGGCCTGGCCGCCGCACACCACCTGCTCCTGGGGCACGGCCTCGCCGTCGAGGCGCTGCGCGAACGCGACTCGAAGCTCGAGCTCGGCATCACGCTCAACCTCACCGTCGCCAAGCCGGTCGATCCGACGCATGCGGGCGACGTGGATGCCGCGCGCCGCATCGACGGGCAGTTCAACCGGATCTTCCTCGACCCGGTCTTCCGCGGCTTCTACCCGGAGGATGTGCTCCAGGACGTGGCCGAGTACGGGCTGACCGATTTCATCCACGAGGGAGACCTGGCCCAGATCAACCAGCCGATCGACACCCTCGGCGTGAACTATTACCACGGCGACCTGGTCAGTGATCGCCCGGCCGAACATCCGTTGCTCGCCCAGGCCCCGACCGACCGCCCCACCCGGTCGCCGTTCCCGGCGGCCGACGGCGTCTACGACCACCCGCAGGGGCTGCCGCTGACCGCCATGGAGTGGGAGGTGCAGCCCGACGGGCTACGCGAACTGCTCGTTCGCGTGAACACCGACTACGCCGCCCCGACCGGCACGAGCCTCTACGTCACCGAGAACGGCGCGGCGTTCGACGACGTCGTCGCCGCGGACGGCAGTGTTCCGGATGCCCGGCGCACCGAATTCCTGACCGACCACCTGGGCGCCATCCTTGACGCGATCGATGAGGGAGTCGACGTCAAGGGCTACTTCTACTGGTCGCTGATGGACAACTACGAGTGGGCCTGGGGCTACGAGAAGCGCTTCGGCATCGTGCGGGTCGATTACGAGACCCAGGAGCGCACCGTCAAGGACAGCGGACGTTCTTACGCCGAGATCATCCGCAACCGCGCCCTCTCCTGAACCGGAACCGCGAGGGATGCGGGCAAAATATAATGGCGTCATGATAACGAGTGTGCGCCAGGTCCGTCCTTCGCAGCCCACCCTGGAAATGGTGGCCGAGGTGGCCGGGGTTTCCCGGGCCACCGTGAGCCGGGTCGTGAACGGGTCCACCAGGGTCAGCCCAGAGATCGTCGCCTCGGTGACGGACGCCATCAACCAGCTCAACTATGTTCCGAACCGGGCGGCCCGCTCGCTCGCGAGCCGGCAGACCGAGGCCGTGGCCCTGGTCGTGCCTGAGGATATGACCCGGTTCTTCGGTGATCCCTACTTCGCCGCGGTCGTGCAGGGCATCACCCGCCGACTCGACCAAAGTGATTACACGCTCAACCTGCTCGTTGCGTCGAGCGACCCACGGCACAAGACTCTGCGCTACCTGCGCTCGGGCAACGTCGACGGAGCGCTCATCATCTCGCACCACACCGGCGACGACTTCGTGGCCGAACTCGACAAGACCATGCCGGTGGTCTTCGGCGGCCGGCCGTCGAACGCGGACAACCTCGCCGCCTACTTCGTTGACGTCGACAACGCGGCGGGTGCCGAGACGGGCACCCAGCACCTCGTCGACATCGGGCGCCGCCGCATCGGCTCGATCGCCGGCGCGGTGGACATGCCGGCCGGCATCGACCGCCTCACCGGGTTCGAGCGCACGCTGGAGCGGGCCGGGCTGCCCGCGGATGCCGTCGAACTCGCCGACTTCACAGCCGCCGGTGGCGCGGCAGCCACCCGCCGGCTGCTGGAGCGGTGCCCCGACATCGACGGCCTCTTCGTGGCGAGCGACCTGATGGCCACCGGGGCGGTGGATGTGCTGCGTGAGCTCGGCCGCTCTGTGCCCGGCGACGTGGCCATCGTCGGGTTCGACGACAGCCCGGCCGCGACGAGCGGCCCGGTGCCGCTGACTACGGTGAGCCAGCCCTCCGAGGAAATGGGCTACGCGATGGCGGACATTCTGCTGCGCCGGCTCGCCGCCGACGAGAGCATGCCGCACCGCACCCTCATGCCGACCCGTTTGGTACTACGCGAGTCGGCGTGACACGCGCGGCTTCCCCGGTGCGGGTGCTGCGCCGTTGCGCGCGTGGCGCGCCGGCAGCGTAGCGGCGCAGCACCCGCGCACCGGCAATACCGGCGGGACCGGCAGGACGGGCAGGGCGGTCAGGCCAGCTGAGGCATGACCTCGCGGGCGATGAAGTCCAAGTGGCCGAGGTCGGACAGGTCCATGATCTGCAGGTAGACGCACTCGACCCCGTCGTGGGCGAGGGCGCCGAGGCGGTCCACGACCTCGGACGCCGTGCCGGCCACGCCGTGCGCCCGCAGCTCGGCCGGTTCCCGGCCCGCGGCCGCGGCCCGGCGAATGAAGTCTGCCTCGTTCGCGCCCGCGACGGCGATCAGCGCCGCCGAGTACACCAGCTCACGGGGATCGCGACCGATGGCCGCGCATGCAGCGCGCACGCCGGCGAACTTGGCCGGGACATCCGCGAAATCCGGGAACGGCAGGTTGAACTCGGTGGCGAAGCGGGCAGCCAGGGCCGGGGTACGCCTGGCGCCGCCACCGCCCACGATCACCGGGATGCGGGCCTGCACGGGCTTGGGCAGGGCGGGCGAGTCGACGAGCGTGTAGTGCTCGCCGGCAAAGCTGTAGCGGTCGCCGACCGGGGTCTCCCAGAGCCCGGTCACGATCTCCAGCTGCTCCTCGAGCATGCCGAACCGCCTGGCCGGGAACGGGATGCCGTAGGCCAGGTGTTCCTGCTCGAACCAGCCGGTGCCGAGGCCGAGCTCGACCCGCCCGCCCGACATCTGGTCGACCTGCGCCACCTGGATCGCGAGGATCCCCGGCGGACGGTAGGTCACCGACGAGACCAAAGTGCCGAGGCGGATGCGCCGGGTCTCCCGGGCGAGGCCCGCCAGGGTGGTCCAGGCATCCGTCGGCCCCGGCAGCACGGGAGCCGTGTCCCCCATCGCGAGGTAGTGGTCGGAACGGAAGAACGCGTCGAAGCCGAGCGTCTCCGCGGCCTGGGCCACGGCGAGGATGTCGTCGTAGGAGGCACCCTGCTGCGGTTCGGTGAAAATGCGAAGTCTCATGCTCCCAGCCTTGCCCCGGGCCGGTCGGCGCCGAAATCGAACAGCGCCGGCTGGGCCGGCTCGGGCGCGGCCGGCTCGGGCACGGCCGGCTCGAATCCGCCGGGCAGGAACTCCACCGCGGGCAGCAGCGCGAAGCGCGTGCGCATGACCTGGATCGACTCGGGGTTCTGGTCCACCAGCACGAAGCGGCGGCCGAGGGCCGCGGCAACCGCACCCGTCGTGCCGCTGCCGGCGAAGAAGTCGAGCACCCAGTCCCCCTCGCGGCTGGACGCCTGGATCATACGGCGCAGGATGCCGACGGGCTTCTGGGTGGGATACCCGGTCTTTTCCTTGCCGGTGGGCGACACGATCGTGTGCCACCAGACATCCGTCGGCAGCTTGCCCTTCGCGACCTTCTCGGGGGTGACCAGACCGGGCGCCATATAGGGCTCGCGGTCGACCGTGGTCGAGTCGAAGTAGTACCGGGCCGGGTTCTTCACGTAGACCAGGATCGTGTCGTGCTTGGTCGGCCAGCGGTTCTTCGACTTCGCGCCGTAATCGTAGGCCCAGATCAGCTCGTTCAGGAAGCAGTCCCGGCCGAAGAGGGCGTCGAGCAACACCTTGGCGTAGTGCGCCTCGCGGTAGTCGAGGTGCAGGTAGAGGGTGCCGTCATCGGACAGGAGGCGCCAGGCCTCGATCAGGCGCGGCTCGAGGAAGGCCCAATAGTCCTCGAACTGGTCGTCGTAGCCGAGCAGGTCACCCTTGATCCGCTCGTACCGCTGGCCCTTGAAGCCGGTGATGATGCCCGCGGCGTCCGCACCCAGGGCGACGGATACCGGGCTCGCCGGTGCGCGCACCGACGTCGTGGTCTGCCGGTTCTGCTTGCGCCCCGTGTTGAACGGCGGGTCCAGGTAGATCAGCGTGAAGGCCGCGTCGGGCAGCTGCGGCAGAACCTCGAGGTTGTTCGCGTGGACAACACGGCTGGGGGAGGAGGGAGACCACGCGATCGGCATTCCTTCATTGTGTCAGGCAGCCTACGCTGAGGGGATGACACCAGATGCAGCATCCCCGGAAACGACCGGGGAATCCGACTCGGTCGTATTCCGTCACGAACCGGCCCTGGCCCGGTACACGCTCGAGCTCGCCGGCACCACCGTGGGCTTCGCCGACTACGAGGTCGCCGGCCAGGATGTGCTGTTCACCCACGTCGAGGTGGACCCGGCGCACCGGGGCGAAGGTCTGGCGGGCATCCTCGTCGAGCAGGCGCTCGACGATGTTCGCACCCGCACCACGCTCACGGTCGTGCCGGTGTGCCCCTACGTTGTGCGCTGGATCGACCTGCACGCCGAGTACCAGGACCTGCTCACGCGCGGACGGTAGCCCGCGTATTGACGGCCCCGTGGCCTAGGGAACCCGCCCGATCCACTCCTCGGTGCCGAACTTGGTCTCTACCAGCTCGGTCGCCCTGGCATATTCCGCTTCGGTGATCTCTCCGGCGACGGCGCCATAGAGCCCGGTGAAGGTCGCCTTCATCCGGTCGATGATCGCATCCCGGCTGAGGCCGGTCTGGCTGCGCAGCGGGTCGACGCGCTTCGCGGCGCTCGTGATGCCCTTGTCGCTGAGTTTCTCCCGGCCGATGCGGAGCACCTGCACCATCTTGTCGCCGTCCATGTCGTAGCTCATGGTGACGTGGTGCAGCACGGCGCCGCTGCCGAGACGTTTCTGCGCGGCCCCGCCGATCTTGCCCTTGGGGCTCGTGATGTCGTTCAGCGGCTGGTAGTAAGCGTCGATGCCGAGGGATTTGAGCGCCGTGAGCACCCACTCGTCGAGGAATGCATAGGAGTCAGCGAACGTCATGCCCTGAACGAGGTCGGTCGGTGCGTAGATCGAGTAGGTGATGACCGAGCCGGCTTCCATGAACATGGCGCCGCCGCCGCTGATCCGGCGCACGACGGTGAAGCCGTGCTTGGCGGCCTGGACTGGGTCGACCTCGTTCTTCAGGGACTGGAAGCTGCCGATGACGACGGCCGGCTCCGTCCATTCCCAGATCCGCATCGTGGGGTTGCGGCGCCCCTCGCCAACCTCGATCGCGAGCACCTCGTCAAGCGCCATCTGCATGACGGGAGCGACAGCCTTGGTGTGGATCAGCTGCCACTCGTAGTCGCGCCAGCCGCTGGCCTGGGCGAGGGAGCGACGGATGGCCACCGCCACCGATTCGGGCGAGAACCCGAGCAGCGTGGCATGGGCCGGGAGCGCGGCGCGCACTGCGGCGGCGATGCTGACCGCGTCGCTGTCGGCGGACAGGCCGTTCACGGCCGCGTTGATGTCGCCGAGCGCACTGTCGGGCTCGAGGAAGAAATCACCGGCCAGCCGGAAGTCGACGATCGTGTTGTCAACGACATCGAGATCGACGACGACGAGCTTGCCGCCTGGAACTTTATATTCACCGTGCATGACGCCAGCCTAATCGGCGCGCACGGCAAAACGTTTGGCCAGCCACCCGATCAGGTCGTCGAAGACATCCTCACGGTTCGTCTCGTTGAACACCTCGTGGCGGGCACCGGGGTAGGTGATGACCCGGATGTCCCGAAGTCCCGACCGCCCGGAATAGGCCCGAACCAGCCTGCGAGCGCTGCGCTCCCCGCCCACGATGTCGTCACCGCCGACCAGGATGAGCAGCGGCAGGCCCGGCGGCAGGTCGCGGCCCGGCCTGCCGAAGAGGCGCGCCGCCTCTCGCAGCCCGAACAGCTTGGCCAGCGGGGTCGTGGTCGTGAGCGGGTCGGCGATGAAAGCGCGGGCCACCTCTGGATCGCGGCTGAGCCACTCCACCCCGGTGTCGCCGAGGTGCTTGTGTCGGCGGTTGAGGTCGCCGCTGTCCAGGTAGCCGGGCATCCGGTAGGCCGTGCCGCTGAGCACGACCGCGTCGTAGTCGGCGGCGTGCGCATTGACGATCATCTGCACCATGAAGGACCCCCAGCTGTGGCCGAGCAGCACGAGCGGCAGGTCAGGGTGAGTGGCGCGGATGATCCCACTCAGCTGGCGTACGCCGGCCACTGCCGCGCGCAGTCCGCCGGGGCCGAGGCGGCCGAGGCGGGACAGGTCGCCGTCATACTGGTGCACTCCGGTCTGGCCGTGGCCGCGGTGGTCGTCGGCGTAGACCGTGTAGCCGGCCGTGTTCAGTCGGGTGGCGAGCTCCGCATACCGCTGCGCATGCTCACCGACCCCGTGAGCGAGCTGCACGATGGCCCGCGGGCGATCGACCGGCCAGGTGAAATACGTGATCGAGACGCCAAAGTCATCCGTGTAGGTAGGCACGAGGCCAGTCTGGCAGGACTCGCCCCGCGCGTCTCTGGATTCCGGTTCTTTGCCGTCGATCCTGAACTAGGCTGCGAGCAGGGAATACTTAGCGAGGCTAAGTGGTTAGGGTGGGTAGCTATGGAATCTTCACCGACATCTCACGTGCTTGCGCCGGAGGTCTCCCCTGGTCGACGTGCGACGGTAGCCGAGTTGAGTCACGATTTCCGGCTGGCCAACGGCCGGCTGGCCCGCCGCCTGCGGCAGGAGAAGGCCGACAATGAGCTCAGCTCGAGCCAGTTCTCGGCCCTCGGCACCCTGTTTTTCCATGGCCCGTTCACCCTCCGCGAGCTCAGCGAACGCGAGCGGGTCACGCCGCCGTCGATGAACCGCACGGTCAACGCGCTGGTCGAGGCTGGCCTCGTGAACCGGGCCGGCTCTGCAGACGACGGCCGCAAGGTGGTGCTCACGGTGACCGACCAGGGGCGCACCCTGATGCGGGAGACGCGCAAACGCAGGGATGCCTGGCTCGCCCAGCGCATCGTCACGCTCAGCCCCGACCAGCGCCGGATCCTCACCGAGGCCGTCGACATCATGAAGGAACTCGCCAACAGTTGAACAACATGTTCCGCTCCCTGAGCATCCCGAACTATCGAATCTGGTTCGCGGGGGCCCTCGTGTCGAACATCGGAACCTGGATGCAGCGCACGGCCCAGGACTGGATCGTGCTGACCGAACTGACCGATTACAACGCCACCGCGGTGGGCATCGTGATGGCTTTGCAATTCGGGCCCCAGCTCGTGCTGATGCCCTGGTCCGGCCTCATCGCGGACCGGTTCAACCGGCGCAGACTGCTCATCCTGACGCAGACCCTGATGGGCCTGCTCGCCCTCGGCCTCGGTGTGATCACCGTCACCGGAGTCGCGGAGCTGTGGCACGTCTACCTCTTCGCCCTGGGCCTCGGGATCGTCGCGGCGATCGACGCCCCCGCCCGCCAGACCTTCGTGTCGGAGCTGGTCTCCGACAACGACCTCCCGAACGCCGTGGCCCTCAACTCCGCATCGTTCAACGGCGCTCGGCTGATCGGACCGGCCGCCGCGGGGCTGCTCACGGTCGCCGTCGGCGCCGGCTGGGTCTTCATGATCAACTCGGCGACGTTCGCGGCGACGGTGCTCGCGATGACTCTTCTGCGCACCGTTCAGCTGAGGCCGCAGCCGCGGGCCACCCGCGAGCGGGGACAGCTGATGGCTGGCTTCCGGTACGTGTCCCGCCGGCCAGACATCATCGTCGTGTTGATCACCGTCTTCCTGGTGGGCACCTTCGGCTTCAACTTCGCGATCTTCACGGCGACGATGGCCACGGTCGAGTTCGGCATGGGTGCCAGCGAGTTCGGGCTGCTCAGTTCGATCATGGCCATCGGCTCCGTCGCGGGCGCGCTGATGGCCGCCCGTCGCGGCCGGCCGCGGCTGCGTCTGGTCATCGTCGGATCCTTCGCGTTCGGCCTGTCCTGCGCTGTGGCCGCGGTGATGCCCAACTACCTGACCTTCGCGATCTCCCTGACCTTCGTCGGCCTGTCCTCGCTGACCCTGATGACCACCGCGAACGCCTACGTGCAGACCACGACGCGGCCGGCCATGCGCGGCCGGGTGATGGCGCTCTATATGGCGATCTTCGCCGGCGGCACGCCACTCGGGGCGCCCCTGGTGGGCTGGGTAGCCGACCAGTTCGGCCCGCGCTGGGCGCTGGGCGTGGCCGCGCTCTCGGGCCTCCTCGCGGCCGGGGCGGTGCTCTTCTGGATGGTGCGCTACCGCAGCCTGCGGGTACGGTTCCGCCGGGGCATGACCCCACGAATGCGGGTGCACCACGACGGAGACGGCCGCACCGCCGAGACCGCCACCCGCGAAATCGCGATCGTCGAGGCCACGGCGACGCGCTAGCGGAGTGAGACCCGACGAGCCTGGCGGTAGTTCTCCCCGAACGAATTCGACGGAGATTCTGCCCAAATCGTTGCCATAAGGCCCGAAAAAGCAGGTTTCGCTCAGATTCTCCGTCGAATTGGTTCAACACCGGACACCGCGCCCCCCTTGCTGAACAGAGTCCGCGCGGTGCAGCCAGCTCTGAGCCTGTGGGGCGCAACACAACGAATCGCTTGGCATCCACTCGGCTGACGGATGCCGGTCAGCGCACGCCGTTCATCAGCCGCAGGATCGGTCGGGCGATCAGTGCGAGCAACAGCCCGAGCACGATCGCGACCCCGCCGATCACGCTGAAGTAGACCGTCTCCGACACCGATGTGTACCACTCGGCGAGCCAGCCGGACACCGCGGTGCCCAGGGCGATCGAGAGGAAGAACAGCGCGACCATCTGGGTCTTGAAGGGTTCCGGGGCGAGCCGCGTCGTGACGGCCAGGCCGACCGGTCCGATCAGAAGCTCCGCCACCGTGAGCACGAACAGGATCGCGATCATCGCGAGCAGTGGCGTCGAATTCGGGCCGCCGTCGACGAACGGGAGGAACAGCAGGAACGCGGAACCCATCAGCGCGGTGCCGAACGCGAACTTGACCGGGGTGGACGGCTGACGGGAACCCCAGCGCGTCCACAGCGCGGCGAAGGCACCCGAGAGCAGGATGATGAAGACCGGGTTGAACGACTGCACCCACGACACCGGCAGCTCCCAGCCGAACACGTCGCGGTTGAGCCGTTCGTCGGTGTAGATGGTCACCACCGTGAACTGCTGCTGGGAGAGGGACCAGAACGCGGCACTGGCCACGAACAGCGGCATGAACGCGTAGACGCGTTTGCGCTCGAGGGCGGTGATCTGACGGTTGCGCAGGATGACCACGAAGTAGCAGACCGTGGCGATCAGGGTCAGCGCGATAACGATGGTGACCAGGCCGGATGCCGTGATCACGCCGAGCAGGACCAGCACCACGATCACGGCGGTCGTTGCGATCGCGGCCCAGAGGTAGCCGGCGTGGCGCGACGCCGGCAGCGGGTTCGGCACCTCGTGCACGATGGCCGGCAGGCGCTTGCGGCCGAAGGAGTACTGCACCAGGCCGATCGCCATCCCCACGGCGGCGAGCCCGAACCCGTAGTGGAAGCCGAGGGTCGTCTGCAGCAGGCCGGTCAGGACCGGCCCGAAGAAGGCACCCAGGTTGATGCCGAGGTAGAAGAGCGAGAAGCCCGCGTCGAGCCGAGGGTCGTCCTTGGCGTAGAGCGCGCCCACGACGCTGGTCGCGTTGGCCTTGAGCCCGCCGCTGCCCAGCGCGATCAGGATGAGCCCGGTCGCCACGCCGCCGAGGCCCGGCAGGAGAGCGAGTGCCACGTGCCCCACCGCGATCACGATGGCGCTGCAGAAGAGCACCCGCTCCGAGCCCACCAGGCGGTCGGCCACCCAGGCTCCCAGAATGGTCGACAGGTAAACGCCGCCGCCGTAGGCCCCCACGATGCCTGCCGCGGTGGCCTGCGGGATCCCGAGGCCGCCGTCGGCCGCGGAGTAGTACAAATAGAGCAGCAGGATGCCCTGCATCCCGTAGAACGAAAACCGCTCCCACATCTCGACGCCGAACACGTTGGCGAGGGCGCGAGGCTGTCCGAGGAAGCTTCGGTCGTCACGGGTGGGAGATTGTTCAACAACCGAGCTCATTGCTTGACCTTACCGTGTGCCCCCAGACCTGGGGGCATCGGCAGGGTCGCGGCATCCGGCCCGGAGGGCACGGTACGATTTTGCCCGTACCGTTACGACGACCGGGAAGGGGCAACGTGGACACCTTCTCGCTCGTTTCCCTCCTCAGCGAGGTGCTGACCCTGATCGGCCTGGCCGTCGGCGGGGCACTCTTCGCGGCCGGTCTCGTCGCGCGCGGTGTGAAGGGTCGCTGGGTACTGACGGATGGCGTCATCGCGTCCTCCCGGGCCGGAACGGTCATCCGCTGGTTCGACCGTGACGGCGAGGTGCACGAGTGCCCGGCGAACACACACGAGACGCACGGGCTCGCGCCCGGCGACGACGTGCCGGTCTGGTTCAGCCTCCGCACCCCCTCCCGGTGTCGCACCCACACCCCGGAGGCCGAGGGCCGGGCACTGCGCCTGACCGGCCTGATCCTGCTCGGCATCGGTGCCGCGTCCGGCGTGCTCGGCATCGTGCTGCTCTTCATCTGAGATCCTCTGCGTTCGCACGGAGCCCGCCGCCGTGACCAGGCCCGGTCAGCGCTCGGAACGACCTCTCCACCCCGGCCACGTCCGGTTCGCAGCGTGGAGAACCGGAGGCGGACTGCCGCCGGTTCACGCAACTCCAGGGGAACCACGCAATGTGCTCAATCCTGATCGCGGCGGCCGCGGCCAGTGGACCGAGGAATCACTGACCGCCTTCGCCGGGTCTCCCGAGTTGGGTGTGAGCACACTCGAGCTGGACACCCATTTGTCCAGTGCCAACCAGGTGGTGGTGTGGCACGACGACGTGATGACGTCCAGCAAATGCGCCGACGCCGCTCCCGCGTTCCCCGGCGACTCGGCCTTTCCCTATGCCGACGACCGGGTGCGCGACCTGAGCCTGGCCGAGATCCGCACCCTGGACTGCGGCTACCAGCAGTCGCCGGGCTTCCCTGAGCAGGCGAACACCCCCGGCAGTCGGATCGGTCAGTCCTGCAGAGCTTCGACTGGGCGTCACTGAACCTCACCCGGCAAATCGCCCCGGATCTGACCCTGGGGGCCCGATCGAGCGGGGATTCCTGACCGGGCGTCGGGCAGCCCGAATCCAGCCCGAACCTGGGCGGCCTCGGCCTCCCGGTCGTCCCGTGGACGGTGAACGAGACCGCGGACTTGACCAGCCTGAGTGCGGCCTGAAGGTGCCGGCGGCGTATACCCGGTGACGGATGCGCCCCGGGCGCTGGTGCGCATCGGGCGCGTCGTGTAGCGTGTGGTCAGACCACACCGCCCGACGCATGATCCCCGCCGGGCACACCGCATGCCACCCCAACGTCGAGGAGGAGCCCATGAGCATCGAACGCCGTGCCTGGGAAGTCGTGTTGCAGAACATCGAGCTGGATCTCCTCAGTGGGCGACTACGCCCGGGTGACCATCTTCCGCCCGAGCGGGCCCTCGCCGCCGAGCTGGGCGTCGGACGGTCCAGCGTGCGCGAGGCCATCCGGGTGCTCGAAGTGCTCGGGCTGCTTCGCACGTCCGCCGGGTCGGGGCCCACGGCGGGTGCGATCATCGTGGCCCTGCCCGGCGGCGGCATGTCGGCGCTGATGCGTCTGCAGGTGGCGGCGCAGGGGTTCCCCGTCTCTGACGTGGTCAAGACCCGGCTGGTGCTCGAGGCCTCGGTCGTGACCGAGCTGGCGGAGGCATCCGCCCAGGCCAGTTCCACCATGGACGCCAACGCCTCCCTGCACCCCGACCTGACGACGCCCGAGCTGCTGCTCTGCGCCATGGAGTCTCCCGCGCTGACCGAGGGGGAATTCCTGGCCCTCGACGCCGCGTTCCACCTGGCCCTGGCCACCGCATCGGGCAACCAGGTCGTGACCGCCACGATGGCGGGGCTGCGCAGTGCCATCGAGGGCTATGTGCGGGCGGGCGCGACCAGCCTCACTTCCTGGCCCGACACCTCCGCCCGTCTCCGCACCGAACACCGCGCGATCCTCGGCGCGATCGAGGCCGGCGATCCCCCGGCCGCCCGCAGCCTCGTGCAGTCCCATATCGCGGGTTACTACGCCGAAACCCACCTTGCCAACCACCTGCCCGACCTCTTCGCCAACGACCACACGGATGCCAACGGGCACCCGGTGGCCCGATAGAAAGGACCCTTCGACCATGGTTCAACGACGCATCCCGAAGATCAAAGACCTTGCCCCGCTGATGCACTTCAAGACCCCCGAGCTGAACGCGAAGAAGCGCCGCCTCGAGGGCGCGCTCACCATCTACGACCTGCGCGACATCGCCAAGAAGCGCACCCCCAAGGCCGCGTTCGACTACACCGACGGCGCCGCCGAGGCCGAGCTGTCGCTGGGCCGTGCCCGCCAGGCCTTCGAGGACATCGAGTTCAACCCGTCGATCCTGCGGGACGTGTCGGCCGTGTCGACGGGCTGGGACGTGCTCGGCGCCCCCGTGGCCCAGCCCTTCGGAATCGCCCCGACCGGGTTCACCCGGATGATGCAGACCGAGGGTGAGATCGCGGGCGCCCACGTCGCGGCCCGGGCCGGCATCCCCTTCTCCCTGTCGACCATGGGCACCACGTCGATCGAGGACGTCAAGGCCGCGAACCCCCACGGGCGCAACTGGTTCCAGCTCTACATGTGGAAGGACCGCGACCGCTCGATGGCGCTCGTGGACCGGGCCGCGAAGGCCGGCTACGACACCCTGCTGGTGACTGTGGACGTGCCCGTGGCCGGCGCGCGCCTGCGCGACAAGCGCAACGGTTTCTCGATCCCGCCGGCCCTGACCGCCGGAACGGTCATCAACGCACTGCCGCGGCCGGAGTGGTGGATCAACTTCCTCACCACCGAACCGCTCGCCTTCGCCAGCCTCGACCGCTGGAGCGGCACAGTCGCCGACCTGCTCGACACCATGTTCGACCCCACCGTCACCTTCGAGGACCTGGCCTGGATCAAGGCGCAGTGGCCCGGCAAGATCGTCGTCAAGGGCGTACAGAGCCTGGCGGATGCGCGCACGCTCGCCGACCTCGGCGTGGACGGCATCATCCTCTCCAACCACGGCGGGCGCCAGCTCGACCGCGCCCCGATCCCGTTCCACCTGCTGCCGAACGTCGTGCGCGAGGTCGGCAGCGAATACGAGGTGCATCTGGACACGGGCATCATGAGCGGCGCCGACATCGTCGCGTCCGTTGCCCTCGGTGCCCGCTTCACCCTGGTCGGCCGCGCCTACCTCTACGGCCTGATGGCCGGCGGCGAGGCCGGCGTCGACCGGGCCGTCCAGATCCTCTCCGAGCAGGTCTCCCGCACCATGCGACTGCTCGGCGTGAACAGCCTGGAGGAGCTCGAGCCGGGCCACGTCACCCAGCTCGCACGCCTCGGCCGCATCGCGCAGCCGGTGGCGGCATCCGTCGGCGTGTAGTGTCGTGGCCACCCGGCCGGCCGCACCTCGCCGAGTGTCGGCGTTTGTGCCGAGCTGACCCGTTCCAGCGGGTCAACTCGGCACAAGCGGGATAACTCGGCGGCTCGGCTACGCGGCGGCGAGCTCTGCGAGCACGGCTGCCAATTGCTCGACCGCCCAGTCGAGGTCGGCCTCGGAGACCACGATCGGCGGGGCCAACCGGATGGTGAAGCCGTGGGTGTCCTTCGCGAGCACGCCGCGGGCCAAGAGGGCCTCGCAGACCACCCGGCCGGGGGCCAGCGTCGGGTCGATGTCGATGCCGGCCCAGAGGCCGGCGCCACGCACGGCCACGACGCCCTGGCCGATCAACCCGGTCAGCCCGTCGTGCAGGCGGGCGCCGAGAACGCGCGCGCGCTCCTGCTGCTCGCCGGTGGCCAGCAGTTTCACCACGGCGAGGCCGACGGCCGCCGCCAGCGGGTTGCCGCCGAAGGTCGAGCCGTGCTCGCCGGGGCGGAGCACGCCGAGGATGTCCCGATTGCCGACGACCGCCGAGACCGGCACGATGCCGCCGCCGAGTGCCTTGCCGAGCAGGTAGAGGTCAGGAACGACGCCCACCAGGTCGCAAGCGAAGGTCGCTCCCGTGCGGCCGAGGCCGGACTGGATCTCGTCGGCGATGAACAGCACATTGTGGCGGTTCGTGATCTCGCGCACGGCCGGCAGGTAGTCGGCCGGCGGCACGACGATGCCGGCCTCGCCCTGGATGGGCTCGAGCAGCACCGCGACCGTGTTCGCGTCGATCGCAGCCTCGAGGGCCGCGGCGTCTCCGTAGGGAACCGTGCGGAACCCCGGCGTGAACGGCCCGAAATCCTTACGGGCCGACTCGTCGTCGGAGAAGCTGACGATCGTGGTGGTGCGGCCGTGAAAGTTCTCCCCGGCCACGATGATGTTCGCCATCCCGGCGGCGACGCCCTTGACCCGATAGCCCCAGGCGCGGGCCACCTTGATGCCGGACTCCACCGCCTCGGCGCCCGTGTTCATCGGCAGGACCATGTCCTTGCCGGAGAGCTCGGCGAGCGCGGTCACGAACGGGCCGAGCTGGTCGTTGTGGAAGGCGCGGCTGGTGAGCGTGATGCGGCCCAGTTGCTCGCGAGCGGCGTCCAACAGGAGCGGGTTGGAGTGGCCGAAGTTGACCGCGGAGTACGCGGCCAGGCAGTCCAGGTAGCGGCGGCCGTCGACATCCGTCACCCAGGCGCCGTCGCCGGACGCGACGACCACGGGCAGCGGATGGTAATTGTGGGCCGCGTGCTCGTCTTCCAGCGCGATATACGCGGCCTGTCCGAGCGCGGCGGCCGGGGCGGTGGCCTGGTCGGTCATCGGGTCGGTCATCGGCGCAGCTCCAGGGTGCAGCACTTCACGCCTCCTCCACCGAGCAGCAGCTCGGACAGGTCGACCCCGATCGGGTTGAAGCCGCGGGCGCGCAGTTGGGCCTCGAAGCCCTTCGCCCGCGCGGCGATGACCACGTTGTAGCCGTCGGAATAGGAGTTGAGGCCGAGGATGGCCGCGTCCTCCTCGGCGACGATGATGGCGTCCGGGAATCGCTCGCGCAGGATGGCCAGGCTCGGCTCGTCGAACGCGCTCGGCAGGTAGGCGATCTCGCCGTTGCCCGTGGCCGGCGACGCGTCGAGCACGGCGATGGCCGTGTCGAGGTGGTAGAAGCTCGGATTGATCAGGTTGAGCGTGATCACGGGGCGGCCGTAGATCGCCGACACCTCTTCATGGCTGTTCGAGGCGCTGCGGAACCCGGTGCCCGCGAGGATCACGTCGCCCACGAGCAGGAAGTCACCCTCGCCCTCGTTGATCTCCGCCGGCACGCGCACGTCGAAGCCGTTGGCGCCGAACCAGTCCATGTAGGCCGGACCTTCCGGCTGGCGTTCGGCGTAGGTGAAGGCCGCGCCGTAGGAGATGTTGTCGATGACGAATCCGCCATTGGCCGCGTAGACCATGTCCGGCAGGCCGTCGACGGGTTCGATCAGGTGCACGTCGAAGCCGAGGCCGACATAGGTGTCGTGAAGCGTTTGCCACTGGGCGACGGCGAGCGCGGTGTCCGTCGGGATGGCGGGATCCATCCAGGGGTTGATGCGATAGACGACGGAAAAGAATTCGGGCTTGCACATCAGCACGGTGCGCTTGACGGGCGTGCGCACGGGAAGGGCCGGCGAGACGAGCTCGTCCAGGTTCGGGGCGGTGAGGTTGGTCGACATGGTGACTCCTTCGGCGGCCATCCGCCCCCTTCGGGTGAGGTCGGCTGGCGGGGTGGATGGCGGACCAGGTCACTCACGAGAGCTCTGCCGGCACGAAACGCCTGGGCAGAGACGCCATGCTTAGTCTCACACAGCACGAATCGGATGTGCACCCCACTCTGCGCCGAAAACGTGCGCGCGTCCGGCCCCTCACGCAGTTTTCCGCCACAACGGGCGATGACGGATGCCGCACGTCCGCCCGCTGGTCCGCTCGCCACGGCGCAGCTATCCAGTGAATTGCGCTATCGGGCGCGGGTTTTCTGCGTTAATGAGTGCGCCAGCGCAACGATGCCCCCTAGACTCTCGGCATGGACAACCTCGACCGTGGCATTCTCGACCTGCTCCGCCAGAACGCCCGGGCGGGATACGGCGATATCGGCTCGGTCGTCGGACTCTCGGCGTCGGCCGTGAAACGCCGAGTCGACCGGCTCGTGGCCGACCGCGTCATCCGCGGTTTCACCATCCAGGTGGATCCGGCCATCGACGGCATGAGCACCGAGGCCTACGTCGAGCTGTTCTGCCGCGGCACCGTGGCGCCCGAGGAATTACTGCGCATCCTGTCCGGGGTGCCAGAGGTCGTGGACGCCGGAACCGTCACGGGCAGCGCCGACGCCATCGTGCACATCCGGGCCCGGGACATCCCCGGTCTGGAGGCGGCGCTGGAAAAGGTGCGTTTGGCACCCAACGTGGACCACACCCGCAGCGCGATCGTGCTCTCCCGGCTGATTCACCGCTCCGCCGAGTAGCCGCCCGGCTCCCAGCAGGATCGGACCGGCCGGCGCCGAGGACATCAGCGCGGCGCGTGTCGCTAGCCCGGCACCGGGACGGGGCGCCGGGTCACGGGGGCCAGCAGGTGGATCAGGGCGACCGCCGCGATCGATCCGGCGCAGAGGATGCCGGCAAGCACCACGATCTGGAACCGCCCTGCCTCGAGCGGCGAGGCTCCACCGAAAATCGCTCCCACGAAGGCTCCGGGCAGCGTGACCAGCCCGGTGGTCTTCGTCTGGTCGGTCGAGGGGATCAGGGCGAAGTACACCGCGCGGCAGGCCAGTTCTCGGGTGGACTGGCGCGGGGTGGCGCCGAGGGCCAGCCAGCCCTCGACCTCCTCCCAGTGCTCGGTCACGCCCTCGGTGAAGCGCCGGCCGGAGAGCGTGGCGATCGACATGGCGTTGCCGATGATGATGCCGCCGAACGACAACACGTAGCGCGGCGTGAACTCGAGCGCGCCGGTGCCGAAGACCACGAGGAGGGTGACCATCACGCCCAGGCCCATCGAGGCGGCCACCCAGGCCGCGTGCCGCCGGGTGGCGCCGATCCGGCGGGTGACCGTGCCGACCGCAGCGGTGAACATGACCGCCAGACCCACGCCGACCCAGAACGGGTCGGAGATGATGCCGCTGAGGATCAGGCTGATCGCGGCGAGCTGCAGGGCGCCGCGCAGCACGGCGAGGGCCGGTGCGAACGGATGCGGCACCCGGTAGCCGCGCAGCACCAGCGTGACGATCGCGATGAGCAGCGCGATCCCGAGCAGGGTCGGCGCCAGTCCGGCCAGCTGGGCGGGGAGGTCGCGGGGCCAGGTCACGTGACGAGCCTAGCGAGCCGCCGCGCCCGGCAGGCCCCGGTGATCGGAATCCGTCAACGACTGGGCTCCGTCAGCGCGCGGAAGGGGCGCTGGCGATCGCACGGACGGCCCTGGGCATCCGTTGAGGCCGCCAGTGCCCGAGAAAGCTAGCCGTCGTACGAGGCGGCGAGGCGGCGGAAGCCCTCATCGAGGCTCACCGCGGGCGTCCACCGCAGCTCGGACCGGGTGCGGCGCTGGTCGAACCAGTGCGCGGTCGAGAGCTGCTCGGCCAGGAACCGGGTCATCGGCGGCTCGTCGGCGCCCGGACGGATGCGCCAGGCCGCCTCGATCAGCGCCCCCGCACCGCGGGCAACTCCGGCCGGGACCCGCCAGGCCGGCGCCGGCACGCCGGCGGCCCGGCACATGCCCGCGAGCAGTTCGGCGACCGGCCGCGGCTCCCCGTTCGTGATCACGTAGGAGCGGCCGTGCACGGCGTCGGCCTGATCGAGGGCTGCCGCGATGGCCGTGGCGGCGTTGTCGATGTAGGTGGTGTCGATCAGGGCGGCGCCGTGGCCGAGCAGCGGCAGGCGTCCGGCGCGGGCGCGCTCGACGATCCGGGCCACGAGCTGGGTGTCTCCCGGGCCCCAGACCAGGTGCGGCCGCACGGCGACCACGCGCAGGGCGGCCGAATCCGCGGCGAGGGCGACCAGTTCGGCCTCGGCCTTGGTGCGGGCGTAGGGACCGCGGGCTTCGGCCGGGTCGGCCGGCTCGGCTTCGCTGCCGACAATGGATGCCCCGGTGTGGGCGACCGAGGGCGACGACACGAAGACGAAGCGGGAGGCTCCGGCATCCGCGGCCGCGGCCAGCAGGGTGCGCGTGCCGCCCACGTTCACGGCGGCGAACTCGGCCGGGCTGCCGGCCAGGGACACCTTGGCGGCCAGGTGCACGACCGCGTCCATTCCGGCGACGGCGCGCCGGGCCTCGGCGGGCGCGGTGACCGAGCCGAGTAGGTCGGTCACGCCGGGCACGCCCGACGGGCGCCGCTGGAAGGCTCGCACCTCGTGTCCGGCGGCCGCGATCTCGGCCGCGACGGCCCGGCCGAGGAAGCCGCTGGCCCCGGTGACAAGCACCCTCACGGCAGCACCGTCGGCGAAAATGTGCTGCGCGGGTGCTGCGTCGCTGCGCGCGTGGCGTGCCGGCAGCGGAGGGGCGCAGCCTGCGCGTGACGCGAGAGGCGCCTCACGGGCGGGTCATCCGCGCGCCGGATAGGATGCCGCCGGCCCAGCGCCCCAGCCGGGTGCGGTCGATCTTCGAGTTGTGACGGATGTCCGTGGGCAGGTGCGGCACGACCAGCACCGCGGCCAGCGGCAGCCCCGCGACGGCACGCACGGCGGCGGCCAGCCCGGGGTCGGCCAGCGCGACCCGGCGGGTCGGCGTGCGGGTCTCGACCACGGCGACCACCTGCTGGGTGCCGGTCGGCCCAACCCCGACGACGGCGGCCCGGGCCACCGCTGCGACGGACTCGATGCGCTGCTCGGGACCGACCGGGGTCACGACGCCGGTCGCCGTCGTGATCACATGCGGCAGGCGCCCTTCCACCCAGAGGCGTCCGGCGTCGTCGAAGTGCCCGACGTCGCCCGTGCGGTGCCAGCGTTCACCGGGCACGGCGCCGCTGCGGGCGGCCCGGTCGGTCAGCCACAGGCGGTCGTAGTGGTCCTCGACGTGCGGCGCGGAGACCACGATCTCGCCGGTGACCCCGGCGGCCTCCGACAGCTCGCCGGTGGCGTGCCCCTGGGCGTCGAGGGCGCTCGTGCGGATGCGCGTGGTCGCCGTCGCGCGGCCGACGCAGACCCCGCCGGGGCCGGCCGGGGCATCCGTCGCCGTCGCGGCAGAGGACAAGGCAGACGGCGAGACCCCCGGCGTGGTCGCCGTGGCCATCGCCTCGCGGATGCCGTCGAGCGAGATGTCGGCCATCAGCAGCCCCTCGGTCATGCCGTAGGGCGTGTGCGCGGAGGCCGACGGCATCAGCCGGGCCGCGGCCGCGAGCAGTGGCTCGGAGACGGGGGCACCAGCGGAGAGAAAGCTCGACACGCCGGCGAGGCTGACATGGTCGGCGGCGGTCAGGCTGCCGGCGGTGGCCACGACGTTGGCCAGCGCGGCCGGCGACAGGAATACCACGGTCGCGTCGATGGCGGCGACCGCGGCGGCGACGGATGCGGCGGTCAGGGTCTTCGGCTTCGTCACGTCCATGTCCGGGGTCACCGAGCGGGCGCCGAGGGCCGGGCCGAGCAGCGCGAACGGGGCGAAGCCGGCCACCAGGCCGGTGCCGCGGCCCACGCCGTACTGCGCGAACAGCGCGTGGCTGACCGCGGCGAGCTGGCCGTGCGTGTAGACGACGCCCTTGGCCGGCCCGGTCGAGCCGGAGGTGAACAGCACGGCGGCAGTGTCTCCGGGTTCCGGCGGCGGCGGAAGCTGCTCGTCCCCGCCGAGCGCGATCAGCTCGGCGAGGGTGGCGGAGATGTCGAGGGCGCGCATGGCGGCGCGGGGAAACCGCGCCACGGAGATCTTCTGGCCGGGCCAGTCGAGGGCCCGGGCGGCGAGCAGCCCGGGGACGGCGCCGATCACGTGGTCGGGGCGCGCGCCGCGCACGGCGCGGGTCAGCCCGCGTAGGCCGAGGCCGGCATCCGCGACCACCACGACCGCGCCGATCCGCACGCAGGCGTAGAGCACCGCGGTCAGGTCGGCGCCGGGTGGAACGAGCAGCGAGACCCGGTCGCCTTTCCGCACGCCGATACGATCGAGGCCGCAGGCGAGCTGCCGCACCCGCCGGGAGAGCAGGCGCCAGCTGACGACGCGGGGTGCGCCGCCCCCGGGCGGGGCCATGTCGATCAGCGCGGTCTCGTCGCTGTTCTGCAGTTCGTCCAGATAGTGCCAGAGCGGATGCCGCTCGCCGGCCGCCCAGCCGTCCACACCCTGTTCGACCGAAACGGCAACCTGAGGGGCAGCGGAGGAAGCGGCGGAGGCGGCAGCGGCGATTGCAGCGGCAGGCACCGCGCGGTCGCCGAGCCAGGTCAGGGCGGCCGCGGCGTAGTCGACGTCTTCCATGACGAGATGCCCGGCACCCTCGAAGCGATGCACGTCCGCGTGCGGCAGGCGGTCCACGAGGTCGTCGAGGTAGCGATCGCTGAAGATCGGGTCGGTCGGGCCCCAGAGCATCAGGGCCGGTACGGTCAGGTCGCGGATGCCGCCGGAGATGCGGGCGATTTCGGCCGCGCTTTCGTGTGCGCCATGCACCGGGATGTCGGCGACGAACGCGCCGATCCCGCCGCGGCGGGCCGCGCCGCGGTAGGGCGCGCGATACGCCTGCTTCACCGCGGCCGGAAGCGGCGGGTGCGCCAGTGCCAGTGTCGTCTCCAGAAACGCCGGCGTGGCCACAGTGCCGGAGCCGAGCACGCTGCTCCGCAGGGCCAGCCGCAGCGGGGCCGGCACCGGCGCATCGCTCGGCTGGTGCACGGCCGTGTTCAGCAGCATGACCCCGGCGAGCACGTCCGGGTGGTCGACGGCCCAGCCGAGCGAGATCGACCCGCCCCAGTCGTGACCGAAGGTGACCACCGGGCCGGCCAGGCCGAGGGTGTCGGTGAGCTCGCCCAGGTCCCGCACGCGCGTGGCGAGCGGGCGCACCGCGCCGCTTCGCTCGGAGAAGCCCATCTCGAGCTGGTCGACGGCGATGACGCGCCAGGCCTCGCCGCCGTGACAGGCCGCATCCGTCGCCGCCGTGACGAACTCGCGCCACAGGTAGGACCAGGTGGGGTTACCGTGCACGCAGAGCACCGTGCCCACGGGGGTGACGCCCAGCTCGGCGAGACGCTCCGCGTTGTCGAGCAGGTGCCAGGTGCGGGTGACCGGATGCCCGGAGGCGGTCGACACGACCGGCACCAGGCGCGAGAACGCGGCATCGAGCCCCGACAGGCCGGCCGGCGGCAGGGACGCGGGCGCCGGCGTCGCCGCGGCGCGCGGGAGACGGTAGGACACGGGGGCAGAGCCGCGCTTCACCAGGCGAGTTCCATCATGGCCGTGTTCAGGCCACTGCCGACGCCCATCAGCAGCACCCGGTCGCCGGTCCTGAGCCGCGCGGCTTCCTCGGCCAGGGTGATCGGGATCGACGCGGGCCCCACATTGCCGTACAGCGGGTAGGTGAGCGGCACCCGGCTGCGGTCCAGCCCGGTCGCCTTCACGATCGCGTCGGTGTGCACATCCGACACCTGGTGCAGGATGTACCGGTCCATGCCCGACCAGTTCCAGTCGCGTTTGGCCTCGGTCCAGGCCGAAACGACGAGCTCCATGCCACCCTTGAGCAGCGCCTTGGCGTCGGTGAACATGCCGTCGACGCTGCCGACGCAGAGGCCGTTGAACTCGGTGGCGGCGCGGGTCACGCCGCCGAGGATGCGGTGCCCCTCCGGATGCGCGTCGGCCCGACCGAGCACGGCCGCGGCCGCGCCGGAGCCGAGCGTCAGGCTCGCGAACTCGCTCATGAAGTCCTTGCGGTTGATGTCCGGGCGGCCGAGGCGCTCGATCGTGTTGGTCTGGATCTCGTCGGCGTCCTCCCCGTCGATGATCACGGCGTACTGCACCTGGCCGGAGTCGATCAGCTGTGCGGCCAGGGTCATGCCGTTGACGAAACCGAGGCAGGCGTTCGCGATGTCGAAGTTCGTGGCCGAGGAGGGCAGGCCGAGGCCGTGGTGGATGCGCACGGCCACCGAGGGCTCGAGGTGCTTGCGGGTCACCGAGGTGTTGATCATCAGGCCGACCTGGCCCGGTTGGATGCCGGCGGCGGCCAGGGCGCGCGTGCCGGCCGCGACGGCCGCGTCGTCGAAGGCCTGGCCGGGCGCCCAGTTGCGGCGCTCGTGCACGCCCGCCACCCGCTGGAGCAGGCCGCTCGGCAGCTTCAGCCGTTTGAGGGCCGGCTGCAGGCGACGATCGATGTCCACCGAGGTCGTGACCTGCGGGGCGAGCTCGGTCGCCACCGACAGCAGGGCGACATTGCGGTGCGTCGTCGTTGCGTTACCGTCCAACTGTGGATCCCCTGTCGAATTGCAGCAGTGGTCAGCCGCGCCTCGATCATTGTGCACCAGAAGCCTGATCGTTGTCCGCACTCCTGCTGGTGCAGTCGACCGCAGACTGCGGCCACCAAAGTCCTATTTTAGCCTTGTGGTCGACCGCCGTCGCACGGGCCGCAGCCCGGCCCCTAGATGATCCCCTCGGAGAGTGTGCTCGGGTTGCCGAAGCGGTGCGCCGTGATCGAGATCGCCTGCTCGCGCAGGAACGGGAGCAGCTCGACCCGGCCGGCCTGGGTGACGGGGTGTGCGTACACCGCGATGTCCGGGCTGCCGCCGAGCGCGTGGGCCAGGCGGGAGGCCTCCGCCTGCGCCCCTGTCAGGCGGTCCCCGCCGATCAGGCGCACCCGGCTGGTGCGGATGCCACCGGCCTCGGCCCGCTGCAGCCATTCGTCGTCGCTCTCGACCGAGACCGCGATCTCGCGCTCGGCGAGCACGTTGCGCACCATCGGCGGCACCGGGATGGCGCTGGAGACCTCGAACGACGCCGTCGACAGGGTCGCGGCAATGATCACGCGCAGCAGGTCGGCGAGGGTGCCGGCCTCGGTCAGGCGCACGGTGACGGGCAGCGGGCGGTAGCGGAACAGGTTGCGTTCGAGACCGAGGTCTGAGACGTCCCTGACCGCGCCGAACTCGTCGCGCCAGGCCAGCGCGTCACTCAGCGCCGACCGGCGCAGCACGTCGAAGTCCGCGTAGTCGAGCACGGTCTGCGCCGCCTCTATCAGGGCGGTGACGGTTTGGTCGAGGCCGCGCAGGTGGAGCGTCGAGCTGTTGCGGCCGGCTTCGCTCACCCAGCTGCCGAACCCGTACAGGTAGTTCGGGCCGCCGGCCTTGGTGCCCGGTCCCACGGCCGAGCGCTTCCAGCCGCCGAAGGGCTGGCGCTGCACGATCGCGCCGGTGATGCCACGATTCACGTAGAGGTTGCCGGCCTCGATCGTGTCCAGCCATTCGGTCAGCTCGGCCGGGTCGAGCGAGTGCAGCCCCGAGGTGAGGCCGTAGTCGACCGCGTTCTGGAAACGGATGGCTTCCGCCAGGTTGCGGGCGTGCATCACTCCGAGCACGGGCCCGAAGAACTCGGTCAGGTGCACGTAGGAGCCGGGCAGCACCCCGGTGCGGATGCCCGGCGACCAGAGGGTGCCGGACTCGTCGAGCTGCTGGGGCTCGACCAGCCACTTTTCGCCGACGCCGAGCGTGGTGAGGGCGTGGCGCAGCTTGCCCTCGGCCGGCTCGATGATGGGGCCCATCTGGGTGACCGGGTCGGAGGGGCGGCCGACGCGCAGGGAGGTCGCGGCATCCGTCAACTGACTGATGAAGCGCTCCGATTTGGCGACCGATCCGACCAGGATGACCAGGCTCGCGGCCGAGCACTTCTGCCCGGCGTGCCCGAAGGCGCTTTTGATGACATCGGCGGCGGCGAGGTCGAGGTCGGCGGAGGGAGTGACGATGATGGCGTTCTTGCCGCTTGTCTCGGCCAGGAGGGGCAGGTCCTCGCGGAAGCTGCGGAACAGCTGCGCGGTCTCGTAGCCCCCGGTCAGGATGACGCGGTCGACGGCCGGGTGCGAGATCAGGCGGGTACCCAGTTCCCGGTCGGCGAGGTCCACGAGCACGAGCAGGTCGCGCGGCACGCCGGCTTCCCAGAGCGCCTCGACCATGACCGCGCCGGAACGCTGGGCGAGCTTGGCGGGCTTGACGATGACGCCGGAGCCGGCCGCGAGGGCGGCGAGCACGCCGCCGGCGGAGATGGCTACCGGGAAATTCCACGGCGGGGTGACCACGGTCAGCTTCGAGGGCACGAAGATCGCGCCCTGCACGGCGTCGAGGTCGCGGGCCCGTTCGGCGTAGTAGTGGGCGAAGTCGATCGCCTCGCTGACCTCGGGGTCACCCTCGGCGATGGTCTTACCGGTTTCGGCGGCCATCACCTCGATCAGGCGGTCGCGGTTCGCGGCGAGCGCGAGCCCGGCCCGGTGAAGCACTGCGGCGCGCTCCGCTCCGGTGCGCTGCCCCCAGGCGGCGCCGCAGGCCGCCGCGGCCTCAATCAGGCGGTCCAGCTCGGCCGGGTCGCTGACCCGGGCGTCACGGATGGCGTCCAGCCCGAGCGTGGAGGTCTCGACCCGGCTCAGGATGTGACGACCCCAGGCCCGGTTCGCGGGCAGGGACGGGTCTGTGTCGGGTTCGTTGTGGAAACCGGGGTGCGGCAGGCTCTCGACCGAGCCGCGGGTGAGCCCGAGCACGGCTGCGGTGAGCCCGACGCCGGACTCGTCGCCGAATTCATCCTCGTCATCGCCGGATTCGCTTGCGGGTACCTCGCCGCGGCCGGCTGCATCGAGCTGGGTGACCTGGGTACGGTCCTGGCGGCGGTTCGGCTGTGGGACGACCGCGTCGAGGCCCGCGAGAGAGGCCAGGAACCGCTCCTTCTCGCGGTCGAAGAGCTGCGGGGAACTCGTCAGCTCGAACACCGCCGACATGAAGTTGTCCTGGCTGGCGTTCTCCTCGAGGCGGCGGATCAGGTAGCTGATGGCCACGTCGAATTCGGCCGGGTTCACGACGGGCGTGTAGAGCAGGAGGCGGCCGACGTCGCGGCTCACGGCCTCGGCCTGGCTGGTGGCCATGCCCAGCAGCATCTCGAACTCGACCCGGTCGTCCACGCCGCGCTTCGTGGCCAGGAGATGGGCCCAGGCCACGTCGAAGAGGTTGTGGCCGGCGACGCCGATCTTGACGGCATCCGTGTTCTGCGGGGTGAAGGCCCAGTCGAGCACGCGCTTGTAGTTCGTGTCACTGTCCTGCTTGGTGGAGTAGGTCGCCAGCGGCCAGTCGTGCACGGCCGAGTCGACGTGTTCCATCGCCAGGTTGGCGCCCTTGACGACGCGCACCTTGATCGGGGCTCCGCCCGCGGCCCGGCGGCCCTGCGCCCAGTGGGTAAGACCCTGCAGGGCCCCGAGGGCGTCGGGCAGATAGGCCTGCAGCACGATGCCGGCCTCCAAGTGCAGCAGCTGAGGCTGGTCGAGGATGCGCTCGAACACCGCGATGGTGAGGTCGAGGTCGCGGTACTCCTCCATGTCGAGGTTGATGAACTTGGCCCCGGTGGTGGAGCCGCCCCCGGTGGTCGAACCGCCCCCCGCCGCCAGCTCGTAGAGCGGGGTCAGGCGTTCGACGACGCGGTCGACGGCCTCGTCGAAGGACCACATCGACAGCTGGCTGGCGATGGAGGAGACCTTGATCGAGACGTAGTCCACGTCGTCGCGGGCCAGCAGGGCGCGGGTTCCCTCGAGGCGGCGCAGCGCCTCCTTCTCCCCGAGCACGGCCTCGCCGAGCAGGTTGATGTTGAGCCGGTTGCCGGACTCGCGCAGGTGGGCGATCGCCGGACCGAGCTTCTCGGGCGTGGCGTCCACGACCAGGTGCCCGACCATCTGGCGCAGCACCTTTCGCGCAGCGGGGATGACCACCCAGGGCACCACCGGGCCGAGCACGCCGCCGAGGCCGATGGCCGCGCGCAGGTAGGAGGGCAGGAAGCCGGGCGCCTGTTTTGCAACCTTCTGCAGGTTGTAGCCGGCGACCATGAGGTCTTCCGGGCGCATGACGCCGTCGACGAAGCCCACGGTGAAGTCGAGCCCGTTCGGGTCTTTCAGCACGCCGGCGAGGCGCTGGGCCGACAGGTCGGCGGGGATCGTGGCGCTCTCGGCGAGCCACTTCTGCACGAGGGCGACCACATCGGCGCTGAGATCGTGCTGCACGGATGGAGTGGAGTTGGTCATGGTCACGAGGCTAGTTCTTTCGTTCACGGCGGACGGCTGCTCTCAGTGTGAGGTTTCCGTTCCTTTAGCAAAAGCGAATCTTTATGATCGATATTGATTAGCATTTATGATCAGTATTGAGACGATCGAGGAGGGTGACGGATGCTGGATGTGCGCCGACTGCGTCTGCTGCACGAGCTCAAGATCCGCGGCACCCTGGCGGGAGTCGCTGAGGCCCTCGCTTACAGCCCGTCCGCCGTGTCGCAGCAGCTTGCGCTACTGGAGAAAGAGGCCGGGGTTTCCCTGTTGCAGAAGGTCGGGCGCCGGGTGCGGCTCACCCCGCAGGCCGAGGTTCTGGTGCTGCACACGACCTACCTGCTCGAACGGCTGGAACTGGCCGAGGCGGAGATGACCGCGTCGCTGACGACCGTGTCCGGCACGGTGCGCGTGGCCCTGTTCCAGTCCGCGGCGCACGCCCTCATCCCTCAGGCCCTCACGTTGCTCGCCGAGGAGTTCCCCGAGCTGCGGGTCGAGGTCACCGAGCGCGAGCCGGAGCGCGGCCTGTTCGAGGTGTCTGCGCGCGATTTCGACCTCGTGCTCGCCGAACAGTATCCCGGGCACACCCGGGTGCACTGGCCTGACCTGGACCGTGTGAACCTGGCGACGGATGCGCTCCGGCTGGCCGTTCCGCCCTCGCGCGGCGGCCGCGCGGCGGCAGCGTCGCTCGCCGACGCCGCCGATCTGCCCTGGGTGATGGAGCCGGAGGGAACCGCCTCACGGCACTGGGCGACCCAGCTCTGCCGGTCGGCGGGATTCGAGCCCGACGTGAGGTTCGAGACGGCCGACCTGATCGCGCACATCCGCCTGATCGAATCCGGCAATGCCGTCGGCATCCTGCCGGACCTGATCTGGGCCGGGAAGATGCCGACCGTCCGCGGTGTCGAGCTGCCCGGCGGGCCGCTACGCACCGTCTTCTCCTCGGCCCGGCGCTCGAGTGCCAGCCGACCGGGCGTGCTCGCCGTGCGCGACGCCCTGGCCCGCGCCGTGGAACTGGTAGCCGCCCCGGTGACAGGCTGACCTTCCCCGGCTTTGATCGTTGAACGGGCGCGTCCGGCGGCTCGCGTCGACACCCGTGAACGGAGCCCCACCATGACGAAGCCAACCGCTGTGCTCGCCTTCGCCGCCGTCGCCCTCGCGCTGGGCCTGACCGGATGCTCCACCGGCACCGACGGCTGCAACCGGCTCGTCGGCACCTGGTCGATGAGTGGCGACGCCGACGAGCTCGGCGCGCTCGAACGTGCCGACTGACCCGGCCGGGCGGGCAAGCTGCGCGGGCCCGACGCCCCGGGCTGGTCTCGGTTCCTGAGTAGTCTCGGTGCATGAGCGAACCCACACACGATGTCGTGATCATCGGCGGCGGACACAACGGCCTGACGGCCGCCACCTATCTGGCCCTGGCCGGCAAAAGCGTTCTCCTACTCGAGCAAGGCGAACACGTCGGAGGCGCGGCCATCTCCGCCCCGGCCTTCCCCGGCGTCGACGCGCGGCTCTCGCGCTACTCCTACCTGGTCAGCCTGCTCCCGCAGCGAATCATCGACGAGCTCGGTCTCGAGATCGGGCTGGCCCGGCGCCGGTACTCCTCGTACACCCCCGATCCGGCCGACACCCGAACCGGACTCCTGGTCGACCGCGGCGACGAGCCGGCCACCCGCGCCAGCTTCGACCGGGTCGGCGCGGCCGCCGATTTTTCCGCCTGGAATGCCTTCTACCGTGACACGGAGAGCGTTGCCCGGGCGCTCTTCCCCACCGTCTGCGAGCCGCTGCCCACGCGCTCGGAGGCCAGGACCCTGCTCGGAGACGACATGCTTTGGGAGCAGTTCTTCGAGCGGCCGCTCGGCGGCGCGCTCCGTGATCGCTTCCAGAACGACCTCGTGCGCGGGGTGGTCGCCACCGACGGCCTGATCGGCACCTTCACGTCGCTGGACAGCGCGGAGCTCGACGCGAACCGCTGCTTCCTGTACCACGTCATCGGCAACGGGACCGGGGACTGGGACGTGCCGGTCGGCGGCATGGGCGCCGTCTCCGGCGAGCTGGAGAAGGCCGCCCGGCAGGCCGGCGCCCGGATCGTGACGGAGGCCGAGGTCACCGGCGTCACGCCGGAGGGCGAGGTGAGCTACCGGCACGGCGGCGCCCTGCGGGTCGTTCAGGGCCGGCACGTGCTCGCCAACGTCGCCCCGTGGGTGCTGCGGGGTCTCCTCGGCGAGGCCGCGCCGGCATCCGTGCGCCCCGACGTCGAGCCGGGTGCCGGCCCGAGTGCCGGGCCGAGCGCGGGGCCCGACGCCAAACCGGAGGGCGCGCAGGTCAAGGTGAACCTGCTGCTCCGCCGACTGCCGCTGCTGCGCGACGAGGACGTGTCCCCCGAGGCCGCGTTCGGCGGCACCTTCCACATCAACGAGACCCTGACGCAGCTGGAGAGCGCCTACGACCAGGCCGACCACGACGGCTTCCCCGAGCTGCTGCCCTGCGAGATCTACTGCCACTCGCTCAGCGACCCGAGCATCCTCTCCCCCGAGCTCGTCGCCGCCGGCGCGCAGACCCTCACGGTGTTCGCGCTGCACGCCCCGCACCGCTGGCTCACCGAGGAGAACAACGACGTCAGCCGCGACCGGCTGCAAGCCGCCGTTCTGGCGTCGCTGAATTCCGTTCTGGCCGAACCCATCGAGGACCTCTTGCTGAGCGATGCCGCCGGCCGGCCCTGCATCGAGACGAAGACCACGCTCGACCTGGAGCACGCCCTCAACCTCCCCGGCGGCAACATCTTCCACGGTCCTCTGGAATGGCCGTTCCTCGAGGACGACGCGCCGCGATCCACCGCGGCCGAGCGTTGGGGGGTGGCGACGGAGCATCCGCGGATTCTGATCTGTGGGGCGGGCGCCAGACGCGGCGGCGGCGTCAGCGGCATCGGCGGTCACAATGCGGCGATGGCGGTGCTCGAGGGGTAGGCGCCGGGTCCCGGCCGGAGGGCGTGGCTGTTGATCCCCGCCCGGAGAAGGGCATAGTTTTGTACTGAGGCCCGTGCCTCACTCACCGTGGAGGTTCGCATGTCATTCAAGCCAACCGGACGCCTTGCCTATCGCGAAGACGGTCTGTACCTCATGCTCGACCGGCTCTTCAGCGCGTCGAAGGACGACGTGTGGGCGAGCGTGAGCCGGTCCGCCGGTCTCCACGGCTGGATCGGAACCTACACGGGCGCTCCCGAGACCGGCGCCGTGCGATTCAAGTTGGACGAAGCGGATGCCGAGTGGGAGTACGTGAGCATTATCAAGTGCATCCCGCCGAAGCGGTTCACCGCCGACATCGGCGAGGGTGCCGCCGCCCGGCACGTGATTCTGCACCTCGTCGAGGGGGCGGGGATGACCACCCTCACCTTCGGCCAGCGCCTGCACTCCGCCGCGGAGGCCGCCACCGTCGGCCCGTTCTGGGACTACTACTTCGACCGTCTCGTTGCGGCGCGCACCGGCCAGCCGATACCCGCCCGGACCCACTACAAGCCCCACGTCGAGTATTACAGTGAGCTCATCCCGCCCAAGAAGGCCACCGAACCCACCGTCTAGTCCTGATCGATTGGTTGTGTCGCTCGCGGAGGATCAGAGCTGATCGCCCCGCGTGGACGCTGGTCGCCCGCGTGGACGCTGGTCAGCACAGGCGCCACGCCAGACCCGGCGTCGAACCAATTCGACGGAGATTCTCGGGTAAAACTGCATTTCCGTACTGTTTCGGGTTGATTCGGGCAGAATCTCCGTCGAATTCGTTCGGGCTACGGGCGAGGGTGCCGCAGGACCCTGGGCTCGGCTGACACGGCAGACACGGCGCGTGGCGCTCCCACTCAGGTCCAGTGGCTGGGGGCGGCGGCGCGGGTGGCGGGCATCGCGACATCCGCGCTCCACTCGAGCAGCCAGGCCGGCACCGTCACGTCCTCGGGCACCGCGCCCACGGCGTCGACGAGCTCGTCGATGCCCACGACCCCTCCGCTGCGCTTCAGGAACCGTCCGCGGATGAAGCCCTGCGCGTAGATCTCCGGGGTGCCGTCGGCGTCCGGCCGCACGAACCGCTGCTCCACGTAGACGGCCTTCTCGTCGAAGCCCAGGATGCGCGACTCCACCGTGAACTTCTGGCCGAGGGTCAGCGACTTGCGGAAACTAATCGTCTCCGACACCACCACCGGGTACCAGCCGCGCTTCAGGAAGATCGCCCAGATGCCGGTACGGTGCAGCATGTCGAAGCGGGCGATGTCCATGATCGACAGGTATACGCCGTTGTTCATATGCCGAAGGATGTCCTGGTCGGTCGGCAAAGTGATGAACCGGGTGCTGGCCACGTCGTAGTGGCCCAGGCGCGGGCCGAAGCGGGAGAGGACGGAGTGCAGGAGGGTGCGCCAGAGCATGTGCATCTTGAGAGGCTAGCCACCGGCGGTGCCGGGGCGCATTCTGCTGCCGCGAGCCACAAGCATCCGGGCCCGCACGACCGGAACCTGCACGATTACCACAGTGCCTCCGGTTGAGCGTGCCCGTTCCGCGGGTCACTCTCGACCGGACCAGGCACACTCGCGACAGCGGATGCCCCGGACTCCCGGCCGGGTTAACCTTTCGTATATGGTCCCATTGCCCAACCTGCTGACGTTCGCGCTGGCATCCGTCGCCCTGATCGTGCTGCCCGGACCCACCGTGCTGTTCGTGATCGGGCGGTCCCTGGCGCTCGGACGCCTCGGCGGCCTGCTGAGCGTGCTCGGCAACGCCCTCGGGCTGATCCCGGCGGTCGCGGCCGTCGCGCTTGGCCTCGGCGCAATCGTGACCGGGTCGATCGTGGTGTTCACGACGATCAAGTTCGCCGGCGCCGCGTACATCGTCTACCTCGGCGTGCAGGCCATCCGGCACCGGCACGCGGCCGCCCGGAGCATCGGTCTGAGCAGCGTGCCGAAGACGAAGTGGCGCCTGCTGGCCGAGGGATCGGTCGTGGGGATCAGCAACCCCAAGTCGATCGTGTTCTTCGTGGCCGTGCTGCCCCAGTTCGTGGACTACTCGGCCGGGGCCGTCCCGCTGCAGCTGCTGACCCTGGGCCTTGTGTTCGTGCTGCTTGCCCTGCTCGGCGACAGCGTGTGGGCCCTCGCAGCAGGCTCGGCCCGCGATTGGTTCGCCTCGTCCCCCCGCCGCATGGAGCACCTCTCCGCGGGCGGCGGCGTCATGATGATCGGCCTCGGCGGCGTGCTCGCCGCCACGGGCGCCCAAGCCTGACCTTGCCCCCGGTGGTCGACCGCGGTTCCGATATCGGCCCCGAAAGTCGGGCCTGTCGGACCCGGTGAGCCGATGTCCGAAGGTTTCTCTGCGGCCCGCATCCGTCGCGGCGCACCCGGTGGAAGCTGGCGGACCGTAGAACATGCGCCGGCTTCCACAGGGTGCGCCATGAACGTTCTAGGCGACGGTTGCGACGGCCGCGAGCGGCACCCCGGCGACGCGGCGCACGAAGGCACCCAGGCGGCGGTAGACCTCTTGCGATTCCGGATGTGCGGCGTCCTGCTGCCAGGTGTGGCGCGTGTTGGTCTGCTTCCGGTCGTAGATCAGCGCGTCGACCGCGATGGAGCGCCGGCGCAGCGCAGCGATGAAATTGAGGTTCGCCCGGTAGAAGTGGTCACGCTCCGAGGTGGTCACGAACTCCGGCGGGAACCTGCGCTCGAGCCACTCGATCGGGGACATGAACCGGGCCGCGGTACGCAGCACGACCCCGCGGCCGCGCTCCGGCAGCAGCATCCGCAGAAGATTCAGGCTCAGCACGAATCCGCGCTCGAACATCACCGAGATGTCGGCGATGTTCGAGCGCGATCCGGTGGGGATCCCCGCCGAACTCCTCGATGTGGCGGGCCACCCAGCGCAACACCTCGTTGCCGTCGTCCAACATGTGCTTCAGCTGGAAGCGCGTCGCCATCCGGTAGTTCGCGTTGACGACGATCATGCCGTTGACCGCCTGGCTGGCCGCGTACTCCGTCAGCGGCGCCTTGTCGCCCGTGGACAACCTCGGAAGACCTCAGCTCAGGGGTTGTGGGCGGCTCCTCCGTGCACACCCGTGGCCTCGAGCACCGCGCGCGCCAGGGTGTGGAAGTGCAGGTTGAACCCCAGCACGGCCGGCGTGGAGTCCGGGTCGATGTCGAGCCGGGCCACATCGACCGCGTGCACGATGAACTGGTACCGGTGCGTGCCGGTGCCGGCCGGAGGGCTCGCGCCGACGAAAGCCGACTGACGGCCTTCATTGGGCAGGGTCACGGCACCCCTCGGCAGCAGCCGGCCGCCCGGAGCGCCGGCGTCTGCGGGCAGGGCCACGCAGTCGGCCGGCAGGTTGACGACCGCCCAATGCCAGAATCCGGACCCGGTCGGAGCGTCCGGGTCGTACAGGGTCACCGCGAAACTCTTCGTGTCGGCCGGGAATCCCGACCACTCCAGGTGCGGGGACAGGTTCCGGCCGCCGGAGCCGGTGCCGTACTGCGCCGCGGTGAGGGGCACTCCGTCGGTCATGTCCGTGCTCGTCAGCGTGAATAGCGGTACAGCGCCGAACCGGGCGAGAGGATCGTTCTGGGCCATTGGGCCTCCAATTGGTTGCCAGAAGCTTAGCCAGCCGGCCACCCGGCCCGCGCCCCCCACCCAAGCACCCACCCGGATATCAGCCGATTACCAGCTGGCGAACTCGGTAAAATGGCGCGGTGGCTATTCCGAAGATCCTGCTCTATTACGTCTTCACCCCGCTGGCCGACCCCGAGGCCGTGCGTCTCTGGCAGCGAGACCTGTGCGAATCGCTGGGCCTGCGCGGGCGAATCCTGATCTCCACCGACGGCCTCAACGGCACCGTCGGCGGCGATCTTCCCGCGATCAAGCGCTATCTGCGCAAGACTCGGGACTACGCCCCGTTCAAGAATCTCGACGTCAAGTGGAGCGAGGGCACCGGGCTCGATGAGCAGGGTTTGAGCCTCGACTTCCCCCGGCTGGTCGTGAAGGTGCGGGATGAGATCGTGAGCTTCGGCGCACCCGGCGAGTTGCGCGTCGACGCCGGCGGCGTGGTCGGCGGCGGCGCCAAGCTCTCCCCGGCCGAGCTGCACGCCCTCGTCGGTGAGCGAGGCGACGAGGTCGTTTTCTTTGACGGCCGCAACGCGTTCGAGGCCGAGATCGGCCGCTTCCAGAACGCGATCGTGCCGGATGTCGCCAACACCCGCGAGTTCGTGGCTGAGCTGGAGAGCGGCACGTACGACCACCTCAAGGACAAGCCCGTCGTCACCTACTGCACCGGCGGCATCCGCTGCGAGGTGCTCAGTTCCCTGATGAAGGAGCGCGGCTTCGGCGAGGTCTACCAGCTTGACGGCGGCGTCGTGCGCTACGGCGAGGCCTTCGGCGACGACGGCCTCTGGAACGGTTCGCTCTACGTCTTCGACCAGCGGATGTCGCTGGACTTCAGCGACCATACCGCCATGATCGGGCGCTGCTTGGTGTGCGGTGAACCGACGAAGAATCTGCTCAACTGCCGAGATCCCTCCTGCCGGGAACAGCTCGTCGTCTGCCCGGGCTGCGTCGCTGCCAAGGCCCCGGCGTGCGCGGCCCACGCCACCGCCCACGCTGACGCGCACACCCGGGCCTGACCGGCCGCGGTGCGCCCTCTCGCAGATGCCGACATGCTACTTCCCCGGGGCAGGAGGCGGGGCTGTGATTGGATGCACTGTGACCTTTGATGCGCAGACGATCCGACCCAGCTTTCCCGCCCTCGCCACCGGCACGGCCTTCTTCGACGGCCCGGGCGGCACCCAGACCCCTCTGGCGGTCGGTTCCGCGATCGCGTCGACGCTGACCGGTCCGCTCTCGATCCGGGGAACCGGAAGTACCTCCCAGCAGAACGCGGAGGACGCCGTCACCGGGTTCCGGAGCGCCATGGCGGATCTGCTCGGCGCCGAAGAACGCGGAATCGTCTACGGACGCAGCGCCACGCAGCTGACCTACGACCTGGCGAACGCCCTGTCCGCCGGATGGGGCCCGGGCGACGAGGTCGTGGTCACCCGGCTCGACCACGACGCGAACATCCGCCCGTGGATGCAGGCCGCCGACCGGGCCGGCGCCACGGTGCGTTGGGCGGACTTCGACCCGGCCACCGGTGAGCTGAGCGTCCCGGACATCGCCGCGGTCCTCAGCGAGCGCACCCGGCTGGTAGCCGTGACCGCCGCCTCCAACCTGATCGGCACCCGCCCGCCCGTGGCGGCGATCGCCCGGCTCGCACATTCCGTCGGCGCGCTCCTCTACGTCGACGGCGTGCACTACACGCCGCACGCGTCGGTGGACGTCGCGGCGCTGGGAGCGGACTTCTTCGTCTGCTCGGCCTACAAGTTCTTCGGTCCGCACTGCGGGATTCTCGCTTCCGCGCCCGCGCTGCTCGAAACGATATATCCCGACAAGCTGGTGCCCTCGAGCGACCAGGTGCCCGAGCGTTTCGAGCTGGGCACGCTCCCCTACGAGACGATGGCGGGGGTCACGGCTGCCGTCGAATTCCTCGCCGGCCTCGGCGACGCCGCGCCGGCCGGGGCCTCTCGGCGGGAGCGCCTGATCCGCTCGTCCCAGGCTCTCGAACACCACGAGGAGACCCTGCGCGGCAAACTGGAGGCCGGCCTGGCGGAGCTGCCGGGGGCGCGACTGCACTCGAGGGCTGCCGTGCGCACACCCACCGTGCTGGTCACGTTCACCGGCCACGACACCGCGGATGCGTCCCGCCACCTGTGCAAGCAGGGCATCCTCGCCCCCGCCGGCTCGTTCTACGCCCTCGAAGCCTCCCGGCACCTCGGACTCGGCGACCGTGGCGGCCTGCGGATCGGCCTCGCCCCCTACAACACCGTCGATGAGGTGGCCCGGCTGCTCGCCGCACTGAGCGTCTTCCTCCGCGTCACCTGACCCGGTCGTCTCCGCCCCTAGGCTGGAACCAGATCCCAGAGATCGACTATCAGCGCGGGACTACCAGCAACGAAGGGGGAACGGATGCCGGTCGGCGCGGTCATCGAGTTCAGCAACATCACCAAGACGTTCGGCAACGTCACCGCGGTGGACAACCTGTCCTTCACCGTGGAGCCCGGCCGGGTCACCGGCTTTCTCGGCCCCAACGGCGCCGGAAAGACCACCACGCTGCGCATGCTGCTCGGGCTGGTCGCGCCCACGTCCGGCACGGCCACCATCGACGGCATCCGCTACCGTGACCTGCCGCGCCCGCTGCAGACCGTCGGGGCCGCCCTGGAGGCAGCCAGCTTCCATCCCGGCCGCAGTGCCCGGAACCACCTGGCGGTCTACGCCATCGCGGCGGGGCTGCCCTCCGCCCGCATCGACGCGGTGCTGCACACGGTCGGCCTCGGCGCACACGGCGCCCAGCGTGTCGGCGGCTTCTCGCTCGGCATGCGGCAGCGGCTCGGCCTGGCCTTCACCCTGCTCGGCGACCCCGGCGTGCTCGTGTTGGACGAGCCGATCAACGGGCTCGACCCGGAGGGGATCAAATGGATCCGCGGCTTCCTCCGCACCATGGCCGACGAGGGGCGCACGGTCCTGGTCAGCTCCCACCTGCTCTCCGAGGTGCAGCAGAGCGTCGACGACGTGATCATCATCGCCGACGGAGCCCTCGTGCACCGAGGCACCCTGTCGAGCCTCGAGACCGAGGCGGCGCCGCGCATCCTGGTCGACTCCCCCGACCGCACTGCTCTTGAGGCCGCCCTCAGCCAGGCCGGCATCGAGTTTTCCACCGGGCGCACCGGGTTGTTCGCCGCTGCGCCCGACCCGGCCCTGATCGGCCACATCGCGTTCTCGGCCGGCGTGGAACTCAGCGCTTTGCACCGGGAGAGGAAGGGGCTCGAGGAGGCATTCCTCGCCCTCGTGAACGGCCACGCAAACGGAAACGGAGGCGAGTCGCGATGACGTCCTTCAGCCGCGCCCTCGGTGCCGAGTTCGCCAAGCTCGGCACAACGCGCCTGTGGTGGGTCCTCGCCGCGGTCATGTTCGGTTATATCGCCCTGCTCGCCGGCGGCCTCTCGGCGCTGTTCGCGGGGATCGAGAGCGGCGCGATCAGCCCGGATGCCGCCGGTACCGGATCCCAGGGACTCGCCGGGTTCGGCAGCCTCCCACCCCTGATCTACAGCTTCGCGTCATCCGTCGGCTATGTCTTCCCGGTTCTGCTCGGGGCCCTCGCCACCACGGGCGAATTCCGGCACCAGACCCTCACCCCCACGTTCCTCGCCAATCCCAGGCGGGCCCAGGTGCTCGGGGCCAAGACGATCGCTCTCTTCGTGGTCGGCGCGGTCTTCGGGGTCGTCGCGCTGCTCGCATCCGTCGGCGTCGGCGCGCTCGTCATCAACGCGTTCGACGTCGACCCGCTGCTGGCCGATAGCGCTACCTGGGCGCTGATCGGCCGCACGGTGCTCGCCATGGCCATCTGGTCGACCATCGGTGTGGGCCTCGGCGTGCTCGTGCATAGCCAAGTAGCGTCGATCGTCATCGTGCTCGCCTTCACCCAGTTCGTCGAACCGCTGCTGCGCTTCGCATCCCTGTTCACCGACGTGACGCGAGGGATCGGCAACTACCTGCCGGGGGCCGCCTCCGATGCCCTGGTCGGCGCGAGCTTTTTCACCCTCGCCGCGCCGGGAGGCACCCCGGCGGCGCTGCTCGAGTGGTGGCAGGGCGGGCTCGTCCTCCTGGCCTACATGCTCGCCGCGACCGTGATCGGCTATGCGGTCAGCTGGAAGCGCGACGTCACCTGACCACCTGACCCGAACGCCCGCGTAGTCTCGACGCATGGGTATTGAGACTGAGTTCCGGGCCATCGTCGTCGACCGCATCGAAAATGCCGAGGGCCGGAAGACGCAGAGCGCGGCCATTCGCGTGGTTGACGACGGCTTCCTGATGGCCGGCGACGTCACCATCGCGGTCGAGTACTCAAGCATCAACTACAAGGACGGGCTCGCCCTGATGGGCCGCCCCGGGGTCGTGCGCGCCTGGCCCCTGGTCGCCGGGATCGACCTGGTCGGAACGGTCGAGCAGAGCGCCGACCCGCGCTGGTCGGCCGGAGACCAGGTCATCCTCAACGGGGCCGGTCTGAGCGAGACGCACCACGGCGGGTTGGCCGAACGGGCCCGCGTGTCGGGGGGCTCCCTGGTGCGGCTGCCTAACGGTATCAGCGCCGTGCGGGCCGCCGCGATCGGCACGGCCGGGTTCACCGCCATGCTGTCCGTGCTTGGCCTCGAACGGGGTGGGGTCACGCCGGAGTCCGGTGCCGTGCTCGTGACCGGCGCTGCCGGCGGGGTCGGCAGCGTCGCCGTGGCACTGCTCGCCGCCCGCGGCTTCCAGGTGCACGCGTCAACCGGCCGCATCGATGAGCTCGGGGACTACCTGCGCGGGCTCGGTGCCGTCGAACTCGTCGATCGCCGCACCCTCAGCGAGGCCGGCAAACCGCTGCAGGGCCAGCGCTGGGCCGGGGCCGTCGATTCGGTCGGCAGCGCCACCCTCGCCAACGTCCTCGCCCAGACGAACTACGGCGGAGTGGTCACCTCCTGCGGCCTGGCCCAGGGGGCCGACCTTCCGGCCACGGTCATGCCCTTCATCCTGCGCGCCGTCAGCCTGATCGGGATCAATTCGGTCGAGGCTCCGCTCGCCCAGCGCGAGGAGGCCTGGCAGCGCCTCGCCTCGGACCTCGACCTGGGCCTGCTCGACCACCTCACCCAGGTGATCCCGCTGGAGGCGAGCTTCGATGCCGCCGCGGGCATCCTCGCGGGCACCATGCACGGTCGAACCGTCGTCGACGTGCGCCGCTAGCACGCGACTCCGAGGCTGCGGCTGCGGCTGCCGCTGCCGCTGCCGCTGCCGCTGCGGCTTAACGTCGTCCCGAACGAATTCGACGGATACAGCAGGGGAGCCGAGATTTTGCTCAAAACAGGCCCTAAACATCCGTCTCAGTCCGGAATCGGTAGAATCTCCGTCGAATCGGTTCGACAGCGGACGTGCTCGACCAGTGGGACGGTCAACCGCCGAGCTTGAGCGACGCGATCAGGTCCGGGGCGTGGTTGGTGGTCAGGATCACCCGGGAGAACTCGTCGTCAATGAGGTCGATCACGACCGCCTGGCGCTTGCGCTTGATCGCCAGGAAGTCCTTGCCGCCGCGGAACTTCCAGGTGCCCACCGCGACCACCAGGGGCAGGCCCACCCCGGGAGAACGGATCCCGCGGATCCAGATCCACGGGTCATCCGTGATCGTCACCGAACGGATGTTCCCGCGCGGCACGACGATGTCCTCGCGCCGCAGGGCGAGGGTCTTCTCCGCTTTCGTGAGGTGGATCTCAAGCCGGTCAGGGTGAACGCGGAGGGAAGCCATGCGTCTAGTCTGCCTGTTCCGGGACGAAATCCACCTGTCGGAACCTCACAAAGGAATAACTCCCGGGTGTACGGGTCACACCTGCGGGTCACACCTGCGGGGTCGCGGCGGCCGCGGCCTTCGCTGCGGCAGGGAGGGCGTCAAGGATCCAGCCGACCGCGCGCTCGTCGTGGGCGTTGGAGACGAACCAGGCCTCGAACACGGACGGCGGCAGCGAAACGCCCTGATCCAGCATGGAGTGGAAGAACGGACCGTAGCGGAACGTCTCCTGGCGCTGCACCTGAGCGTAGTTCCGAGGCGCGCTGGCGGCGGCTTCGGCACCGAATACGAAGCTGAACAGGTTGCCGGCCCGCTGCACGCTGTGCGCGACACCCTCGGCCGAGAAGGCGGCGGAGACGGCCTCGGAGAGCAGCAGCGCGGTGGCGTCGATGCGCTCGTAGACGCTCTCGTCCAGGGCCCGCAAGGTGGCGATGCCGGCGGCGACCGCCACCGGGTTCCCGGAGAGCGTGCCGGCCTGATAGACCGGGCCGTTCGGAGCCAGGAAGTCCATCACGTCGGCGCGACCGCCGAGGGCCGCCACCGGCAGGCCTCCGCCGATGACCTTGCCGTAGGTGAACAGGTCCGGCGTGTAGTCCGCCTGCCCCTGGCCCACGGTGTCCAGTCCCCAGTAGCCGGCCGGATGCACCCGGAAGCCGGTGAGGACCTCGTCGATGATGAGGAGCGCGCCTTGCTCGTGCGCGAGGGCGGTGAGCGCGGCGTTGAAGCCGGCGTCGGGAGCCACGACACCCATGTTCGCCGCCGCCGCCTCGGTGATCACGGCGGCGATCCGGCCCGGGTGCGCCTCGAAGGCGACTCGTACGGCATCCAGGTCGTTGTACGGCAGCACGAGGGTCTGCGCGGCCGTCGCTGCCGTGACCCCGGCCGAGCCGGGCAGGGCCAACGTGGCCAGGCCGGACCCTGCCTGAGCCAGCAGTCCGTCCGAGTGACCGTGGTAATGCCCGGCGAACTTGATCAGCAGGTCGCGACCGGTGAAACCGCGGGCCAGACGGATGGCCGTCATGGTGGCCTCGGTGCCGGTCGAGACCAGGCGCAGCTTCTCGACCGCGCCGACGCGTTCCTCGATCAGTTCGGCCAGGATGGTCTCGCCGGGCGTAGAGGCACCGAAGGACAGGCCGAGCGCGGCGGCATCCTGCACCGCCTGCACGACCTCCGGGTGGGCGTGGCCGAGGATGGCCGGGCCCCAGGAGCTGACCAGGTCGACGTATTCACGCCCGTCCGAGTCGGTGACGTAGGCGCCCTTCGCTTTCACCAGGAACAGCGGGGTGCCCCCGACCGACCGGAAGGCCCGAACGGGTGAGTTCACTCCGCCGGGGATGGCTCGCTGCGCGCGGGCGAAGAGATCGTCGTTGCGGGACATCATCGGGCCTGTCTTTCGTTGAACCAGGTGGCCAGTTCGACCGCCCAGTAGGTGAGCACGGCGTCCGCTCCGGCGCGACGGATGCTGAGCACGGACTCCTCGACGGCCCGGCGGCGGTCGATCCAGCCGTGGGCGGCTGCGGCCTCAATCATCGCGTATTCACCGGACACCTGGTAGGCCCAGACCGGAACGTCACTGACGGCGGCGACCTCGGCGAGCACGTCGAGATAGCTGCCGGCGGGCTTCACCATCACGATGTCGGCGCCCTCCTGGATGTCGAGCCGGGCCTCGCGCACGCCCTCCCGGCGGTTCGCCGGGTCGAGCTGGTAGCTGCGCCGGTCACCGTCGAGGGTTGACTCCACCGCGTCGCGGAAGGGACCGTAGAAGGCCGAGGCGTACTTGGCCGAGTAGGCGAGCACGGCCGTATCGACGTAGCCGTTCTGGTCGAGCGCCTGGCGCACGGCGGCAACCTGGCCGTCCATCATTCCGCTCAGGCCGAGTAGCTGCGAGCCGGAGGCCGCCTGCACGAGCGCCATGTCGCAGTAGCGCTCGAGGGTGGAATCGTTGTCGACGCTGCCGTCTGCGCCGACCAATCCGCAGTGGCCGTGGTCGGTGAACTCGTCGAGGCAGAGGTCGGTCTGCACGACGAGGGCGTCGCCGACCTCGTCGGCCAGCGCGCGGGTGGCGGCGTTGAGGATGCCGTCGGGATCGGTCGCCCCGGAGCCGACGGCGTCGCGCACGGTCGGCACCCCGAAGAGCATGACGCCGCCGATGCCCGCTCCCGCGGCCTCGGTCACCGCCCGCCGGGCGCTGTCAATGGTGTGCTGAACCACCCCGGGCATCGACTGGATCGGCATCGGGTCGCCGCTGCCCTCCCGCACGAACATCGGAAGAACCAATTCGGAGGGGTGCAGACGGATTTCGCTGGCCAAGCGACGGAGCGCGGGAGTGGTGCGCAACCGTCGCGGGCGGATGACGGGGTTTATCACCCGTCAATGCTACGTCGCCGGGCCGGGCGTGCGCGAACCGTCAGCGGGATTGGGCGACGTGCACCAGGGCCTGGATCAAGGACTCGGCGCTGGGCGAATCGGCCACGACGTCGACGCGCAGGCCGATGGCCGCCGCATCCCGCGCCGTGCGCGGCCCGATGCAGGCCACCACGGTCGATTCGGGGATCGGCCCGAGTTGGTCCTGCACCTGCTGCGCCACGCTTCCGGAGGTGACGAGCAGGGCCTGGACAGTGCCGGCCGCGACGTCCGCGACGACGCGCTGGTCGACCGGGACGCCGATGGTGCGGTATGCGACGACCGATTCGACGTCGTGGCCGATCCGGCGCAGCCCCTCGGTCAGCAGCGGCTTGGCGATTTCCGAGCGGAGAGTGAGGATGCGCAGCGGCACCTGGCCCGAGGTGGCCGTTTCCCACTCCTCGAGGAGTCCGCGGGCCGAGTTGTCTTCGGAGGGGACGATGTCGACCCGGTAACCGGCCGCGATCAGAGCCGCGGCCGTTGTCTCGCCGACCGCCGCGATGCGCGTGGACGCGGCCACGACGGCACGGTGCGACGACAGAACGTCAACGGTCGTGGCGCTGGTCACGGTCATCCAGTCGAAGTCGCCCGCCGCGAGGCGTGCCAGGGCGGCCTCGAGCGCGGGGGCGTCGTCGGTCGGGGCGAAGTTGATCATGGGGGCCACGATCGGCTGGGCGCCCTTGGAACGCAGGTCGGCGGCGACGTGGTCGCCCCACGGGCCGCCGCGCGGCACGAGAACCCGCCAGCCGGTGAGCGGCTTGGCGAGGCTGGCTTTTGTCTTGTAACGCGAGTTCATCACGAAGTCACCTTGATCGGGGCGAAGTCGGCAGCGCCGCCGGCGAGCAGGTCAAACGAAACACGGTTGGACACGTCTTGCGCGGCTTCGGCCAGGTGCGCAATGGAGTGGGAGTCGGGGGTGGCGGCATGGGAGCTCACGACGCTGCGGGAGCCGTCCGGGCTGTACACCGTGGCGGTGAGGAACAGGAGCCCGTCGTCGATCGCGGCCATGGCGCCGATGGGCGCGGCGCAGCCGGCTTCGAGCCGCTCCAGCACCAGACGCTCGGCCATGACGGTGGTCTGGCTGGTCGAGTGATTGATCGCAGTGAGGGCCGTGGCGAGAGTACGGTCGAGCTTCCCGTCGCGCACCTCGAGCGCGAGCGCGCCCTGGCCGGGAGCGGTCGGCCAATCCGACAGTTCCAGGTATTCGCCGTCCACGGACTCGAGCAGCGCCAGCCGGCTGAGGCCCGCGGCGGCGAGCACGACGGCGTCGAGGTCGCCCTCGGCCACACGGTTCAGACGGGTCTCCACGTTGCCACGGATGTCCACGACGTCCAGGTCCGGGCGCAGCGATCGCAGCTGGGCGGCCCGGCGCGGTGACCCTGTGCCGACTCGCGCGCCCTCGGGCAGCGTGGTCAGGTTCAGCCCCTCGCGGGCGCAGAGCACGTCGCGCGCATCCGCCCGCTTCGGGGTGGCGCCGATTCGGAGGCCCGGGTAGGCGGCCGTCGGCAGATCCTTGAAGGAATGCACGACGACGTCGCATTCTTCGGCCAGGAGCGACTCCCGCAGGGCGCTGGCGAAGACGCCCGTGCCGCCCAGGCTTGACAGAGACTCGCGGGAGGTGTCGCCGTGCGTCGTGACCGTGACGATTTCGACCTCGGAGCCGGACGCGGTCGCGATGCGGTTCGCAATCGCAGTGGTCTGCGCCAGGGCGAGCGCGCTGCCACGGGTTCCGACGCGGATCAGGCTCACGGAGCCATCCCGGCGACGGCCGGCTTGAAGCCCAGGCGCACGTTCTCGCAGCAACCGGGGCGGCAGACGTCGTACCAGGGTCCGAGGTCGGTCTCGTGCGGACGAGCGTCGGCGGGGGTGTCGTTCATGCGCTCCTCAACCAGGTCGATGAGCCCGCTCACGAAGGCCGGGTCGACGCCGGGCGTCGGCACCCGCACGGACACCAGGCCGAGGTCCCCGGCGGTCTCGGTGGCCTCGTTGTCGAGGTCCCACATGACCTCCATGTGGTCACTGACGAAGCCGAGCGGCACGATGACGATGGCACGGATGCCCCGCTCCGGCAGCAACGCGATGGCGTCGTTGATGTCGGGCTCGAGCCACGGCATGGTGGGCGGCCCGCTGCGGGACTGGAAGACCAGCTGCCACGGGGTGTCCACCCCGACCATGACCTTCTGGGCGACGGCGAGGTGCTGCGCCGCGTAGGCGCCGCCCTCGCCGAAGCCGCGCTCGGCCGGGCCGCTCTTGTTGGCGTCGGTCATCGGGATCGAGTGGGTCGAGAACAGGATTTCGACCTCGGTGGCCAGGTCGATTCCGGGGACCTGGGCCACGACATCCGCGAGCCCCTTCTGGAGGGCGGTCACGAACGGGGTGACGAATCCGGGGTGGTCGAAGAACTGGCGCACCTTGTCGATGTGCACCACGCCCTCCAGCCCGGTCGCGGTCAGCGCGGCCGCGAAGTCCTCGCGGTACTGGCGGCAGCCGGAGTAGGAGCTGTAGGCGCTGGTGGCGATGGCCAGGAGCCGGGTCTGGCCGTTGTCGTTGGCCTCGCTGATGGTGTCGCGCAGGTAGGGTGCCCAGTTGCGGTTGCCCCAGAGCACGGGCAGGTTGATGCCGCGGCGTTCGAGTTCGGCCTGGAGCGCGGCGCGAAGCACACGGTTCTGGTCGTTGATCGGGCTGACCCCGCCGAAATGGCGGTAGTGCTTGGCGACCTCTTCGAGGCGCTCCTCGGGGATGCCGCGCCCGCCGGTGACGTTGCGCAGGAACGGGATCACATCGTCCTGACCCTCGGGGCCGCCGAAGCCGGCGAGCAGGATGGCATCGTAGGTAGTCATTACTGCAGAACCTCCACCAGTTCGGCCGTCGAGATGCGGCGGCCGGTGTAGAACGGGACCTCTTCGCGCACGTGGCGGCGCGCCTCGGTGTTGCGCAGTTCGCGCATCAGGTCGACGAGCTCGGTGAGCTCGTCGCTTTCGATCGGCAGCAGCCACTCGTAGTCGCCGAGGGCGAACGAGGAGACGGTGTTGGCGATGGCTCCGCGGAAGGCCGCGCCCTTGCGGCCGTGGTCGGCGAGCATGGCGCTGCGCTCGGCCTCCGGCAGCAGGTACCACTCGTAGCTGCGCACGAACGGGTAGAGGGTCAGCCAGCCCTTCGGCTCCACTCCGCGCAGGAACCCAGGCACATGGCTCTTGTTGAACTCGGCGTCGCGGTGCACGCCCATGGCGTTCCAGGTCGGCAGGAGGCTTTTGAGGAGGCGGCTACGACGCAGCTGGCGGTGGGCCCACTGCAGGGTCTCGGCCTCCGGTGCGTGGGTCCAGATCATCACGTCGGCGTCGGCGCGGAGCCCGGAGACGTCATAGAAGCCGCGGACGGTGACGCCCTCGGCCTCAACCAGACCGATGACGTCGTCGAGCTCCAGGACGGCTCGGGGCACATCGTGGCCGTCGAGGTCGTCCGGGTTGCTCGGATCTTTGCGCAGCACAGCGAAGAGCGTGAAACCCTGCGGCGACGCGTCTGGCGCGTCAGTCGTTCCGTGGGTCTCGGCAGAGGTGGTGGAGTGAGGTGGGTTTACTGCCTCTCCGGCAGCCGGGTGAGTCATAACTACTAGTCTCTACTCCTTTGCCGCGAGAGCCAAAATTGCGCGGTCGGGTACCGGCTTCCGTTGGCCTCAGCGGCGCTGCACGGCCCTGACACCGAGCCAGATGGCGCCCACCGCGGCCGTGGCCGCGCCCAGGACGATGCCGGCCAGTGCGAGGGGATTCTTCTCGCCGAGTTCGCGCAGGCGCACGTTGGCCAGGCGCGAGCGTACGCGCAACTGCCTCGGCACGTTGAGCCTGTACTCGATCGCGTCGAGCGTTTGCGCGAGTTCGACGCGGGCACGGGCGGCCTCGGCGCGCAACTCGGTCTTGGTGCGCGGAACGGCCTCAACCGTGACAGCTGCGACGCTCCCGCGGACGGCCTCATGTGTCGTCGTGTTCACTTCAGTGCTCATATTTGCCAACTCCCTTGAGGGCGTCGACGTCGCGACGGATGCTTTCCGTCACGCCGTCCGGATCCGATGACGTTCCAGCCTGCAGCCGGTTTCTGCCGACCAGCCCCAACAGGAGCGCGAGCAGCAACAGGGCGACCGCCACGATCAGGGTCGCGAGCCAGAGCGGCAGGACGAGGGCGAGCGCGATGACCGCGAGGGCGACCAGCACCAGAGCCGCGAAGAACGCGAACAGGGCCGCCCCGACGAAGAGCCCGATGCCCAGCCCGATGTTCTTGGCCTTACCGGCGAACTCCGCCTTAGCCGCGTCGAGTTCGGCCTTGACCAGGGCGATGATCTGACCGGGCAGCTCACCGAGAAGGTCGAACGTCGATTTCCGGCTCTTCGGGTTGAATTCGCTGTTTCTCACAGTTTCCCCTTCGTTCGGAGTGTCGCGGTGATTATTTCGTGGTGGTGTCGTCGGCGACCGTCGTCGGTGCGGTCGGCGCTGCGGTCGCCGGCGTCGGCACGGTGTAACTGGTCCCGGACGTCTTGGACGCCTTGGACTGCAGGGCCGAGGCGATCTTCTTGCCGGTCTCGAGGAGTGCCGACGGCACATCCCCGACCCGCTCGAGCGCGAAGTCGCGAGCCTCGTTCACCCGGCGCTGAACGGGCGGCGCGTTCCATACGTTGTCTGCCGCGGCCACGATCTGGTCGTAGCGCTTGCGCCCGGCGCGCGCGCCGAGGACGTATCCGACGAGTCCACCCGTGATGAACAGAAGCTTTCCCCGCATTGTCACTCCATTCCTCAAGGTGCACGTATCCCTCAGAGTATCCCCCATTAGGGATAAGAGCAGGTCGGCACGGCCGGTGACCCGGCGATCAGATGCCGAGGGCCTCCTGCCGGGTGCGGGAGGCCGCGGCGACGGCATCCGGGATCACCGAGGCCAGGCCGGTGCCGGCGAGCCACGCACCCGTGAGTTCGAGTCCCGGGGTGGCGGCCACGACCTCGCGCACCTGGTCGACCCGCTCGGGTGCGCCGACGGTCGCGGGCGAGAGGGCATCGCCCCAGACCGTGCGCGCGAAACCGCGCACGGCGGTCGCGTCGAGGTCGACGCCCAGGATCGTGCGGGCGTCCGCCAGGGACAGCGCGAGGAGCTCGTCATCGCGAAGACCGGCGGTGGGGCTGTCCTGGCCGGCGCGACCGTAGGACAGACGGATGACGTGTCGGCCCGGTCCGGCGGCCTCGGCCAGCCAGTCCCACTTCGCGGTCACGTGGGTGAGCGCCTTGGCGGTGACCCCGGGGGTCGCGGCCGCGACCAGCACGCCGGTGCCGCGCGGGTGCAGGTCGAGCTCCGGGGCGTCGATGACGATCGTGGCCAGCTCGATCGCCGTCGGCTGCGGCCAGTCGAGTTCGGCGAGCGCCGCATGGGCCGGGCTCAGGCCGGCCAGTAGGCCGAGCGCCTGCGCGCCTGGAGTCGCGATGATCACGAAGTGGGCGTCGAGGGTGGTCTCCGGCGCCGGGGCTGCCGGCGCGTCTGCGTCCGCCGCCGTGTCCGGTGCCGCGCAGGTGGCCGTCCAGGTGGGCGCGTCCTCGGTGCCGGAGCGCTGCAATGCGGTGACCGGGGCATCCGTCACGATCTCGGCGCCGAAGTACACGAGGTCGGCCACCAGAGCGGTCACGAGCCGGAACATGCCGCCCCGGAGCCCGGCCACGTTCGAGCCGGCCGGGGCGCCGGAGCGCAACGACAGCACGGCCCCGGAGAGCGAACCCGTCACCGTGAGGGCGGAGTTGAGGCCCGGGGCCACGACGTCGATCTCGAGATCGTCGGCCGCGGACGAGTACACCCCCGCGGTCACGGGTTCGACGAGCCGTTCGAGCACGCGGCGCCCCATGCGCTTGCGCACGAGTTCACCCAGGCTGTGTTCCCGGCCGATCGTCAACACCGGCATCAGCCGGTCCGCGTAGGCGCGCCAGGCGCCACTCCAGCCGATCACGCGGCGCACGTCGTCGGCGAGCGGAGAACCGGGGATGCCGAGCACGCCGGCCTTGGGCAGCGGAACGCTGACCGAACCATTCGGCACGCGGTCGTCGGGCAGGTGCAGCCACGCGCCGGCGGGGTTCGGCGCGACAACCTCGTCGGACAGACCGAGGTCGGCGATGAACTCGGCCACCGCGTCGCGCCGCACGGCGAAGCTCTCGGCACCGCTGTCGAGGGTGAGGTCGGCCACTTGGTGGCTGCCGAGTGCTCCGCCCGGCACACCGGTGGCTTCGAGCACGGTCACGCTGAGTCCGACCCGGGCGCAGGCTCGGGCGGCGATCAGGCCCGCCACCCCTCCACCGATGACGATGACGTCTTTCATTCGCGCCCCCTGAGCCTGCGTGCGATTGTCAGGACGCGGACGGCGCGGCGGCCGGGGCTTCCGGGACGGCGGCGGCCGGGCCGGCGGAGACCGCGGTGACCTCGTGCACGAAGGCCACCAGGCGAGTCAGCACGTTCGGGTCGGTCATCGGCGGAACGCCGTGGCCCAGGTTCAGCACGTGGGACGGTGCCGTGCGCCCACGCTCGAGCACGTCGAGGACATGCGCTTCGAGCACCGGCCACGGTGCCGCGAGGAGCGCCGGATCGACGTTGCCCTGCACCGGGACCAGTCCGCCGAGGCGACGGTTGGCTTCATCGAGCGGCACCCGGTAGTCGACTCCGACGACGTCGGCGCCCACCCCGTGCATCTCCCTGAGCAGCTCGCCCGTGCCCACTCCGAAGTGCACAACGGGCACGTTGCGGCGCACGGATGCGACGCCCTCGGCATCTGTGCCCGCGGCGCCCTCGCCATAGGTGAGGTCGCGCACGTGGGCGATCGCCGCGGTGGAGGCAGGAGCGACGAAGCGCGTGTAGTCGGCCAGCGAGAGCGCGCCGGCCCAGGAGTCGAATAGCTGGGCGGCGCTGGCGCCGGCCAGAACCTGCGCGCGCAGGAATCGTCCGGTGACCTCGGCCGTCCACTCCATCAGGGTGGCCCAGGCGTCGGGGTCCGCATGCATGAGCGTGCGAGCGTTGATGTGGTCCTTCGACGGACCGCCCTCCACGAGATAGGCCGCCAGCGTGAACGGGGCCCCGGCGAATCCGATCAGCGGCGTCGAGCCGAGCTCGGCGACTGTGCGCGCGACCGCCGCGGTGATCGGGGCGAGGTTCCCCTCAAGCACGGCAGGGTCGAGAGCAGTGAGCTCCGCGACATCCTTCGCCGTGCGCACGGCCGTGCCGAGGACGGGGCCGGTGCCTGCGACGATCTCGACGTCGACGCCCACGAGCTTGAGCGGAATGACGATGTCGCTGAAGAGGATGCCGGCGTCGACGTTGTGGCGGCGCACCGGCTGCAGCGTGATTTCGCTCGCCATCTCCGGGTCGAGGCAGGCGTCGAGCATGCGCGTACCGACCCGCAGCGAGCGATATTCGGGCAGCGAACGGCCAGCCTGGCGCATGAACCAGACGGGGGTGACGTCTGGCCTGGTGCCCTGGTAGGCGCGGATGAGACGTGAATCGGCCGTGAGTCCGGTTGCGAGTGGGTGTTGCGCGTCGAGGTTCATTATCTAGATTCTGTCAAACTTCCGACACTCGGGCGATTCGGGCCCTCAGCCACAGGTCGTAGACTCGTCTGGTGTTGATCTGCCTGTCCGCCAGCCATAAGAACTCCAGCTTCGACGTGCTGGAGAAATTGTCTGTCGGTGCGAACGACACGGCGGGTGGCATTCTCGAGCGGCACCCGGCCCTGGTCGGTGCCGTGGTCGTGGCCACCTGCAACCGGTTCGAGGCCTACCTCGACCTCGACGAACCGCTCGGCTCCTCCCCACTTTCGGCCGTGCACGCCGCCATCGACGGCGTCAGTGCGAGCACCGGCGTGGCCGTCGACGTTCTGCGGAACACCCTGGACCTGGTGCACGGCAGCGGCGTCGCCGAGCACCTCTTCGCCGTGACGAGCGGCCTCGAATCGGTGGTCGTCGGCGAGGGCGAAATCGCCGGCCAGGTGCGCCGCTCCCTCGAGCAGGCCCGGCTCTCCCGCACCACCAGCCCCGAACTCGAACGCCTCTTCCAGCGTGCGTCGCAGACCTCGCGGGGCGTCAAGAACCGCACCGGCATCGGAGCCGCGGGACGTTCACTCGTGCGCCTGGCCCTCGAACTGGCCGAAAGCCGCATCACGGACTGGGCCCAGACCCGCGTGCTCCTGGTCGGCACGGGCCGTTACGCGGGGGCTTCCCTCGCCGCGCTGCGGGACCTCGGCGCCGAGGACGTGCGGGTGTACTCCCCCTCGGGCCGCGCTCAGAAGTTCGCCACCTCGCATCAGATCACCGCCGTCGCCGAGTCGGCGTTCGCCATCGAAGCCGCCGAGGCCGACCTGATCCTCACCTGCACGACCGCCGACACCCACGTGATCGACGCGGCCCTGCTCCACTCGGGCCGCGCACTCTCCCTGCAGCTCCCGGCCGCCGAAGCGCGCACACTGCCCTCCTGCCCGATGACGGATGCCCCGACCGAGATCCCGCGCCGGCTCATCATCGACCTGGGTCTGCCGCGCAACGTCGACCCGGACGTCACCGACCTGGCCGGCGTCGAGCTGCTCGACCTCGAGACCATCCGCATCCACGCGCCGCTCGAGGAGCTCAACGCCACCAGCGACGCCCGACTGCTCGTGGGCCGCGCCGCCCGCAAGTTCTCCGCGGTTGCCGAGGAGCAGAGCCTCGCCCCGGCCGTCGTGGCCCTTCGCAGCTACGTCTTCGACCTCCTCGACGGTGAGATCGAACGGGCGCGCAACCGCGGCGACAACAGCGAGCAGACCGAGGCGGCCCTGCGCCACTTGGCCGGCGTGCTTCTGCACACCCCGATGGTGCGATCCCGCGAGCTGGCCCGAGCGGGCGAGCAGGCCGCATTCCTGACCGGACTCGATGCCCTGTTCGGAGTCCAGGTTGAGCTGCCCGCCGCCGGGACCGCGGCCACGGTCGCCGATATCGGCCCCGTGGCATCCTGACGGTGGGCGGCCTGGCCCCGCACGGTGCGAGCGCACACGGTGCGAGCCTGCACGGTGCGAGCGTGCACAGCACGGCCGGGATCCGCGGGTGAGAGCCGTCTGGTTCGACGCGTTCGGTGCCGTACCCGAGCTGCGGGAGGTTCCTGACCCGGTGCCGTCCGCGTCCGGGGTCGTCGTGCGAGTGGAGGCCACCGGCCTCTGTCGCAGCGACTGGCACGGCTGGCTCGGGCACGACGCCGGCATCGCCCTGCCGCACGTTCCGGGCCACGAGCTCGTCGGCGTGATCGACGCCGTGGGGCCCGAGGTGCGCCGCTTCGCCGTGGGCCAGCGCGTCACCGTGCCGTTCGTCTGCGCCTGCGGCGACTGCCCGGAGTGCCGGGACGGCAACGGCCAGGTCTGCCGCAACCAGACCCAGCCCGGCTTCACCCACTGGGGCTCCTATGCGGAGCGGGTGGCCCTGCACAACGCCGACGTCAACCTGATCGCGATTCCCGTTGGACTGGATGCCGGCGCCGCCGCACTGCTCGGCTGCCGCTTCGCCACCTCCTATCGCGGACTCGTGCATCAGGCCCGGTTGCAGGCGGGCGAGACCCTCGTCGTGGTCGGCTGCGGCGGCGTCGGTCTCTCCGCGGTCATGATCGGCGCGGCGCTCGGTGCGACCGTGATCGCCGTGGACATCAGTGCCGCGGCCCGTGAGACGGCCGCGCGAGTGGGCGCGACCTTCACGGTGGACTCCGCCGGGCTCTCGAACGATGAGGTGGTGGCGCGGATCCGCTCGGTGACAGGCAGGGGCACGGATGCGGGTGCGGGTGCGCAGGTCAGCGTCGAGGCGCTCGGCCGGGAGAGCACGGTGGGCATCGCCATCCGTTCACTGGCAACCCGGGGACGCCACGTCCAGATCGGATTGCTGGCGGAAGACCCACGGCTTCCGCTCGGCGACGTCATCGCCCGCGAACTGACCGTGATGGGCAGCCACGGGATGCCCGCGGGCGACTATCCGGCCCTGCTGGCCCTGGTCACCTCCGGCCGGCTGCGCCCGCAGGACCTGATCGGCCGCCGCCTCAGCCTGGCCGAGGCGCCCGCCGCCCTCGCCGCCATGAGTGACCCGGCCACGCCGGGCGGCGTTACCCTGATCGAGCTCGCCCGCCCCTGAACTCGTGCGGCGGCGGCTCGCTAGGTATCCGTCTCCCTCCACCTGTGGGGCCAACTCAGGAAAACCGGTGTGTCCGGTCGCCGCGGTGCCGCCGTTCCGGGACCGCCGAAGCTCGCCCGCGGGACTTCTCCTGAGTTAGCACCCCACCGGCACCGGTACCGCCAGCGGTACCCCCTGCACCAGCACCCCACCGGTACCGCCAGCGGTACCCCCGGCCCCAGCCGGTAGCGCGCGGCCGGCAGACTCGGCTATGCGCCGCGGAGGCGCTCGGCCAGGTAGGCGTCGAGCTTGTCGAGCGGCACGCGCTCCTGCGCCATGGTGTCGCGGTCACGCACGGTGACGGCCTGGTCCTCGAGCGAGTCGAAGTCGACCGTGACGCAGTACGGGGTGCCGATCTCGTCCTGGCGGCGGTAGCGGCGGCCGATGGCGCCGGCGTCGTCGAAGTCCACGTTCCAGGACTCGCGCAGCCGCGCCGCGAGGGACTTGGCCATCGGCGAGAGCGCCTCGTTGCGGGACAACGGCAGCACGGCGACCTTGATCGGCGCCAGGCGCGGGTCGAGTTTCAGCACGGTGCGCTTGTCGACGCCGCCTTTCGCGTTGGGCACTTCCTCCTCGTGGTACGCGTCTACCAGGAACGCCATCAGAGAGCGGGTCAGTCCGGCCGCCGGCTCGATCACGTAGGGAACCCAGCGCTCATTCTTCGTCTGGTCGAAGTAGGACAGATCCTTGCCGGATGCCTCCGCGTGCGTCCTGAGGTCGAAGTCGGTTCGGTTGGCAACACCCTCGAGCTCGCCGAATTCGCTGCCGCTGAAACCGAAGCGGTACTCGATGTCCACGGTGCGCTTGGAATAGTGCGAGAGCTTCTCGGCCGGGTGTTCGAACAGGCGCAGGTTGTCGACGTTGATGCCGAGGCCGGTATACCACTTCAGGCGCTGGTCGATCCAGTACTGGTGCCACGTCTCATCCGTGCCCGGCTCGACGAAGAATTCCATCTCCATCTGCTCGAACTCGCGGGTACGGAAGATGAAATTTCCCGGGGTGATCTCGTTGCGGAAGCTCTTGCCGATCTGGCCGATGCCGAACGGCGGCTTCATGCGAGCAGCCTGCAGCACGTTGGCGAAGTTCACGAAGATGCCCTGCGCGGTCTCGGGGCGCAGGTAGTGCATGCCGGCCTCGTCGTCGACCGGGCCGAGGTAGGTCTTGAGCAGGCCGGAGAAAGCGCGCGGTTCGGTCCAAATATGACGGTTTCCGCAGTTCGGGCAGGGGATGCCGTCGATGCCGCCCTCGGGCGGGCGGCCCTTCTTCTCCTCGAATTCCTCCTCGAGGTGGTCTGCGCGGAAGCGCTTGTGGCAGCTCGTGCACTCGACCAGCGGGTCGCTGAAGACCTCGACGTGACCGGATGCCTCCCACACCTTGCGGGGAAGGATCACCGAGGAGTCGAGGCCCACCACGTTGTCGCGGCTGGTGACCATGAAGCGCCACCACTGCTTCTTGATGTTCTCCTTGAGCTCCACGCCCAGCGGCCCATAGTCCCAGGCAGACCGGGACCCACCGTAGATTTCACCGGCCTGGAACACGAACCCGCGGTGGCGGGCAAGGGCGATGACGGAATCGAGGCGGGAGAGGGCGGCCACGGGGCTCCAATGGTCGAGAGGGCGGGGGATCTGGAAAGCACACAGGACAGGCAGAAGCCGCCCGGCGCTCCGTCCATTTTAGGCGTCCGTCCGGAAGGTGCCGCCAAGCTGTTAGCCTTGCTAAGGATTTCCGCAGTCCTTGCGGGTACCTCAAAGGAGAGATCATGGGCACCAAGCCCCGAACGCCACACGATTCAGCCAAGCGGGGTGAGGAGCTGGACCGGGATCCCCTCCTGTTGCCCGTTGCTCTCGACCAGACCACCCACGACGCCGAGGAAGCCCACTGGACCCCCCTGAAGATCGGGATCTGGGGCGGCATCTCGCTGCTCGGCGGGCTGAGCTGGGTGATGCTCGCCGTCGTTCGCGGCGAGACCGTCAACGCCATCTGGTTCGTCTTCGCCGCCGTCTGCACGTACCTGATCGGTTACCGTTTCTACTCCAACTACATCCAGAAGCACCTGCTGCACCCCGATGACCGGCGCGCGACGCCGGCCGAGTACAAGGCCGATGGCAAAGACTTCGCGGCCACGGACCGCCGGGTTCTCTTCGGTCACCACTTCGCCGCGATCGCCGGCGCCGGACCGCTCGTCGGCCCCGTGCTGGCCGCCCAGATGGGCTACCTGCCCGGCACGATCTGGATCATCGTCGGTGTCGTGCTTGCCGGCGCGGTGCAGGACTACATGGTGCTGTTCTTTTCAATGCGCCGCGGCGGACGCTCCCTGGGTCAGATGGCCCGGGACGAGCTCGGCAAGGTGGGCGGCACGGCCGCCCTCGTCGCGACTCTGGCGATCATGGTCATCATCGTGGCCATCCTCGCCCTCGTCGTCGTCAACGCCCTCGCGGACAGCCCCTGGGGCGTCTTCTCGGTCTCGATGACCATTCCGATCGCCCTGTTCATGGGCGTCTACCTGCGCTTCTTCCGCCCGGGCCGGGTCACCGAGGTCTCGATCATCGGCTTCATCCTGCTGCTGGCCGCCATCATCGGTGGTGGCATGATCGCGGACACCGAGTGGGGCTCAACCTTCTTCGCCATTGAACCGCTGCCCCTCGCGATCGGCATCATCGTCTACGGCTTCGTGGCCGCCATCCTTCCGGTCTGGCTGCTCCTGGCCCCCCGGGACTACCTGTCCACCTTCATGAAAATCGGCACGATCGGGATGCTGGCAATCGCCATCATCATCGTCCGCCCCGAGATCTCGGCCCCGGCCGCCAGCGAGTTCGTGAACGGCGGCGGCCCCGTGGTGAGCGGCTCGCTCTTCCCGTTCCTCTTCGTCACCATCGCCTGCGGCGCCCTGTCCGGCTTTCACGCCCTGATCGCCTCCGGCACGACACCGAAGCTGATCGAGAAGGAACGCCAGACCCGGTTCATCGGTTACGGCGGAATGCTGATGGAATCATTCGTCGCCATCATGGCGCTCGTCGCCGCGCTGTCGATCGACCGCGGCATCTACTTCGCCATGAACTCCTCTCCGGCCCTGACCGGCGGCACCGTTGAGGGTGCTGTCACATTCGTGAACAGCCTCGGACTGACCGGTGTCAACCTGACCCCCGAGATGCTCACCGAGACCGCGAAGAACGTGGGCGAGGAGACCATCGTGTCCCGCACCGGCGGCGCCCCGACACTGTCGGTCGGCCTCGCCAACATCATGCACCAGCTTGTGGGCGGCTCGGGGATGATGGCGTTCTGGTACCACTTCGCGATCATGTTCGAGGCGCTGTTCATCCTGACCGCCGTCGATGCCGGAACCCGCGTGGCCCGGTTCATGTTGCAGGACAGCCTCGGCAACTTCTTCCCGAAGTTCAAGAACACCTCCTGGCGCCCGGGCGCCTGGGTCACGACCGGGATCATGGTCGCCGCCTGGGGTGCCGTGCTCGTGATGGGCGTCACCGACCCGCTCGGTGGCATCAACACCCTGTTCCCGCTGTTCGGAATCGCGAACCAGCTGCTGGCGGCCATCGCCCTGGCCGTCTGCCTGGCGATCGTGGCCAAGCGAGGGCTGTTCACGTACCTCTGGGTTGTGGCGCTGCCGCTGACCTTCGCCGCCGTCGTGACCATCTACGCGTCGTTCCTGAAGATCTTCTCGACCGTTCCCGCCGTGGGCTACTTCGCCCAGAATCGAGCGTTCTCCAACGCTCTGGATGAGGGACTCACCAGCTTCGGCACGGCGAAGACCGTCGAGGCGATGGAGGCGGTCGTGCGCAACACGATGGTGCAGGGCGTCCTTTCGATCCTGTTCGTCGTGCTGGCCATCATCGTGATGGTCACCGCCGTGCAAGCCACCTGGAAGTCCTACAAGTCCCGCAGCTTCGGCACCAACGAGGATGACGCGGTGGCGTCGCAGATGTTCGCCCCGTCCGGCTTCGTAGCCACTCCGGAAGAGAAGAAGCTGGCCGCACGCTGGGACACCCAGATCGCCCAGGCCAAGCTGGACAAGGCAGGGAGGACGACCCGCCGATGAATCTGCTCGCCAGTGTCCGCCACGGCGCGAAGAGCTTCGCCTGGTTCATGAGGGGGGTCATGGGTGAAGACGCCTACGACAAGTACAAGGCCCACCATGAGGCCCACGACGAATCGATTCATGACCCGGATGCCGCCGCCTGCTCCGGACCAGTGATGATGACGGAACGCGAATTCTGGCGCGACCAGACCGACCGCCAGGACATCAACCCCCAGGGTCGGTGCTGCTGAGCGGGTGCGCCACCATCGCCCAGGGCTGCCCCCGCGAAGGATTCCTTCGCGGGGGCAGCCCTGTTTTCCTGTTTTCACCGGCGGCGCCGGTCAGTGCACGTATTCCAGCAGGTCGAGGCCGACCGCGCGCATCCCGTCGAGCACCGCGAGCCGGGACGAGAGGCGGGTGTCCGCGAAGGACATCGAGACCATGTAGGTCACCCCGGCGCGCGGGCCGCGCAGAATGCCGATCTCACTGCGCACGCCGGCATCCGTTCCGGTCTTGTTGACCAGCAGGAGGCCGTGATCTCCGGACCGATGCGCGAGCGGGTCGAGCCCGAACGCGCTGGCGACCATGGACAGGTCGGCGCCGAGCGACAGCCAGCCGAGCACGCGCTCACTCGCCTCCGCATCGACGACCTCCCCCCGGGCCAGCGCCGTGAACAGCCAGGTGAGCTCCTTGGCGCTGCCGACCGAGAGCTGAGGCGCGTCATCGGGACCGCGCCGGTCGCGCACAAGGTCGAGCAGGGCGGTGCGGCTGAGTCCGAGCTGCTCGGCGCGGGACCGCACCGCGTCCAGGCCGACTGCGCGGAGCAGCACATTGGTGGCCAGGTTGTCGTTGATGGCACCGATCAGCGCAGCGAGGTCGGCGATCGGCAGCGAGGGAGCCTGCAGGTGCTGCCAGAGGCCGGATCCGGCGACCGAATCGGACACGGTGCGATCGAGGATCGTGTACGCGCCGAAGTCGGCGTCGCGGAGCCGGGCGGCGACCTCGATCAGCAGAAGCACCGTGCCGATGCCGGCGGTGGGCATGACCACGTGGTCGTCCACGGAGAACAGCACCCGGCCGGTGACCAAATCGGTGGCGCGGGCCGAGACCTGCACCCCGTCGACCGCGAGGTCACCGAGCGCCTGGAACCCGCGGCTGAAGTTCGCCGTGGCGTCCACGCCGCCGTGCCTGCCGCGGCGCGCCGAGGAGTGGCGAGACCGGCGCTCTGAGTCCTGGGATGGCATGGCCACAGTGGGCAGGTCCTTACGTAGATTCGGGCTGCTCGACCCCGGTGACACGGGCTTACGGTCGCGCTGAGGTCACCAGATCGTAACGCGCTTTTCCGGGTCCAGCCAGAGAGCGTCGTCCGGGGTGACGCCGAACGCCGTATAGAACTCGTCGATGTTGCGCACGATCTGGTTGCAGCGGAATTCGTTGGGCGAGTGCGGGTCGATCGAGAGCAGGCGGACGGCCTCCTCGTCACGCATCTTGAGCTGCCAGGCCTGTGCCCAGGAGAGGAAGAAGCGCTGGGTGCCGGTGAGTCCGTCGATCACGGGCGGCGCCTGGCCGTCCAGCGAGATCAGGTAGGCCTTCCAAGCGATGGAGAGCCCGCCGAGGTCGCCGATATTCTCGCCGATGGTGAGTGCGCCGTTCACGTGGTGGTCGGGAACCTGATGCGGGGCGAGCTCGTTGAACTGCTCGATCAGGGAGCCGGTGCGTTCTTCGAAGGCCGTGCGGTCATCTTCGGTCCACCAATCGGTGAGTAGCCCGGTGCCGTCGTATTTCGAGCCCTGGTCGTCGAAGCCGTGGCCGATCTCGTGGCCGATGACGGCGCCGATCGCGCCGTAGTTGGAGGCGGAATCGCGGGCATCGTCGAAGAACGGCGGCTGCAGGATGGCGGCCGGGAAGACGATCTCGTTGAAGCCCGGGTTGTAGTACGCGTTGATCGTCTGCGGGGTCATGAACCACTCGTCGCGGTCGAGCGGGTTGCCGATCTTGCCCAATTCCCGCTGAAACTCGAACTCGCTCGTGGCGCGCACGTTCTTGATCAGGTCGGCCGGGTCGACCGAAAGGGTCGAGTAGTCCCGCCACTTGACCGGGTAGCCGATCTTGGGGGTGAACTTCTCGAGCTTGTCGAGCGCACGGGCGCGCGTCTCCGCGGTCATCCAGTCGAGTTCGGTGATGCTCCGGCGGTAGGCCTCGACCAGGTTGGCCACGAGTATGTCCATGCTCGCCTTCGCGCTGGGCTTGAAGTGCCGCTCGACGTAGATGCGCCCGACGGCCTCGCCGAGCGCCCCCTCGACGAGCGAGACGCCACGCTTCCAGCGCTCGCGCAACTGGGGAGTGCCGGTCAGGGTGCGACCGTAGAAGTCAAAGCTGGACTCGACGAAATCGCTCGACAGGAACGCGGCGCTGGAACGGATGATCTGCCACCGTAGCCAGTCCTTCCAGCCCTCGAGCTGGTCCTCGGTGAGCATCTCCGCCAGACCGGTCACGAAGCTGGGCTGGCGCACGACAACCTCGTCGAGAGCACCGGCCGGGCCGTCAAGCCCGTCAAGCCAAAGGTGCAGGTCGGCGCCGGCGGCCAACGCGGTGACCTGACCCCAGGTCTTGAGGTTGTAGGTCTTCTCGCTGTCGCGCGAGCGCACCTTGTCCCAGTGGTGAGTGGCGAGCTCGGTTTCGAGAAGGAACACGCGCTCGGCGCGACCGGCGGCATCCGGGGTGCCGACGAGGCCGAACATCCGGGTCAGGAACGCCTGGTAGGACTCCCGGATCGCGGCGAACTTCTCGTCGCGGTAGTAGGACTCGTCGGGGAGGCCGAGCCCGCCCTGCTCGACGAAGACGAGGTAGCGCTCGGGGTCCCCCGGATCGTTGTCGACGAAGAGACCGAAGGCGCCGGGCACGCCCGCGCGCTCGAGGCGGCCGAGGGTGCCGAGCAGCTCGGGGATGGAGGTGACGGCGTCGACGATGGCGAGATCGGCCGCGAGCGGGGTCGCTCCGAGCTCTTCGACGCGGTCCTCGTCCAGGAAGCTGGCATAGAGGTCGCCGAATTTGCGCTCCTCGGTGCCGGGGGCGGCGGTCTGGGCTTCGAGGATGATTTCCCGGACGGCCTTCTCCGATTCCTCGGCGAGCAGGTAGAACGAGCCCCAGCGGGCCTTGTCGGCCGGGATCTCGCTGCGGGCGATCCACTTGCCGTTCACATGGCGGAAGAGGTCGTCCTGCGGACGCACCTCGAGGTCAAGTTCGTCGCGGTCGATTCCGGATGCGGTCCCCTGGTCAGTCATGCCTCCACCCTATTCGCTGTGACAGTGGCCGAGCTGGTAGAGACCTATCGGGTGTGCACACGGATGGCGGTGGACCTCCCGGCTCGCTGGTCGAGCGCGCCGAGACCCGGAGCTACAGCCCCACCGCCTTGCTCGGCAGCGCGATCAGTGTCTGCTCCGGATCGTTCTCCACCGGTGGCCGCAGCCAGTGTTGCGTTCCGGTGCGGGTGATCTTCCAGTGCTGGTTGTGCAGCAGTAGATGGTGCGGGTGGCAGAGCAGTACTCCGTCGGCGAGGTTGGTGTCTCCGCTGTCGGTGAGCCAGTCGTTGATGTGGTGGGCTTCGGTCCAGGCTGGTGATCGGTCGCAGTCGACCCACCGGCATCCGCCGTCGCGCACTCCCATCGCGGCGCGTTGTTTCTCGGTGAAGAGTCGTTCGTCACGGCCGACGTTGATGATTTGGCCGATGTCGTCGAACTTGGTGCCGCGGGTGCCGGTGTCGCAGAGCACCCGGTCGATGGTTTCCTGCGAGATGGGGACCGGGTTGCCTTCGATCTGCCCGTGAGCGGCGGGTTCGGCGGCACCCGGCTCGGCGGGTTCGGCTGTGAGGGCTTTCTCGGTCACGATCACGCGCACCGAGGGGCGGCGTCCGCCGAAGACCCGGCCGGGGTCGGCTTCGCCGGCGATTGTGAGCAGCTGCACGAGGGAGTCCGCGTTGATCTGCTCGGTGCTGCGCGGGTCGTCCTGCATTTTTTGGGCCCAGGCGGCGCGTTCCGGGTCGACGAAGCGCACTCCGCCGCGGCGGGGGCTGGTGATGGAGTCGAAGGTGGAGAGCACGAACTCGCCGTCTTCGGGGGCGAAGAGCCCGTTCAGGCGCACGTTGCCATTGCTCAGCCGGTAGACCTTCAGGGAGCGGTCGTCGTGGGCCTGCTTCTCCCGGGCGGTGATGCCGGCCTGATCGAGGAGCCCAGCAGGGCGACGGCGTCGGCCGCCCGACTGAGGTCATCCGCGAGGTTCGTCATGGTACGAGGGTACCTGATGTCATACAGGTAGTCGAGTCTCTGTCACTTATTATGGACACTTTATAGCATTAGTTTCGAAGTCTTGTCTGGCAGCGCGGAGATTGGCTCGCCGGGTCTCGACAGGCTCGACCACCGGAAGCGGACACCGGGTGCGGAGGGGCTGAACTAGAGTTTTGGCATCACCATCACCGTGCTCCGCCCGCAGCCCATCGACCGCGAGATCCTGCGCCTCGCCATTCCCGCCGTCGGCGCGCTCATCGCCGAACCGCTCTTCCTGCTCGCCGACTCCGCCATGGTCGGGCACCTCGGCGCCGTTCCGCTGGCCGGACTCGGCCTGGCCGGCGCCGTGCTGCAAACGATCATCGGCCTGATGGTCTTCCTGGCCTACAGCACCACGCCCGCGGTGGCCCGCTGGCTGGGGGCCGGTGACCGCCGCCGTGCGGTCGCCGTCGGCATCGACGGACTCTGGCTGGCCCTCGGCCTCGGTGTGCTGCTCGCGATTGCGGGCTGGTTCGCCACCCCCCTGCTCGTCGGCGCGTTCGGCGCCGAGCCCGCCGTCACCGCCGCGGCCGTCAGCTACTTGGGCCCATCGATGTTCGGACTGCCTGCCATGCTGCTCGTCTTCGCGGCGACCGGGCTGCTCCGCGGGCTGCAGGACACCCGCACCCCGCTGTGGGTGGCCGGGATCGGGTTCTCGGTCAACATCCTGCTGAATGCGGTGTTCATCTACGGCCTGGGACTCGGCATCGTCGGATCCGCCCTCGGCACAGTCGTGGCACAGTGGGCGATGGTCGCGGTCTATCTTGCCGTCGTCGGCCGCCACGCCCGCCGCGAGAGTGCGCCGCTGCGCCCGCATCGGGTCGGGATGTTGCGGGGCGCGGCATCCGGCGGCTGGCTGTTCCTGCGCACGGTGAGCCTGCGTGCGGCCATGTTGCTCGCGGTTTTCGTGGCCACGAGCCTCGGTTCTCCCGAGCTGGCCGCCTTCCAGATCGCGATGACCCTGTTTGCCACGCTCGCGTTCGCCCTTGACGCCCTGGCGATCGCGGCACAGGCGCTGGTGGGCCGGGGCCTCGGCGCCGGCAACCTGGCCGAGGTGCGCGCGGTGCTCAGGCGCTGCCTCGAATGGGGCGTGCTCAGCGGGTCCGCGCTCGGGCTGCTGGTGATCGCCGCGAGCGGCGTGCTCGGCCGACTGTTCACGAACGCGACCGAGGTCAGCGACCTGCTGCCGGCGGCCCTGATCGTGCTCGGGCTATCCGTTCCGCTCGGCGGGGTGGTCTTTGTGCTCGACGGAGTGCTGATCGGTGCCGGCGACGCGCGCTACCTGGCCCTGACCGGATTGGTGAACCTGGCCGCGTTCGTGCCGCTGGCCGTCGCGGTGCTGCTGCTGGCGCCGTCGGGACCAGCGGGACTGGCCTGGCTGATGGCGGCGTTCGCGTTCGGCTACCTCGGCGCACGCGGGGTGACGCTCGGGCTGCGCGCCCGGGCGGCGAAGTGGATGGTCGTCGGCGCCCGCTGACACCGGGGCAGCCCCAGCGCTGACGGCCGCGGCGCAGCTCGGAAAGTGGGCGCAGGTTCTCCCGTGCGCCAGCCTCCGCGACCGGCGCCGGAAGGCCAGGCACGGCGGCGGCGACTCTAGCTGAAGGAGTCGCCGCAGGCGCAGCTGCTGCCGGCGTTCGGGTTGTCGATCGTGAAGCCCTGCTTCGCGATGGTGTCCTCGAAGTCGATCGAGGCACCCTCGAGGTACGGCACACTCATCTTGTCGAGCACGACCCCGACGCCGTCGAAGTCCACGACGACGTCGCCCTCGAGAATGCGCTCGTCGAAGTAGAGCTGGTAGATCAGGCCGGAGCAGCCTCCGGGCTGCACGGCTACGCGCAGGTTCAGGTCTTCGCGACCCTCCTGGCTAAGCAGGCTGCGCACCTTCAGCGCGGCAGCGTCAGTCAGGCCGACGCCGTGGGCCGGTGCGATGGGGGCAATGGTGTCGGTCATGAGACTCCTCGGACTTCACGCTGCATGGACGCGTCGGGACCGCTCCGCTTGAGCGTTTCGCCTGCGCGAGTATTCAGACACTCTAAGCTCCCGCGGCCGTTCTGCGAACCCCGGAGACTGCCGCCGGCATCCGTTGCGTGCCCGCGCCTCCCCGACGACCCCTCGACGACCTGCCGGTGACCCGCCAAAACGAGCCGAAGTGTAGCCAGATGAAACCCTGAAGCCTAGGGTGAAGTGTTCCCGTTTTTTTTATGCGCGCGGTCCAGATGACCGCGACGCAGCACGGCGTGGCCCTGATTGTCTTTGATCTCTCAGCGGTGCGCACCTGAGCCGTCCTCACAACTCGTTCTCAGCCGGTCTCCTCACGGAGTCCGGCTCGGGATGACCGGACTAATATCCGGGTTGCCGGGGTGGCAGAAGAGGTAAATATGTCTGACGTCCTTCTTGACCGCCCCGAACTTGCGGGGCTCGGTGTCTACGAG